>NZ_JAUYGL010000065.1 GCF_030689745.1 Devosia sp.
AGCCGCCACAGGCGATACAGGGCTTGGCCGACATGTATTTTTCGATCTCTTCGCGCATGCCGGCGCTTTCGGTTTCCTTGTAGCGCCGCTCCAGATTGCCGATGACACCTTCAAAGGCCTTGGACGTCTTGTACTGGCGCAGGCCATCGTCATAGACGAAATCGACCTTCTCGCGGCCGGTGCCATACAGCACCGCATGCTGCACCTCGAACGGCAGGTCGCTCCACGGCGTCTCGGTGGAGGCGCCGAACAGTTTCACCACCGCCGACAGCGTCTGAATGTAATAGGGCGCACTGGTCTTGGACCAGGGCAGGATGGCCCCGGCGCGGATCGACAGGCTGGAATCGGGCACGATCTGGTCGGCGTCGATCTTGCGCTCGGTGCCCAGGCCGTCACAGACCGGGCAGGCGCCAAAGGGATTGTTGAACGAGAACAGGCGCGGTTCGATCTCGGCAATGGTGAAGCCGGAGACCGGGCAGGCGAATTTTTCTGAAAACGTCTGCTGCCGTGCCGTGCCGTCTTCGTTCTTCTGGTCGGCAAATTCGATCAGCGCGATGCCATCGGTCAGCTTCAGTGCGGTTTCAAAGCTCTCGGCCAGCCGCCCAGCAATATCGGGCCCGATCACCAGGCGATCGACCACCACTTCAATGTCGTGCTTGAGCTTCTTGTCGAGGGCAGGGGCATCCTCGATCTCGTGATACTCGCCATCGATCTTGACGCGCTGGAAGCCCTTGCGCATCAGATCGGCCAGTTCCTTCTTGTATTCGCCCTTGCGACCGCGCGCGATGGGCGCCAGCAGATAGACCCGGGTGCCCTCAGGCAGTTCCAGAGTCTTGTCGACCATCTGGGTGACGGTCTGGCTCTCAATGGGCAGACCGGTGGCGGGCGAATAGGGCACGCCGACGCGGGCAAACAGCAGGCGCAGATAGTCGTAGATCTCGGTGACCGTGCCGACGGTGGAGCGCGGATTGCGGCTGGTGGTCTTCTGCTCGATGGAAATGGCGGGGCTCAGGCCCTCGATGTGCTCGACATCGGGCTTTTGCATCATTTCGAGGAATTGCCGCGCATAGGCTGACAGCGATTCCACATAGCGGCGCTGCCCTTCGGCATAGATGGTGTCAAAAGCCAGCGAGGACTTGCCCGAACCACTAAGGCCCGTCATGACGATCAGGCTGTCGCGCGGCAACTTGAGGTCGATGCCCTTGAGATTGTGCTCGCGGGCACCGCGCACGATGATCTCTCGGTTCAGGCTGGGCTTTGGCGTCATCAATCAAGTCCATGGCTCGGTGCGCCAGAGTGTTGGCAGCACAGCGGTCAAACGGTCGTCGGCAGGGCGGGAAGCTCCAGAAAATAGGCATTGCGGGCCACTGCCGCAAGTCGGCTCCGCGCATGGCGGCCCGGCGCTGCAGTCACCTTAGCGTGTCCACTCCACCTTGCCAAAGCGGCATATAACACCTGGAACATAAGAGGAACAATACAGATTCGGTCAAGCGCGACATGCCGTTTCACCCCAAGGCAAAGAGCCGGAACGATTGGTATTGTCCATGCGCGATTTCCCATGAGTGGCTCTGCCATTGGGGCAGGGCTGCTGACAAGCTGTGTCAGCAGCGTGAGGCAGGGGGCGTCTGCCTTGCTTTGGCCGCAAGTTCGCGCTCGGGCGCCAGCCATGTTAGGGTTTTGCCGTGGTCGCAATACTGCGGCCTTTACCGATATAGATCGGACTTTCATGCAAATTCCCGAATGGACGAAACCCGCACTTTACGGTGCGGCGACCGGTGCCGTTGCCCTTGCCATCATTGGCTTCAGCTGGGGTGGCTGGGTCACTGGCGGTAGCGCCCAAGAGCTTGCAGCCAAACAATCGGCGAGCGATGTCACCGCGGCCCTCACCCCCTATTGCGTGGAGCAGTCCACCAGCGACAGCAACCGCGTGGCGGTGATGGCCGAGCTGGGCAAAGCCTCGACCTATGCCCGACGCGGCATCATCGAAAAAGCGGGGTGGGCGACGCCTTTGGGCGCCGACGCGCCCAATCGTGACCTTGCCAACGCCTGCGCCCAGGCGCTCAAGCCAGCCTGATCCCGCGCCGTCAAGCGTCCCGCGCCGGCTGGCACGGGACGCTTGACAATTATCCGCAGCAGAACATAGCATGAACCTAAGGTGCGATTGGGCAGCGGCAGTCGTTTCTTAGGTGTTTAAAACATGCTGTTCAGGCGCGCGCCCGGCCGGGCGAAGCGCTAGAACAGTGCGGCATGCGGACTCCGATCAAGCAGCCGCGTCCGGGGTTGGCTGGTCCGCAACCATCGGTAAGTAAGCGTCCCGCGACCACGCAGACCGGGACTGAATTGAAAAAGGAATGAGCGATGGCAGGCAGTGTCAACAAGGTGATCCTGGTCGGCAATCTTGGCGCCGATCCAGAAGTGCGGAATTTGCCCAGTGGCGGCAAGGTGGTCAATCTGTCGATCGCCACCTCCGAGAACTGGAAAGACAAGAATACCGGCGAGCGCCGCGAAAAGACCGAATGGCACCGCGTGGTGATTTTTTCGGAAGGTCTGGCCCGGGTCGCCGAGAGCTATCTCAAGAAGGGCTCCAAGGTCTATATCGAGGGCCAGTTGCAGACCCGCAAATGGCAGGATCAATCGGGCGCTGACAAATACAGCACCGAGATCGTGCTGCAGGGTTTCAACTCGAACATGACGCTGCTTGATGGTCGTGGCGACAGCGGCGGCGGCGGCGACGATGGTGGCGGCTTCCGAGGCACCGGTGGTGGCGCCGGTGGCGGCGGCGCCCGTCGGCCGCAGGCCAACGCCCCGGCCTTCGAGCCCGGCGGCATGGACGACGATATTCCGTTCTAGGACATATCACCGTTTCGCAGAGACGGCGAAATCGCTCAAGCTCTTTGACGGTCGCCGTTTCGAGCGAAACAGTGGAGCCATTGTGGGGCCCATTCGCTCCGGGCTTCACCGCCGAGCAGAACATGTCAAAGGGGTCGCATCAGCGGCCCTTTTGCCCGTTCCGGTCAACCAGATCAGTCGGCGTGCCGGCGCATCGTATTGCGTCCGGCCGCCTTGGCCGCATAGAGCGCGATATCGGCTTTGCGGAACAGGTCTTCGGGCGAACCGCCGGTGTTCAGGGCCACCCCGACCGAGGCGCTCAGCGTAATGGTCTGCCCGTTGCGCAGATACGGCCCGCCCACCGCATGCACGATGCACTGGCCCAAGGCGTCGAGATCGGCCACACCATGATCGCCGGCCGGCAATACGGCAAATTCGTCGCCGCCAATGCGGGCCACCAATGCGGCGCCCTGACAGCAGGCGACCAGCCGCGCCGCAGCCTCCTTGAGGCAGTCGTCGCCCACGGCGTGGCCATGGGTGTCATTGATCTGCTTGAAGCCATCGAGGTCGATCAACAGCAGGCTGGTGACGGGGGCACCATGGGTGACGCCGCTCAGGTCGGCGAGCTGGTTCTGGAACTGGCTGCGATTGGCCAGTCCGGTCATCACATCGGTTTCGGCCAGATAGCGGGTCCGGTCGGCGAGCAGTTTTTCTTCGGTGATGTCCTGCTTCATGCCGAAAATGCGCCGGGCCACGCCATCGTGCGCCTCGACCGAACCGGTCAGCCGCATCCAGCGGCGTGTGCCTTTGGCAGTGATGATTTCCGCGTCGACGCAGAAATCGCTGCACTCGGCGATAGCCTTGGCGCGCGCCGTTTCCATGGCGATGCGGGATGCCGCCGTGTAGCAGTCGACGGTTGCTGCACGCTCGAGGGGTGCGCCGCGCGGCAGCTCGAACAGATCATAGACACTGTCGGTCCAGGTCAGGCTGTTATCGGCCAGATCGCAGGCCCAGACGCCGATTCTGGCGGTCTGGGAGGCGCGATTGAACATCTCGCGTTCCTGTTCCTGCTCGCTCCGCAGCACCGTGATCTGTCCGGCCTGGCGGGCGATGGTGGCCGCACTGGCGACGTCAATAGCCAGGGCCGCCAGCCTATAGGCCATGGCCGGGCTGCGGGGTTGACTATCGACCAGGCTCAGCAGCAGCGGGGCGCCGGGGTCGCCGGCAGGCAGGATCAGGCCGGCATAAAAACGCGCCACAGGGGCGGCAGTGTCCAGGCTGGTGGTGTCGGCAATAATCAGCGGTCCCGTGTGGCGCAGGGTCTGCAGTTGCAGCGGCTGCAGGTCGGTCAGCAGGTCTGTCGCGCCAACTGCCGCCAGCACCCGCAATCTGTCCGCGTCAACCCGGGTCAGGCTGGCGCTTTCGACGCCAAGCAGCACCCGCAGCCGGTGCAAGGTCGACAGCAGCGGATCGGGGGGCGCGGTCTCCGTCTGGGACGGGGCCCATCGCGCATGAATGGCGTGCTGACTGGTCAATAGGGGGACTCGGTGTTCAGGACCGCGTCAACTTAGCCAGCGCCCGTTAACACTTCTTCGTCTTTGCGATGAAAATGCGCGGCTGTACCGTTTATCGGCTGAACGGCACGTCAGCGCGCAGGCTGTCGCCATTCTCCACATAGATCACTTCAAACACCACATTGATGGCGTCGCGCGCCAGATTGATCTGGGCGGTGATCGCCAGTTCCTTGCCCTCTTCATCCTGGTCGCGTTCGCGCAGATTGAAGATCAGCCCATTGCCGCGCTTCTGGCCGATGGCAACGCCGGTAAAGGTGGCGTTCGAACTCATCACCGCCTCGTAGCGCTTGCTGGCGGCGATATAGGCCATGGTGCCCGCGACCGAGAGCTGGGTGCCGGCCAGGCTGCAGCGGCCGCTGTAATTGACCTTGTCCTGATTGCCTGGCTTGAGCGACAGGCGGCACAGAACGGTTTCGGTATTGGCGCCCACCAGCACGCCGCGCCCGCGCCAATCACCCAGATAGGATTGCAGCAGGGCCAGTTCGGCCGGGCCGGCATAGGCGGGGGCGGCGGCCGCACCACCCATGGCCAGCAGGCCGATGGCGGCAATCGCCCGGGTCAGCTGATAAAAACCGTTCATCGCGTCACATCTCCAGTTAAAGCATGGCCCGGCCATGCGGGGGCGCAAACCGATGCGGCGCAGCTCTGGTGGCGCGCTGCCGGCCAGAATCATGCCGCCCTCAATGTAGCTGCCCCCGCCATTTGCTCGCAAGCGGCAGTCAGCCCGGTGGCAGCAGGCGGCCCGTGCGCGTATCGCCGGCGGGATCATCGGGTGTGGCGTCGTGGTCGGCGGTGCGGACCCGAATCCTGGCCAGCGGCTGAAAGAAGCGCGCCCCGGCCACCAGAATGGCCGGCAGCATGAACAGATCCCCGATCAGCGCCAGCGCCAGTGAGAGCACGAACAGCCGGCCGAACAGCGCCACCTGCGGCAGATCGGAATATGCCACGATGGCCGTGCCGACGCACAGGATCACCGTGGTGGCGACGATGGCCCCGCCAATGCGCTCAAGGGTGTTCCTGATCGCGCCGATATGATCGCGATATTCCTCGCGCCGCCCATGCACATAGTGGCTGAGGAAATGGATGGTGTCGTTGACGGCAATGCCAAAGGCGATGGTCAGCGCAATCACCGTGGTCAATTGCAGCCCGGCCCCGCTCACCCACAGATAGGCCTCGGTGCCCAGGATCGGGAACAGATTGGGGACAATCGAGGCCATCGCCACCCGCGCCGAACCGAAGGCGAAGCCGATCAGCGCGATATTGAGGATGACGCTGACCGCCAGCGAGGCCTGCAGCGAGCGGACAATGTCATCGGTGGCAAAGGTGGTCAGCACGCGAAAGCCGCCGATCTCGGCCCCGGCAATGCCGGCCGCCAGCAGCTCGGCATCGATCCGCGCCACCATCGCCTTGAGCGCGTCGCTCTGGATGATGGTGGGCATGAAGCCGGTCACCAGGCCCTGCGTGCCGTCATCGGTGACGAAGCGCCGCTTCATGAAGGGGCCGATGGAATCCAGCACCTCCTCGCGACTGAAACCGCTATCGGTGTAGTTGGACATGCTGGCCACCGAGATGACCTTGTTGTCACCCAGTTCGGCCTCGACGATCGCGTGCACGCGGCGCAGCGTCTCGATGTCCCGGGCGCCGACATTGGGGTCATTGTCGCGCAGCGGTACCCGCACATAGAGCGGCGCCACCCCGCCCACGCCCTGATCGATTTCCGCCGCTGCACTGAGCGCATTGGAATCGGTGGCCATGAAATCCTCAAACGAGAACCGTGGCTGGATCAGGAAATACGGCACCACCAGCAGCAGCACCAGCAGCGCCGACAGCACGGTGATCGGCCGCCCGAAGCGGGTCGCCAGGAACCAGGCCAGCGGCACGGGGGCATTGAGGGCAAAACTGGGGGGCCTGGGCAGCCTGAAGCCGAGGTGCAGCGCCGCCTTGAGCAGCAGGGGCATGACGGTCATCAGGCAGACGAACATGATGGCGCTGCCCACGGCGCCGGCTATGGCGAACTCCTGCACGCCCTGGCCGGGCGAAAAATACAGCGAAGCGAAGGCCACCAGCGTGGTCAGCGTGGTCAGCGCCGTGGCCGGGCCGACCAGCTTGAGCGTGGCATCGACCGCCTTGTGCGGCTCCATGCCATCGCGCCAATAGGCCAGCCAGTTGAAGATGAAGAACATAGACTCGGCAAACGCCATCACCAGCACCAGCGTGGTGACGATAATGGTCAGAAACGAGAACGAGCCGAACAGCATCAGCACCGTGCCCATCGACCACATCACCGCGACGAACGGGGTGGCCGCGACCAGCAGCGCCCCGGTGAGCGAGCGCAGCGCGAACAGCGCAATCACCGCGCCCAGGGCAAAACCGTAAACGGTGAACTTGATCTGGTCATCAACCGCCGCATTGAGCATTTCGGAGGTCCAGATCGGCGGCCCGGTCAGCTCGATCTCGAGGTCGCCGCCCTCGTAATAGGCCAGCATGTCGCGCAGGCTGGCCAGCATGGCCTTGGTGCCGTCGCCCCGGGTCATCGCCTGATTGGGGAACATGATCAGCACCATGCCGGTCAGGTCCGGGTTGATCAGATTGCGCATCATCGGATCGTTCTGCTGCAGATCGGTCAGCGCCAGCGCGACCTCGTCAACATCGGTCATCCCCTCGGGCACCGCCGGCATCGAGCCGCCATTGCCGACCGGCTTGCGCAGCGAGAACGGCGACATGGTGCCGACGGCGAACTCGTTGAGCTCGAGATCGAAGGCCAGTTCGCGCACCTTTTCCAGCGTGGCTGGCTCGGTCAGCGTCGGCGAGCTGACCAGCAGATAGATGTCGTTCTCGAAGGTGCCAAAGGTGTCCGACAGCCGCTCATAGGCGTCGTAATAATGGCCGGAATCGGCATAGACCCGCAGCAAATTGCCGTCGACATTGGCCCGCGGCAATTGGGTGAAGCAGAGCAGGGTGAACGCCAGGGCGACCAGGGCCATGATGCGGGGAAAACGCAGCGTGGTCAGCCCGATATGCTCAAAGCCGAAGCCAATCGAGCGATCGTGCACGACCCGCGCCCACAGGCGACGGCGCAAAGACCCTTCAGACACCGTGCAACTCTCCCCAACGCGCTCCCTGTGGTGATTGGTACGGGGTTGCGGGAGAGGCGTCCAGCAGCGCGAGCACCGCTTGGTCCGGCTTGCACAGCTGGTTGCGGGTCTGCGGGCGAGACTGCCCGAGCGCCTGCGCTGCAGGCAGGGCGGATAACGGGCGCTGTCTCAGCCAGAGGCAGTGCTGGCGGATCCGCGCCCGGGGCGACGTTTGGGCGGGGGGTGAGTGCCGCACTGGTGCGACCCCTTCACCCCCACACCTGCTCCCACAGCGCGCGGGAGGGCTTAGCCGAGGGCGGCGCGGTTGGCCGCGAGGAAGTCGGCCAGGGCCTGCGGCTTGCGGCCGGAGAAGCGCTCCACCGTGTCGGTCGAGACGGCGTGGTAGCCTTCGGCGGCATCGAGGTCGAAGGCCACCAGCAATTGCGCCATGAAACTGGGGACGCCCGCTGCGGCAAGGCCACCAAGCAGTTGTTCGCCGCTCAAACCCACCCGCGCCACCGGCTTGCCGGTCAGCTGGGTATAGAGAGCGGCGAGTTCTTCCTGGGTCACCGGCGCCGGACCGGTGACGTCATAGACTTCTTTGCCGGTAGCCCCCAGCAGCGCACCGGCAGCGGTGCGGGCGGCGTCGGCGCGGGTGACGTAGTTGCGCCCGGCTCCGGCAGTGGCGTCGAACAACTGGCCGCTCGCCAGTGCCGATGCCGCGCCGAAAATCGTCATGTCGGCATAGATATTGTTGCGTAGCAGAGTGAAATCGAGGCCGGAGGCAGCGATGGCCTGCTCGGTCCAGAAATGGTCGGCAATGCCGCCGCCGCTGGCATTGGGGCGCGGGTTGGGCGCGGAGGTATAGACCAGGTGCTGCACCCCAGCGGCAGCGGCCGCCGCAACCGCCGCGCGCTGCTGAACCGTGCGGTTATCGGCGACGGTGCTGATGATGAGGGCCCGATCAACCCCGGCAAAGCCTGCTGCCAACGATGCCGCATCGTCAAAATCGAGGCGGCGGACTTCGACGCCGCGCGCGGCCAAATCCTCCAACTGGGACGGGTCACGGGTACCGGCCACGACGTGGGTTGCGCCACGTTCCAGCAAATCCGCCACGGCAAGCCGGCCAAAATGCCCCGAGGCGCCGGTAACCAGCAGCGTCTTGTCCTTGAATTGTGTCATCTGCATCTCCTGATTGCCCCGCTTGAACTGATGGCCAGCGGAGAGTAAGTATCGAAAAGAGAGTGCTATCTAGTACACCCACGGCGGGTCGGAAAGGAGGCACCTTTGCCGCATAACGTCACCTGGAGGTAACCGCCATGTATGCAGTCGACGCAACTGCAGCCCTGTTCGTGCAGCGCTGGAACGAGGCCGCCGGCCTGCCGCTGGGCGATTGCCCGGTACGCGGCGTGCTGGACCGTATCAGCGACAAGTGGAGCATGCTGCTGGTGATGACGCTGGCCGACGCCCCCAAGCGCTTCAATCAACTGCGCCGCGAAGTGCCCGATATTTCACAGAAGATGCTGACCCAGACGCTGCGGACCTTGCAGCGCGACGGCATGGTGGCGCGCCAGGTTTTCGACACCAAGCCGCCCGCAGTTGAATACCGGCTGACCCCGCTGGGCCAGTCCATCATCGTCCCGGTGGGATATCTGATCGACTGGGCCTCGAAGAACCATCCCCGGATCGACCAGGCAAGAGTGGCATTCGACGCGGCGGCCTAAGCTGCGCAACCGGCAAGCGCGGCATTCAGCAACAGCGAATTGCCCAGCAGATGCATGATCATGGACGCCACGAGGCTGCATCGCCCAGTTGAGGCGCTGCAGCCCGATCGAGGCCAGCGGCTGGCGCTTGAGCTTCAGCATCGCAAGGGCTAGCGCCAACGGCCAGCAGGTTCCAGACCAGTGCCGAGGGCGGCCCCTGGATGAAGCTCCAGTCCACACCGAGCACGTCGTTCCCCCGTCCTGCATTTCCGCATTGGTCAGGCGATGGTTACGCCCATCGCAGGGTTGCGACTGACATTGCTACAAACCTGCGGGCGATCATGCCAATTGCTTTACCACTTCTGATGTTGTGACCCGTATCTGCCTCCCAAGCAGGGCAATGTAATGGTTTGGCAAGCCCTTGGGTTGAAGCTCAATACTGAGGTGCTGCGTATGAGGTGTCCCGATGAGATTGGTTCTCTGTCTGCTGATGTTGTTAGTTGCAGCACCCATCGTCGCCGACGAGTGGGAGGTGAGCCGGGTTCGCGGCGAGGTGAACCAACAGGTGAGTGGCAAGTGGCAAGCGATTGCCCGAGGAGATGTGATCGCTGATGACCGCTTGCTGCGAACGGGCAGCGATGGCCGCATCGGCTTGTCGCGTGGCGCTGAAACCATTGAATTGCAGGGCGATACCCAGATCCGGATCAAGGATGCCGGCGATGACTTGATGACTTCGGTGTTGCAGGACTTCGGCGCGGTATCGATCGACGTGGAACGCCGCAATGTGCAGCATTTCTCGGTGCAGACGCCGTTTCTTGCCGCAGTGGTCAAGGGAACGCGGTTTACAGTGCGCTCGGACGAGCGTGGCGCGAGCGTCGACGTCAGTCGCGGTGTGGTGCAGGTACAGGACACCATCAATGATCTGGTCAGCGACATCCGCCCCGGGCAGGAGGCAACGGTGACCACAGAGGCTCCGCTGCTGGTTGACGGCATGGGCACCAAATCGGTGTGGAGCTTTGAGGGTGTCCCCGTCATCAACGGCACGACGACCGAAACCACCATGTCCAATAGTGGCCGCGGCAACGGCAATGACAAGGCTGCTGAACGCAGCCAAAATAACGCCAATAACCGCGCCAATGGGAATGCCAACAATGCTGGCGACAATGGCAAGGCCAACGCCGTTCGCTTCAGCAAAAGCAAAGGCAGTGCCGACGTAAAATCCGACAATGCCGGTGGCAATGGCAACAGCAATAGCGAGTCCAGCAATGCTGGCAGCAATGGAAACGGCAATAGCGCGTCCGACAATGCCGGTGGTAATGGCAATGGCAAGCCAAGGGGCTGAGCAAGGACCAGCGCCTCGCCGGTTTCTGTTGAAACCTGACCCAGGGGACGAGGCCCGATGAGAGTCGCCGTGCGGATCGCCAGCCTCGTCGTGATGCTTGCCGGGCTATGGAGCGCCGTCGGGCTCGGCTGGTTCACCGCTGTCGACCAGGCCCTGCAAGGATGGCGTTTTGAAACGTCCTCACGGCCAGTCAGCGGCGACATGGTGCTGGTGGAGATTGACTCCGCCAGCCTGCAGGCTGTGGGCGTTTGGCCCTGGCCGCGCACTGTCCACGCCGAATTGCTCGATCGCCTGATGGCCTATGGGGCGCTCGACGTCGTGTTCGATATCGATTTCAGCGTGGCGTCCACCCCCGCCGCCGATGCGGCCTTTGCGGCGGCTTTGGAGCGGGCCGGGGGCTACGCCTATCTGGCGGCGTTCCAGCAGAACTCAACGGGGGGCGAAATCCTGCTCAACCGGCCCCTGCCACAGTTGGAGGCGCTGGCCCGGCCAGTGCTGGTCAATGTGGATGGCGACGGCACCAGCCTGCTGAAATCGGTGCCGGCCATGTTGTGGTCGATCCCCTCGGTGCCGTTGACCCTGGTGCCGGATTCCGAACTGGCCACCCCATCCATTGTGATCGATTACAGTATTGATCTGACTGCCATCCCCCGCCTGTCGGTGGCCGCCATTCTCGATGGCTCGGCAGATCCCGCCCTGCTGAATGGCAAGCAGGTGATCATCGGCGCCAGCGCCATCGAGTTGCGCGACTTTTTCCGGGTGCCGCGTTTCGGT
>NZ_JAUYGL010000107.1 GCF_030689745.1 Devosia sp.
GCTGGCGGTGCATCTGGCCCAGGATGTGCGCAAGGTCCGCTTTGCCGCCTTTACCGGCAAGGCGGCGCTGGTGATGCGCAAGCGGGGATGCAAGGGCGCCCAGACCATTCACAGCCTGATCTATACCCTGGTCAGCGAAAAAGAGGGCGAGCCGCGCTTCGTGCTCGATAGCGAAAGCCCGGCGGCCGATGCCGATCTGATCGTCATCGATGAAGTCTCGATGGTCGATGAGCAACTGGGCCGCGATCTGCTCAGCTTCGGAGTCAAGGTGCTGGTGCTGGGCGATCCGTTCCAGCTGCCACCGGTGCAGGGGGCGGGCTTTTTCATCGCTGACGAGCCCGACATCATGCTGACCGAAATCCATCGGCAGGCGGCGGACAACCCGATCATTCACCTGTCGATGCAGGTGCGCGAGGGCGGCTTTCTCGAGCGCGGCAGCTATGGCGAGTCCATTGTGGTGGGTCGCGAAAATGTCGATCGCAATGCCGTCATGGAGGCCGATCAGGTGCTGGTGGGCCGCAACAAGACGCGGCTGCAATATAATGACCGGCTGCGCGAGCTGAAGGGCCTGCCCTTCCATGAGCCGGTGCTGGGCGATCGCATGGTCTGCCTGCGCAACAATCCGCGCAAGAAACTGCTCAACGGGCAGATCTGGATCGTCACCGAGGCGACGCGGCGGACCAATGGCAAATGGAGCCTGCTGCTGGGCGCCGATGAAGGCAGGGGCGAAGCCAAGGTGCTGACGCACAAGGCGTTCTTTGCGGGCGAAGAGGATGCCATGAGCTGGCCCGAGCGGCGGCAGTTTGACGAGTTCACCTTTGGCTATTGCCTGACCGTGCACAAGGCGCAGGGCAGCCAGTGGGACAATGTCTATCTGTTCGATGAAAGCTTTGTGTTCCGCGAGGAGCGGGCGCGCTGGCTCTATACCGGGATTACCCGCGCCGCTGAGAAGATCACCGTGGTGTCGTGAGCGGCGCCCCGGCCCGGCGGTAACGCTTGCGCCGGGGGGGCGGATACTCCATTTTGGCACTAGAGAATTGGTCGTCCCCTACCCAGCCCGGAGCCAGCATGCCGCACGACACCCCCCTGATCACGATGATCGTTGCGGGTCTGGTGCTGGCCTATATCTTCGGCATGATCGCGCAGCGGCTGAGACTGCCGCCGCTGGTGGGCTATCTGTTCGCCGGCATTGCGGTCGGTCCCTATACGCCGGGCTTTGTCGCCGACCAGGCGCTGGGGGCCGAACTGGCCGAGCTGGGCGTCATCCTGCTGATGTTCGGGGTGGGGCTGCATTTCTCGCTCAAGGATCTGATGAGCGTGCGCGCCCTGGCGATCCCGGGGGCGCTGGTGCAGATCGGCTTTGCCACGCTGCTGGGCCTGGGGCTGGCGAGCCTGCTGGGCTGGGGGCTGGGCGCCGGCCTGCTGTTTGGTCTGGCGCTGTCGGTGGCCTCCACCGTGGTGCTGCTCAAGGCGCTGGAAGAGCGGCGGCTGGTCGACACCGAGCGTGGCCGGATCGCGGTGGGCTGGTTGATCGTGGAAGATCTGGCCATGGTGCTGGCGCTGGTGCTGGTGCCGGTCATTGCCGGTCTGGGCACTGGCGACACCGGGGTGCATGATCCGTTCCGCTCGTTTGTCGAGCGGCTGATCGGCAATGAGGTCGGGATCTGGGGCGTGCTGGGCCTGACCCTGATCAAGATTGCCGCCTTTATCGGCTTCATGCTGGTGGTCGGCCGGCGGATCATCCCCTGGATGCTGCATGGCACCGCCCATACCGGCAGCCGCGAACTGTTCCGGCTGGCGGTGCTGGCCATAGCGCTGGGCGTGGCGCTGGGCTCGGCCATGCTGTTTGGCGTGTCGCTGGCGCTGGGGGCGTTCTTTGCTGGCATGATCCTGTCGGAAAGCGAGCTGTCGCAGCGCGCGGCACAGGAAACCCTGCCACTGCGCGACGCCTTTGCGGTGCTGTTCTTTGTCTCGATCGGCATGCTGTTTGACCCGATGATCATCGTCACCAGTCCGCTGCCCGTGCTGGCGACGGTGGCGATCATCGTGTTGGGCAAGTCGGCGGCCTCGTTCTTGATCATCCTGCTGTTCCGGCGGCCGCTGGCCACGGCGCTGACAATTTCGGCGTCACTGGCGCAGATCGGGGAATTCTCGTTCATCGTCGCCAGCATGGGCGTGGCGCTGGCGATTCTGCCGCGGGAAGGCCAGGACCTGATCCTGGCGGGCGCGCTGATTTCCATCATGCTCAACCCGCTGGCGTTCTGGGTGGTGGATCGGATCAGGCCGCGGCTGGAAGCCAGATCGGCGGCGCGCAAGGCAGACCGGGGCGCCGGCGATGGCGAGCGGATCGAGCCCGCTTCCGGAGCGGCCGGTGTGCAGGCCACGGACCAGGCCACTGGCGACGCGCTCGAAGCGGACGGGGTCGCGCCGAGCCAGCAGACCGGCCACACCGTGCTGGTGGGCTTTGGCCGGGTCGGCAGGGTGGTGGGTGAAAGCCTGCACGCTGCCGGCGTGCCACTGGTGCTGATCGAGGACAATGAACACCATGTTGCCCTGGCGCGAGCGCTGGGCATCGAGACCGTGCTGGGCCATGCGGCCCGGTCGGAGGTGCTGGCCCTGGCCAATCTGGCGGCGGCGGACTGCCTGCTGATCGCCATTCCCGATGGCTTTGAGGCGGGCAGCGTGTGTGAAGAGGGGCGACGGTCCAATCCCGCCATCCGCATCATTGCGCGGGCGCATTCCGAAGCCGAAGAAGAGCATCTGCGCGGACTTGGCGCCGATGTGGTGATCAGCGGCGAGCATGAAATCGGCCTGGGCATGCTGGCCTGGCTGCGCGGCGAGCGTCAGGCCGAACCAGGCGGTGACGCCGTCGCCGTCGGGCCCAAACTCCCGCCGGTCGACAATCTGCTCGAACAGGTGGCCGCGCGCTCGGCCATGGCCGCAGCGGCAGCAACAGCAGCGGCCAGCACGGAAAGGCCGGACAGCCCGGTTGAGCCCGTGGCGCCAGCTGCAGAAGACGACAGCCCTGAGCCGGCAGAGATTGCGGTGGTCGAGGCCAAACCGGTGGCTGACGTCATCATCTTGCCACCGCCGACCACTGCGATTGAGGTGCCGCCCGCCACGCTGCAGCCGATCTTGCCGGCGCCGAGCGGGGATGACAGTCCGGGCGAGGACAGTGCTGCAGATGAACCGGCAGCCGAGGCTGTTCTAGCCGACGATGGTGCGACCGACGCTGCTGCGGCGGCGGAGATTGACGTTGCAGCCGAGGCTGAGCCCGCCCCGGCGACCACTGCTGACGCCGCGCCGGCCGAACCCGTAGCGGCTGTGGCCGACGCGGAACTGGCGCAACAAAAGGCCGATGAAGTCAGTGAAGGCGGACCGGCGCCGGCGCCGACTGACGAGGACAGGCCGGCTGAAAGCGTGGCGCCCGAAGTGCTCCCCGAGCCTAAGGGTTAGCGGTTCGATGATTTCGCAAAAGGCCAAGTATGCGTTGCGCGCGCTGGTGTCGCTGGCCCGGGTCGAGCCCGGCACCAGCGTGATGATCGGCGAGATTTCCCGGGCGCAGTCGATCCCCAAGAAATTCCTCGAACAGATCCTGCTTGAACTCAAGCGGGCCGGTTTTGTGGCCAGCCGGCGCGGTCGCTCGGGCGGTTATGTGCTGCTCAAGGCGCCTGAAGACATCATGTTCGGCGAGGTGCTGCGGTTGATCGACGGGCCGATCGCGCCGCTGCCCTGCCTGTCCAAGATCGCCTACAGGAAATGCGCCGACTGCCAGGACGAGGCGTCCTGCGAAATCCGCCACGTGTTCGAACGGGTCACGCTGGCGACCCGCGCCGTGCTCGACAGCACCACGCTGGCCGATTCACTGCGGCTGCAGGATCTGCCGGTCTAGCCGAACACCACGGTCTTCTTGCCATTCAGCATGACCCGGTTTTCCAGGTGCAGCTTGACGGCGCGGGCCAGGACGCGGCTTTCGATGTCGCGGCCGGCGGCCACCAGGTCCTCAGCGCTCATGGCGTGGGTGACGCGGGCGGTTTCCTGCTCGATGATCGGGCCTTCATCAAGGTCGGGCGTCACGTAATGGGCGGTGGCGCCGATGAGCTTGACGCCGCGCTCATGGGCCTGGTGATAGGGCTTGGCACCCTTGAAGCTGGGCAGGAAGGAGTGGTGGATATTGATCACCTGACCGAACAGGCGGGTCGACAGCGTGTCCGAGAGCACCTGCATATAGCGCGCCAGCACCACCAGATCGGCGCCGCTCTGGTGCACTATTTCCAGGATTCTGGCTTCCTGCGCGGGCTTGGTGTCTTTGGTCACCGGCAGCAGATGAAACGGGATGGCGGCGTCTTCGGCAATCTTGCGCACGTCGGGGTGGTTGGAAATGATGGCGGCGACATCGGCATCGAGCCAGCCAACGCGGATCTGGTAGAGCAGGTGCAGCAGGGTATGGTCGAATTTGGAGACCAGGATGACCATGCGCTTGCGCTGGCTGAGCTCCGTCAGGCTGGTCTGCATCGAGAAGCGTTCGATGGGTGACTTCAGCGCCCGATCCAGCGCCTCGCGGCCCACCGTGGCGGGCGCGGCGAAGGCCAGGCGCATGAAGAAGCGACCGGTTTCGCGGTCCCAGAACTGGTTGGATTCGGCAATATTGGCGCCCAGGGCGGCCAGTTCGGTGGTGACGGCGGCGACGATGCCGGGGCGATCGGCGCAGGACAGGGTCAGCACGAAATTGGCAGCGGACATGGCAGGGTCTCCAGTGATCTTGGCAGCGGTATCAATGGCTTGGGCGCGCGCGTCAAGGGTGGGGCGGCGCTGGCCAGCAGATCGTCAGGGCGCGTGAAAAAGGGCCGCCCTGACGGACGGCCCTTTCCGAGTCTATCGGCCTCGAGTGCCGTGGAGGTGGGTGCTTATGCGGGATCACTCCCAGTCATCACCGTAAATCCAAGACCTGCTTCGAGAACCAAAACCTCATAAACCACTGGATCACCTCCTTTACGTTGGTTGAACATAAGGGGAGCCTGCGCTGATTTGGCACGTCTGTCTAGGGCAACGGATGTTTCGGACGGGAGCGCCGTTGCAGCAGCGTGGCGGCGACCACCCCGAGGGTAACGAAGCCGATGATGATGGTGGCCAGCGCATTGACGTCAGGGGAAACGCCGAGCCGGACTTTGGAGAAGATCACCATGGGCAGGGTGGAGGAGCCAGGACCCGAGACGAAGCTGGCGATCACCAGATCGTCGAGCGAGAGGGTAAAGGCCAGCAGCCAGCCCGAAATCAGCGCCGGGGCGATGATGGGCAGGGTGATGTCGAAGAACACCCGTACCGGGGTGGCGCCCAGATCCATCGCCGCTTCTTCGAGGCTGAGATCAAGATCGGTCAGGCGCGACTGCACCACCACCACCACATAGGCCATGCAGAAGGTGGCGTGGGCAATGATGATGGTCATCAGGCCACGCCCTGCCGGCCAGCCAAAAATGCCTTCCATGGCGACAAACAGCAGCAGCAGCGACAGGCCGGTAATCACATCGGGCATGACCAGCGGCGCAGCAACGGTGGCCGCCAGCATGGTGCGGCCGCGGAAGCGGCGAAACCGCACCAGCGCCACCGCGCACAGCGTGCCCAGCACCACGGCGATGGTCGCGGCCACAAAGGCGACCTGCAGGCTCAGCCAGGCGGCGCCCAGGATCTGCGGATCGGCCAGCAGGGCGCCGTACCATTTGGTGGAAAAGCCCGACCACACCGTGACCAGGCTGCTTTCATTGAACGAGAACACCACCAGCGAAATGATGGGGGCGTACAGAAAGGCGAAGCCCAGCGTCGCCGCGATGGTGAGGAACCAGCTGCGCCGCATCTAACTGGCCTGCTCTTTATCGCGCATCGCATCCTGGGCGCGTTGCAGCAACATGACGGGTATGACGACCACCACCAGCATGGCGATGGCGACGGCGGCGGCGCGCGGCCAGTTGGTATTGGCAAAGAACTCGTCCCAGAGCACGCGGCCGATCATCAGCGTGCCCGGGCCGCCGAGCAGGGCGGGAATGACGAATTCGCCGATCGCCGGGATGAACACCAGCATGGAGCCGGCCAGAATGCCGGGCATGGACAGGGGCAGGGTGATGGACAGGAAAGTGCGGACCGGGCGGGCGCCCAGATCGGCCGAGGCCTCCAGCAGGGTGCCGTCGAGCTTCACCAGATTGGTGTAGAGCGGCAGGATCATGAAGGGCAGATAGGTATAGACAATGCCGACATAGACGGCGAAATCGGTTTGCATCATCACCAGCGGCTCGATGCCGAACAGGGCAAGGAACTGGTTGATGACGCCATTGCCGCGCATGAAGCCGCTCAGCGCATAGACGCGCAGCAGGAACGAGGTCCAGAACGGCAGGATGACCAGCATCAGCAGGATATTGCGCCACTGGTCGGGCGCCCGGCCGATCACATAGGCCATGGGGTAGCCGATGAGCAGGGTGATGACAGTTGAGATAAAGGCAATCTTGGCCGAGTTCAGATAGGCCGCGACATAGAGCTGGTCGGTGAACAGGCGCAGATAATTGTTGAGGTGCAGGGTGAGTTGCACCGTGCCCTCTTCATTGGTCAGCAGCGGCGTATAGGGCGGGCGGCCGAACTGCTTGATGGTCAGCGAAATCCCGAACACCACGGCCAGCGGCACGAGGAAAAACACCGTCAGCCAGATGGCCGGGGCGGCAATCACCAAAGCCTTGCCGGAAATGCCGACCGCGGCCAGCGCGCGCTCGACGCCGGACCAGACCCGGGGACGCGGCGGCGGGGCATGATGGGTGTCGTGGCTGCTCATACGGTCAGCACCGAGCCGGCGCTGTCGCCCCAGGTCAGATAGACCGCTTCATCCCAGGTGATGGCATCGGGATTGCCGCGCATGGTGTTGGTCTGGGTCACGCGCAGGCGTTTGCCGCTGGCCAGCAGCACCTGATAGACGCTGACATCGCCCAGATAGCTGATCTCCTCGACAGTGCCCTGGGTCACATTGGCGTCGAACCGGCCGGCTGGGCGCTCGCGGCTGAGCGCCAGCTTTTCCGGGCGGATTGCCCAGCTCAGGCGCTGATCGGGGGCGCAGTCGACGCCATGACCGACATAGATATCGCAGCCGAGCTCCTCGGAGCGGATGCGGACATGGCCCGGCTCATCCTCGGTGACCACGCCCTCGACCATATTGACCGAGCCGATGAAGCCGGCGACGAATTTGGAATTGGGGAATTCATAGATGTCGGTGGGCTCGCCGATCATGGCGATTTCGCCCTGATCCATCACCCCGATCCTGGTGGCCAGACTCATGGCCTCTTCCTGGTCATGGGTGACCACGATGAAGGTGACGCCCAGCGTCTCCTGGATCTTGACCAGTTCGAACTGGGTTTCCTCGCGCAGCTTCTTGTCGAGCGCGCCCAGCGGCTCGTCGAGCAGCAGCAGCTTGGGTCGCTTGGCCAGCGCCCGCGCCAGGGCGACGCGCTGGCGCTGCCCGCCCGAGAGCTGATGCGGCGTGCGCGCGCCATAGCCCTGCAGCTTGACCAGGGTCAGCAATTCGGCAACGCGCTCGGCAATCTCGGCGCGCGGCAGGCCGTCACGCTTGAGGCCATAGGCAATGTTCTGCTCGACATTCATATGCGGGAACAGCGCATAGGACTGGAACATCATGTTGACCGGCCGGTTATAGGGCGGGACATGGGTCATGTCCTGGCCATCGATCTCGATGGTGCCGGCCGTGGGCTGTTCAAAGCCGGCCAGCATGCGCAACAGCGTCGACTTGCCCGAGCCCGAGCCGCCCAGCAGGCAGAACAGCTCGGACTTGTAGATGTCGAGCGACACATCGGAGACGGCGAAGATATCGCCGAATTTCTTGGTGACGTTCCGGAGGCGCACAAACGGGGTTGCGGTCGGGTCGCGCCAGGGGCGCGTGTCGATGGCGAGCTGCGGATTTTTGACCATGTCGAACCCTGAGTGAGGCGGAGGGGGCGGCCTGGGCCGCCCCCGGATAAACCTAGTAGCCGGTCTTGATCCGGGTCCAGGTGCGGGTCAGCGTCTCTTCAAAGTCCGGGTTGTGGGCGCCCATGACGAAGGCCTTGGCGATGGTTTCGGCCGGCGGGTAGATGCCCGGATTGTTCTTGACCTCATCGGCCACAAACTCGGTCGCTGCCAGATTGGGGTTGGCGTAGAACACGTAATTGGTGATGTCGGCCACGACCTCGGGCTCAAGGATGTAGTTGATGAACTTGTGGGCGTTGTCCGGATGGGGCGCATCGGCGGGAATGGCCAGGAAGTCGAACAGCGTCGCGGCGCCTTCCTTGGGGATCACATACTGCACCTCGACGCCGGCATTGGCGGCGGCAGCAGCGTCAGCAGCGATGAAGATGTCGCCCGAATAGCCGAGCGCCACGCAGATCTCGCCATTGCCCAGATCATCAATGTACTGGCTGGAGTTGAAGTAGCGGATATGCGGCTTGATCGCGGTCAGCAGTTCCTCGGCCTTGGCCAGGTCGTCGGCGTTTTCCGAATTGGGGTCGAGCCCCAGATAGTGCAGCGCAATGCCGGTGACTTCGGAGGGACTGTCGAGCAGGCTGATGCCGCAGGCGGACAGCTTCTCGGCAAATTCGGGCTTGAAGATCAGGTCCCAGCTGTCGGTGGGGGCGCTGTCGCCGAGGATTTCGGCAACCTTGGCGACATTGTAGCCATAGCCGATGGTGTTGATCATATAGGGCACGGCATGGGCGTTGTCGGGGTCCTGACCGGTGGCAGTCGCCATCACGGCGGGGTCGAGATTGCCCAGATTGGTCAGCTTGGATTTGTCGAGCGGGGCGATCAGGCCGAACTTGATCTGGCGTTCGACGAAATTGCCCGACGGCACGACTATGTCATAGCCCGAATTGCCGGCCAGCAGCTTGGCGTCGACAATCTCATTGCTGTCATAGACGTCGTAATTGACCTTGATGCCGGTCTCTGCCTCGAAATTGGCAATGGTGTCCTCGGCAATATAGTCGGACCAGTTATAGACGTTGAGCACGGCTTCTTCCTGGGCCAGCGCGGGGCTGGCGATCAGCAGGGCGCCGAGGGCGAGTGCAAGCGGTTTGTTCATCGGGACGGAAGCTCCTGTTGGCATCGTTGGTATGTCTCTTTGGGCATATGGGCGCCGCAGCGCGCTTGAAAGATCCGGCCGCAGCTGCCGGATCGGGCAGGGCCGGCGGTTATCTTTCCACGTCCGGTTGATGCAGGGCCGGCCCCTGGCGCGGCGTGGCCACTGGGCGCGCAAAAGCGCCGGACAAGATGACTGAACGGGGCGCGCCAGGCGGCGCGTATCGATCGGCGGCGCGATCAATGCTGGTCTGGTTCAGTGCACTGCCCTTTCTGGCTGGGTGGAAGGGCAAAGGTAGAGCGAAACCGGGCGGTGGACAAGGTATTTGGAGGCGTGCTGTGGTAGGGGTTGACGGGTGACGACAACCGGGCGCAAGAGCCCCGCCGGCCGGGCCGTCCGCCCACGCCCGCGCTTTGCCCCAGAGGACCAGACATGACCGCCAGCTCCTATCTCCTCATCAGTGCCGAAGTGCAGCAGGCGCTCGATGCCGGCAAGCCGGTGGTGGCGCTGGAATCCACCATCATCACCCATGGCATGCCCTATCCGCAGAACCTGGAAATGGCGCAGAATGTCGAGGCGGTGATCCGCCAGCATGGCGCGGTGCCGGCCACCATTGCCATCATGGACTCCAGATTCTGCGTCGGCGTCTCGGGCGCCGATCTCGAACGGCTGGCGCTGGCCGGTGGCCGTGCCGCCAAGGCCAGCCGGCGCGATGTGAGCGCGCTGCTGGTCAAGGGCGAGATTGCCGGCACCACCGTGGCCACCACCATGCAGATCGCGGCGCTGGCCGGCATTGCCGTGTTCGCCACGGGCGGCATTGGCGGGGTGCATCGGGGGGCCGAGGAGACCTTTGATATTTCTGCTGACCTGCAGGAGCTCAGCCGTACCCCGGTGGCGGTGGTCTGCGCCGGGGCCAAATCGATCCTCGACATCGCCAAGACACTCGAGGTGCTCGAGAGCAATGGCGTGCCGGTGCTGGGCTATGGCACCGATGACTTCCCCGCCTTCTGGGCGCGCCAGAGCGGCTACTCGGTCGATCACCGCTTTGACGATGTCGCCGATATCGCCAGGGTCATCGCCCACCAGACGGCCCTGGGCATGGGCGGCGTGCTGATCGCCAATCCGATCCCGGCCGCCGATGCGCTGGAGCCGGCCGCCATCGAGGCGCGGATTGCCGAAGCGATTGCCGGGGCCGAGGCCGAAGGCGTGTCGCGCAAGGCACTGACGCCGTTTCTGCTCAAGCGGATCTTCGAGCTGACCGATGGCAAGTCGCTGGTCGCCAATATCGCGCTGGTGGAAAACAATGCCAAAGTCGCCGCGCGGATCGCCGTGGCGCTGGCGGCCCATGGGGCATGAGCGGCCGCATTCTGGTGGTGGGCGACGTGATGACCGATGTCATCGTGGTGCCCGAAG
This sequence comes from Devosia sp., assembly GCF_030689745.1. Taxonomy (GTDB): domain Bacteria; phylum Pseudomonadota; class Alphaproteobacteria; order Rhizobiales; family Devosiaceae; genus Devosia; species Devosia alba. The sequence continues at coordinate 10,514 of NZ_JAUYGL010000107.1, forward strand.
GGCCCATCGTCAAAGGCAGTGACCGCCGTGCCACCGTGCGCAGCCATCCCGGCGGTTCGGGCGCCAATCAGGCGGTGTGGCTGGGCGCCATGGCGGCCGATGTGGTGTTTGCCGCGCGGGTCGGGCAGGCGGACCTGGCAATGTATGCCGGCTATTTTCGCGGTCTGAACGTGGTGCCGGTGCTGGCTGGCGACGCCGAACTGCCCTCGGGCGTGCTGGTGACGATTGTCGATGGCGATGGCGAGCGCAGTTTCCTCACCGATCGCGGGGCCAATCTCAATCTCGGCGTCGCTGATCTGCCGGCCAGCCTGCTCGACGATGTCAGCATGGTGATGGTCTCGGGCTACAGCTTTTTCGCGCCGGGCCCGCGGGCGGCGGTGCGGGCGCTGCTTGCCCAGGCCCAGGCGCGCGGCATTGCCCTTGCCGTCGATCCCGCCTCGGTGGGCCTTCTGGCCGAAACCGGCGCCGCCGAATTTCTCGCCTGGACAGGGGGTGCCGACTGGCTGTTTGCCAATGCCGACGAGGCGGAACTGCTGACCGGGCTGACCGATTATCGCCAGCAGATCGTGGCGCTGGGCGCCCACTACCGCAATGTCGTGGTCAAGCGCGGCGGGCTTGGCGCGGCGCTGGGCGGGCAGGCTGGCGTGCGACATCAATTGCCGGCACCCGCCGTCACGGTGGTCGATTCCACCGGCGCAGGCGATGCTTTCGCCGCCGGATTCCTCGCGGCCCTGCTCGATGGCCAGGACGAGGCCGCCGCCATGGCCGCGGGCATTGCCGCCGGGGCAAGGGCGGTGCAGACCATTGGCGGCCAGCCGCGCTAGCGCGTCGTCGTCCAATTGCCGATCCCGAGATCGACGCCTTCACTACCAGTGAGACAAGCGGTGGCCGGTCGACCGTCTGGCGGCGCAGCTAGGCGGCGTGGGCGGCATTGTGCCGTCACACCCCAAACCGCGAGCGGGTGCGCTGGATTTGCGCGACACCCCGGCGCCCTGGATCAGGGCCGTCTCCGGCCTTAGCTGGGGGCGAAGGTGATGCCACAATTCTTGATGCGGTTGACCTGTTCGATCGCCACCATTTCACCCTTGAGGCGGCCAACTTCGGCGGCGGCCGCGCCGTCGCCCTTCATGAAAAAGGCGGCTGGCCAGAACAGCACCAGCGACACCGTGGTCATGGCTACGTCACTGCCGCGGTTCTTCTCCTGCAGCCCATTTGCTGCTGCTGCGCGGGCCGAAACGGCTTCGGCTTCGGCACGGAGTTGCTTGCAACTGAGGTTTTCGTAGAGGCCGGTCGACACATAGGTCGGCGCGATATCCTTTGGTGGTGTGGCGCAGCCAGCAAGCAAGACCGCGACGACCGTCGCGGCGACAATAGATTTTTTCAAAAACGTAATCCCCCAAAATATGGCAAAGACTAAGCAGGCCCAGACGCAGATGTCTACTCGCTTTGCTTTGTTCTCCCGGGGATCAGTTGTCGCTTGCCGGTTCCACAACGACCGGGAGGGGGCGCTCATAACCTGGTAGCGCTATCTTCACCTGCCAA
>NZ_JAUYGL010000111.1 GCF_030689745.1 Devosia sp.
ATCTCAAGATGACCGATCGCGGCCTGTTCGACGTTGACAAGTTCGACTTCGTATCCTGAGGAAATGTGGTTGGCGGCCTGCCGCCAACCAGTGCACCCCATCGAAGGCCTGAGCGTTTTCGCCGCTTCAACGACGCGGTGACATGCTCTAGTGGGCCTCGCGCGCCTTGACCTTGCGGCGAGCTGCATGCAGCAGCGGCTCGGTATAGCCACTGGGCTGATCGGCCCCATGCAGCGCCAGATCGAGCGCTGCCCGGAACGCGACGGACTGGAAATTGTCAGCCATCGGCCGATACTGTGGATCGCCAGCGTTCTGTTGGTCGACCACTGAGGCCATGCGCTCAAATGTCGAGGTGACCTCGTCGCGGCTGACCAGTCCGTGGCGCAGCCAATTGGCCACCGCCTGTGACGAAATCCGGCAGGTTGCGCGATCTTCCATCAGCCCGACATCATTGATGTCCGGCACCTTGGAACAACCAACGCCCTGCTGCACCCAGCGTACGACATAGCCCAGAATGCCCTGCGCATTGTTTTCCAGCTCGCGGGTGATTTCTTCGCGACTGAGCGAGAACGGCGCCTGTACCGGCATCGAAAACAGTTCAGTCAGCTCCGGCAAAGCCTCGTTATGACGGCGGCGCTGGGCGGCGAACACATCGATCTGGTGATAGTGCAGAGCGTGCAGTGTCGCGGCTGTCGGGCTTGGCACCCAGGCGGTGTTGGCCCCGGCATTGGGGTGGCCACTCTTGGCCTCCATCATCGCCGCCATGTCATCGGGCCGCGCCCACATGCCCTTGCCGATCTGCGCCCGTCCCGACAGGCCACAGGCCAGCCCGATCAGTACGTTGCGGTCTTCATAGGCCGCAATCCAGCGCTCACTCTTGATCTCATCCTTGCGCAGCACCGGCCCTGCTTCCATGGCGGTATGGATCTCGTCGCCCGTCCGGTCCAGGAAGCCGGTATTGATGAAAAATACGCGGCTGCGCGCTTCGTAAATGGCCGCCTTGAGGTTGGCCGAGGTGCGGCGCTCTTCGTCCATAATGCCAATTTTGATGGTGTTGGGCTTGAGACCCAGCATGGCTTCGACCGAGGCAAAAATGGCGCAGGCAAAGGCCACTTCCTCAGGTCCATGCATCTTGGGCTTGACGATATAGACCGCGCCCGTCGTGCTGTTGACCTTATCCTGCATGGCGCACAGCACCGTCACGGCCGCATCCATCAGCCCTTCGCCGATCGGCTTGCCGTTCCACAACACCGCATCGGTTGTCATCAGATGGCCGACATTGCGCACCAGCTGCAGGGCTCGCCCCTTGAGCACCATCTCGCTACCGTCGACGGCGGTAAACACGCCATCCTGCTTCAGCCGGCGGGTCATCTGCTTGCCGGACTTCTCAAAAGTTTCTTCCAGCGTGCCGGTCATCAACCCCAGCCAGTTGCGATAGACGCCAACCTTGTCCTCGGCATCGACGGCAGCAACCGAATCCTCACAATCCTGAATTGTCGTCAGCGCCGATTCCACGATGACGTCGCTCAACCCGGCCGCATGCGCACTGCCGATAACGCTGCCCTTGTCGATCGCCAGGATCACATGCAGCCCATGGTGGCGCAGCACGATCTCGGCCTTGTTGCCTTCGCTGTCATCGCCGTAACCGACAAAGGCCGCCGGGTCCTGCAGCGTTGCCGGACCAGTCGACGTGTTGATGGCAAGCTTTGCCACGCCGCCAGCGGTCTGCACTTCATAGGAAGTCACGTCGCTATGGCTGCCAGTGCTGAGCGGAAAACTGGCGTCGAGAAACGCCGCAGCCTTGGCAACCACGGCGGCGCCACGAACTGGATTGTAGCCCTTGCCGGGCGCCAGCTCACCGTCGCGAGCGATCACATCGGTGCCGTAATAGGCGTCATAAAGACTGCCCCAGCGCGCATTGGCAGCGTTCAAGGCATAGCGGGCATTGGACACCGGCACGACCAGTTGCGGTCCGCACAGCGTAGTGATTTCGGGATCAAGCCCTTCGGTCTCGATGGTGAAATCGGCAGGCTCGGGCACCAGATAGCCAATTTCCCTGAGGAAGAATTCATAACCCTGCGGATTGCTGGCAACCGGCCCATATTTGTGGTGCCAGTCGTCGATCTGGTTCTGCAGGCTATCGCGCCTGGCCAGCAGCGCCGCGTTGGTCGGCGCGTGTTCGGCGACCAGGGCCGCAAAGCCCGTCCAGAACTGGTCAGCTGTAACGGCAAGGCCGGGGAGCGCTTCTTTCTCGACAAAGTCGACCAACAGAGAATGCACCGAAAGGCCGAATTTTGTCTGATAGTCGCTCATTGGGCTTTGTCCTTCTTGTCGTGCCAGAGATTTAGGCCAAGGCCGCGATCGTCACAACCCGTCTAAAGTCGACTTGGCCTGTGCGCCAGCGACATAGACCTCGGCAATCGCCCGGTCATCGCCCAGCGTCTGGAGCAGAAACAATTCCTCAACCAGTTGCGTCGCCGTCTGCATGCGCAGCGCCATGGCCGGCGTCGCCGCCGCGTTCAGCACCACCAGATCGGCCGCACAACCCGGCGCGATGGCGCCGATAGTGCCTTCCAGTGACAGCGCCCGGGCATTGCCCAGGGTCATCATGTAAAATGAATTGAACGGCGTCAGCCGCTGCCCTCTCAATTGCAGCACCTTGTAGCCTTCGTCGAGCGTCCGCAGCATGGAAAAGCTGGTGCCGCCGCCGATATCGGTGGCTACCCCGATCCGCACCCCATGCTGCTGCAATCGCGCGCGGTCGAACAGGCCGGAGCCCAGGAACAGGTTTGAGGTCGGGCAGAACACCGCCACTGCGCCAGTATCGGCCAGCAATTCGGTCTCGCGATGAGTGAGATGGATGCAATGGCCGAGCAGCGTCTTGGGCCCGAGCAGGCCATAGTGCTCATATATCCCGGTATAGTCCGGCGCCTCCGGATAAAGCTGCAGCGACAGCGTAATCTCGGCGTCGTTCTCGCTCAGATGGGTCTGCACATAGCACTCCGGGTGCTCGGCAACCAGACTCTGTGCCGCCGCCAGCTGTTCGGGCGTCGAGGTAATGGCAAAGCGCGGCGAGATGGCGTAGAGCCCGCGACCACGCCCATGCCAGCGCGCGATCAGTGTCTTGCTGTCGTCATAGCTCGACTGCGCCGTATCGCACAGCGCCTCGGGCGCATGGCGATCCATCATCACCTTGCCGCCGATCATCAGCATGTTGCGCTTTTCGGCTTCGGCGAAATAGGCGTCAACCGATGCGGGGGCGCTCGAACAATAGGCCGCGGCTGTGGTTGTACCATTGCGGATCAGCTCGTCATAAAACGCACTGGCGATGGTTGCCGCATGCCCCTGCTGGCTGAACTTCTGTTCCTCGATAAACGTATAGGTGTTGAGCCACTCCAGCAGCGAGCCGGCATAGGAGGCCACTATCTGGCTCTGCACATAATGCAGGTGCGTATCGATGAAACCCGGCATGATCAGGTGCGGCCGGTGGTCAATGACCTCCCCGTCACCCACCAGAGTAGCATTGAACGTGCCGACCGCGACGATCTTGCCGTCGACGATGGAAATCGCCCCATCCTCAATGTAGCGGTAGCTTGCCGTGTCATCGAGCCCCTGCGGCTCGCTGAGAAAACTCAGCACCCTGCCGCGCAGAATTCTCATGCTCACTGCCCCGAGCCCTCGCGGAACCAGGCCACCAGCAAAGCCCGCTCCTCTGGGGTCATCTCGCTGGCATTGCCCGGCGGCATGGCATGAGCGTAACCCGCCTGCATGACGATCTCCGTCGCGTGACTGGCGATGGCGTTGTCATTGTCGAGGATCACGTTCTTGGGCGCCTGATACACCCCTGGCCAGGCCGGCTCGGCCGTGTGGCACATGGCGCAACGGGTCTGTACGGTCAGGCTGGCAGCCTCGAAATGGCTTGCACTGAGAAAGGATTCGGCCGCCCGGGACGCCACCGCCTCTCCTGCCGCACCCGGCAGCTTGGGTCCGCTCGATAGCCAGGCAATGATGATGAACAGCACCACTGCTACCGCCCAGGTCCAGTGCGGATTGCCTTTGCGAGCGTGGCGCGTGTTGAAATAATGCCGGATCACCACCCCGATCAGGAAGATCAGCGATGCGATGATCCAGTTCCACTGCGTGGCGAAGGCTAGCGGATAATGCGAAGACAGCATGAAGAAGATGACGGGCAGCGTCAGGTAGTTATTGTGCAGGCTGCGCTGCTTGGCAATCTTGCCATATTTGGCATCGGGCACCCGGCCCGCCTTGAGGTCACCCACGACAATGCGTTGATTGGGGATGATGATCATCACCACATTCACCGTCATGATGGTCGCGGTAAACACGCCCATATGCAGCATCGCCGCGCGTCCGGTGAACAATTGGGTATAGCCCCAGCTCATCGCCACCAGAATGGCGAACAGCACCAGCATCAACCCGGTCGTGGACTGCCCAACCGGCGATTTGCACAGCGTGTCATAGAGCACCCAGCCCAGCCCGATAGAGGCCAGCGACAGCCCGATGGCCTGCCAGGCCGGCACGTCCAGCACGGTGCGGTCAACCAGATAGAGATCGGCGCCGACGTAATAGATCAGCACCAGCAGGATGAAGCCGGAGATCCAGGTCCAGTAGCTTTCCCATTTGAACCAGGTCAGGTGCTCGGGTAAAAATTCCGGCGCCACCAGATATTTCTGGATGTGGTAGAAGCCGCCGCCATGCACCTGCCACTCCTCGCCATGCGCCAGTGGCGGCAGGCTCGGGGTTTTACGCAGGCCCAGGTCGAGCGCGATGAAGTAGAATGATGAGCCGATCCAGGCGATGGCCGTGATCACGTGCAGCCAGCGCACCGCAAACATCAGCCACTCATAGAAAATCGCAAAATCGCCCATGCTCTCGCTTCCTTCCTGCCCTCGCCGCTTGCGGAAAAGGGGCAGCTACGACGTCGATGACCCGACGCCGTTCGTGAAAAGAGGCGGGCCAAGGCCCGCCTCCCTGGGTTATGAATATCGGCACTTAGGCATTGACGCCTTCGACATACCAGTCCATCGCCCACAGACCGGCATCGTCAACCACCGCTCCGGCCGCGACACGCTCGGTGCCGGCATTGTCGACAATCGGACCGGTGAACGGGTTGAGCGTACCATCGACAATGCCGTTCTTGACCGCTTCGGCGGCTGCGACAACATCGGCGGGGATCTTCTCGTTATAGGGCCCGATCACCACTTCGCCGGCGGCAATGCCAGGCCAGCTGTCATCGGATACCCAGGTCCCAGCCATCACGTCATTGACGACCTGAATGTAATGGGGTGCCCAGACGTCGATGATAGCGCTCAGATGCGACTTGGGCGCAAATGCGCTCATATCGGCGCCTTGGCCGAAGCCACCGACAATGCCACGCTCTTCAGCAACCTGCAGGGCCGCCGGACCATCGGTGTGCTGCACCAGGATGTCGGCACCCTGATCGATCAGCGCGCGGGCGGCGTCGGCTTCCTTGGCCGGATCGTGCCAGCTCGACAGCATGACCACGTTGACCTTGATGTCGGGGTTGATCTTACGGGCCGCCAGCGTGAACGCGTTGATGCCCATCACCACTTCGGGGATCGGGAATGAGCCGATATAGCCGATGGTGTTGGTCTTGCTCAGATGGCCAGCCAGCGTACCCATGACGGCACGGCCTTCATGGAAGCGGGCGTTATAGGTGCCCACATTGTCCGAACGCTGATAGCCCGTGGCGTGCTCGAAGATCACGTCGGGGAACTCGCGGGCCACCTTGATCACATAGTCGCCAAAGCCGAAGCTGGTGGCAAAGATGATCTTGTTGCCCTGCTGGGCCAGTTCGCGCAGCACGCGTTCGCAGTCCGGGCCCTCGGGCACGGTTTCCACGAAAGTGATTTCGATCTTGTCGCCAAATTCGGCTTCCAGCGCCTTGGCACCGGTCCAGTGGCCGAAGGTCCAGCCATTGTCGTCCTTGGGGCCAACATTGACAAAACCGATCTTGAGCGGCCCGTCCTGCGCCAGAACGGCCTGGCCGAGCAGCGGCAACGCCAGGCTGGCGCCACCGATCTTGAGTACGGAACGGCGAGTGAAGATAGCCATGCGTAAATTCTCCTTCTGACGTCTTCTAGTTGGTTGGTAGAAATGGTTTGCCCAGGCATGCCGGGGCCGCCGAATGGCCCGAACGCCGCAGCGAAATTAGCACCAGGACGGCAATGGTCGCCAGATAGGGCAGCGCCGCCCAGAATTCGGAGGGAACGCCCCCCGTACCGCCCGAGGCCTTGGTGTAGAGCTCGATCGTCATCACCAGCCCGAACAGATAGGCCCCGCCAAACAGGCGGAAGGGCCGCCAGGCGGCGAACACCACCAGCGCCAGCGCAATCCAGCCGCGCCCGGCAGTCAGTCGCTCGGCCCATTGCGGGGTGAGCAACAGCGGAAAGCAGCTGCCGCCAATACCGGCCATCGCGCCCCCAAAAGCCACCGCCGCATAGCGCACCCCGATCACCGAATAGCCGATCGAGTGGGCCGAAAGATCATTCTCGCCGACTGCACGCAGAATGAGTCCAGCCCGGGTCTTTTTGAGGAACCACCACACCGCCACCACCAGCAGCAGCGAGAAATACACCAGTGGGCTGTGCCCGAACACCAGGCGCCACAGCGGATGGGTGGCCAGCGCCTCGGGAAATATCGAGCGGAAAATGCTGATGGGCTTACCGGTATAGGCCTGGCCGAACAGCGCCGAGAAGCCGGTGCCGAAGATGGTCAAAGCCAGCCCGGTCGCCACCTGATTGGCCGAGAGCGACAGGGTAAGGAAGGCAAAGATCATCGACGCAGCGGCGCTGGCGGCGGCGGCCAGCAGGATTCCCAGCCAGGGATTGCCGGTGGTGTAGGTCACCGCAAAGGCTACCACTGCACCGATCAGCATCATGCCTTCGACACCCAGATTGAGCACGCCGCTCTTTTCCACCACCAGTTCGCCCAGCGCTGCAATCAGGATCGGGGTCGAAGCGCCGATCAGCGTGATTATGATGGGGACGACCAGATCCATGTTCACGGTGTGACCTCCACCCGATTGCTACCCACCATGCGCACCCGGTAGCGCACCAGAAGATCGCTCGCCAACAGGAAGAACAGCATCATCGACTGGAAAATACCCACGGCTGCAGCCGGCAACTGGATTGTCGTCTGCGCCACCTCACCCCCCACCACGGCAACCGCCATGGCCAGCCCGGCAAAGATAATGCCGATCGGATGCAAACGCCCCAGAAAGGCGACGATGATGGCGGTAAAGCCGTAATTGGTCGGAAAGGACGGCACCATGCGCCCGAAGGGGCCGGCCACTTCCAGCACACCGGCGAGTCCGGCCAGGGCGCCGCTGGTCAACAGCGCCATCCAGATGGTGCGATTGACCGAAAAGCCGCCATAGCGCGCCGCATTGGGTGCCGACCCGACCACCTTGATCTGATAGCCAAACACCAGCCGGCTCATCACGAACCAGGCCGCGAGGGCCACCACCACCGCAATGGGCACGCCCATATGCACAATAGTGCCCGGAATGATGTGTGGCAGCAATTGGTCTGCGGTGAACATGCGGGTCTGCGGAAAGCCAAAGCCCATCGGATCCTTCCACGGCCCGATCACCAGATAGTTGAGCAGTTGGATGGCCACATAGGTGAGCATCAGGCTGGTGAGAATTTCATTGACCTGCAGTCGTGTGCGCAGCAAGGCCGGCAGGAATGCCCAGGACATCCCCCCCACCATGCCGGCGACGATCATCAGCGGCAATATCCATGGCCCGGAAAAGTCCCGCGTCAGCAAAGCCACGCCCGTCCCCGCCAGCCCTCCCAGAATGTACTGCCCCTCGGCGCCGATATTCCACACATTGGCGCGGTAGCCGATGGCCAGACCCACGGCAATGATAATGAGCGGCGCGGACTTGACCGCCAGATCCTGCCATTTCAGCGGATTGAGAATGGGGGTGACGAAAATCTCGCGTACCGCGCGGACCCCGTCATAGCCGATCAGCGAGAAGATGATGGCGCCCACCAACGCGGTCAGCAGCACAGCCCCGATCGGCGTCAGATACAGCATCGCCTTGCTGGGTTCGGCGCGTTTTTCAAGCCGGAATTGCATCGATCACCTCATCAACCCCGTGCACGCCACCCATGAGCAGTCCGATTTCTTCAACACTGAAGTCAGCCGTGGGCCGCGCCGAGCTGAGCCGCCCCATGTTGATCACCGCCAGCGTGTCGCTCAGCGCCCGCAACTCATCGAGATCCTGGCTGATCACCACGATGGCCGAACCGGTCGCGGCCAGATCGACCAGCGCCTGATGGATCGCCGCCGCCGCCCCGGCATCGACGCCCCAGGTCGGCTGGCTCACCACCAGCACGGTGGGCTTCTGCATGATTTCGCGACCCATAATGTATTTCTGCAAATTGCCGCCCGACAGCGATCCGGCCATCGCGCCGGGCCCCAGCGCCTTGACGGCAAATTCGGCAATGACCTGGCCGGTATAGGTTTTGGCCGCGCCCGAATTGATCAATCCCAGCACCACCATGCCCAGCCGGTCACGTGCCGTCAGCACGGTATTGTCCGACAGCGAGAAATCACCCACCGCTGCATGGCCATTGCGTTCTTCGGGGACCGCGCACAGCCCGTGTTTGCGCCGGCCAGTGGTATCGAGCAGCCCGAGAGGATGGCCATCCAGTGTCACGCTGTGGCTGTCGCCCCCGTGTACTTCCCCCGAAAGGGCGTCGAGCAAGGCGTTCTGCCCATTGCCCGCGACCCCGGCAATGCCGAAGATTTCCCCGGCCCGCACGGTAAAACTCACATCGTCGACCGGCACATCGAAATGCCCGAGCTTGAGCGTCGACAGCTTTGTCACTACCAGCTTGGGCGGCCCCATGATGCGGTCGGCACCACGCACGATATCCTTGAGCCCGGCGCCGATCATCTTCTCGGCCATCGAGCGCGAGGTTTCCACCTTGGGGTCGCAGGTATCAACCAGCTTGCCGCCGCGCAGGATCGTTGCCGTATCGCACAGCGCTTTGATTTCATGCAGCTTGTGCGAAATGTAGAGAATGGAACAGCCTTGCCCGGCCAGCGTGCGCAACACGCCGAACAATTGCTCGACCTCCTGCGGCGTCAGGACCGAAGTGGGCTCGTCCATGATCAGCAGTTTGGGATCGAGCAGCAGGGCGCGGACAATTTCAATGCGCTGCCGTTCACCCACTGACAGCGTCGCCACCGTGCGATGTGGATCAAGCAGCAGGCCATATTTGGTCATCACCGCGCGGATCCGTGCTTCCAGCTCCCGGCCCGGGATCTTGGCATCCATGCCGAGCGCGATGTTTTCCAGCACCGTCAGTGCTTCAAACAGCGAAAAATGCTGGAAGACCATGCCGATGCCCAGCCGGCGCGCCGCCTTGGGATTGGCCACTGTGACGCGCGCACCATCCCAGTAAATTTCGCCGGAATCAGGTTGCATGATCCCGTAGATCATTTTGACGAGCGTGGATTTTCCGGCGCCGTTTTCACCCAGCAAGGCGTGGATTTCGCCAGGCTTGACGGCAAAACTGACATTGTCATTGGCCAGCACGCCGGGAAAGCGCTTGGTAATTCCCCTCAATTCCAACCGCGGCAGCATACTAGCGTCCATTCACCACCCCCAATGGTTCAGGGATGTTTGCGCCCATAATTTCAGCTTCCCGTCGTCCAATGTGAACCATAATTTCAGCTGCCGCCAGCGCCGCAATAACTTCGGGGCGCTTATCCCCAAGGCCCTGCTGGCCAATGGGCAGCACCAGCCGCCCCAGCGCTGCGGCATCCCCGCCTTCGCCCAGAAACCAGTTATTGAACCGCGCGCGTTTGGTGCGTGAACCCACCATGCCGACATAGGGGCTGTCGCGGCGCCCCAGCGCTTCCTGCGCGATCAGAAAATCGAGCGCATGGTCGTGGGTGACAATGACAAAACTGCTCCCGCTCGGTGCGCTGCGCACCACCGCTTCGGGCATCGCCACTGCCCTGGCATCAATATGGCCGGGCAATAGGGCCAGCTCCTCCTGCCGCGTATCGATCACGGTCAACCGCACGGGCAACAACGCCAGTATCTGTGCCAGTGCCCGCCCGACATGGCCGGCGCCGAATACATAAACCGGTGGCAAGGCGGCATCTTCAGCGCTCACCTGCGCCCACAGCCGGGCGCGCGCCGCCGCATCGGCATAGCCCAGGCTGACGCCGACCCGGCCACCGCAGCACTGGCCGATTTCAGGGCCCAAAGGCACGTCCATGGCATCCTCGGCGCGTCCCGAAACGATGAGCCGCCGCGCATGCTCGATCACCATATACTCCAGCGCCCCGCCACCAATGGTCCCGAACAGTGCGGTCCTGCTCACCAGCATGAATGTGCCCTGCGACCGTGGACTGGACCCGCGCACTGAGGTCAGTTCGCAAAGAATGGCGTCAGTGTTGGCGGCGAAGAAAGCGGCGAGTTCGGTGGTGCGGGCGGTCATGGCGCGGACACCGCAACCGCGGGGCCAGTCGCCCCCCACCCCAGCCCTCCCCCCAGGGGGGAGGGTGCGGGCCGGTAGTGTTGACGCGAGCGGGCCACAGACCGGATGCGGTACCTCATCCCCTGCGGGGGAGGTTGTGAGGGGGAATATGCCGGCGCGAACCAAGCCCTCACTGCCGCCCCCCCTTCAGCCGTTCGCAAGCCATCAGCACCCGCTCGGGCGTTACCGGGGTGTCGAGCCGCGGCGCGATGGTGTAATCAGCCACACTGGCCACCGCCATCGACAGTGCTTCCACCACGCTCATCGCCAGCATCAGCGGGGGCTCACCCACCGCCTTCGATCGACCGATGGTGGGCTCCTTGTTGACCGACCATTCGGCCAGCTTGACGTTGAACACTGGCGGCACATCACTCGCCAGCGGGATTTTGTAGGTTGACGGCGCCTTGGTGCGCAACTGGCCCTTGTCGTCCCACACCAGTTCTTCAGTGGTCAGCCAGCCCATGCCCTGAATGAAGCCACCCTCGATCTGGCCGATATCAATAGCCGGGTTAAGCGAACGCCCCACGTCATGCAGGATATCGACCCGATCCACGGTATATTCGCCGCTCAGCGTGTCGATGGTCACTTCGCTGACCGCGGCACCATAGGCGAAATAGTAGAACGGATGGCCACGTCCGGTGGCCCGATCCCAGTGGATCTGGGGCACCTGGTAAAAGCCTGCCGCCGATAGCTGCACCCGGTTTAGATAGGCCGAAGCCGCCAGCTCGGCAAAGGGTACGAATTTGTCGCCCGCCTGAATGCCGCCGGCCACCCACTGCACGGCGGCTTCGCTGCACTGGTAAAGCTGGGCGGCATGTACCACCAGCCGTTCCTTGATCTGCCGGGCCGCATCCCAGGCCGCCATGCCATTTAGGTCCGACCCTGATGAGGCGGCTGTGGCCGAAGTATTGGGCACCTTGCCGGTGCTGGTGCCCATGATCTTGATCACGTCCAGCCCGACGCCGAAGGCATCGGCCAGCACCTGTGCCACCTTGACGTACAGCCCCTGCCCCATCTCGGTGCCGCCATGGCTGAGATGGATCGAGCCATCCTTGTAGACATGAACCAGAGCGCCGGCCTGATTGTACCAGGTGGCGGTGAACGAAATGCCGAATTTGACTGGCGTCAGCGCAATGCCCTTTTTGAGGATCGGGCTGCCCGCATTGTATTTCACGATCGCCGCGCGCCGCGCCTGATAGTCCGACGACGTCTCGAGCTCATCAACCACCCGATGGACGATATTGTCCGCCACTGTCTGGTGATAGGGCGTCACATTGTTGGTATCGGTGCCGTAGAAATTGGCCTTGCGGATTTCAAGCGGATCCTTGCCAAGATCATAGGCAATATCCTCGATCCAGCGTTCCGCCGCCAACATGCCCTGCGGCCCACCAAACCCCCGAAACGCGGTGTTGGAAACGGTATTTGTGTAGAGCGGCTCACTGCGCACCCGCACCGCCGGATACCAATAGGCATTTTCGGCATGAAACAGCGCCCGGTCGGTGACTGGCCCGCTGAGGTCCGAGGAAAACCCGGCCCGTGCGCCATAAACCGCGTCAACCGCCACGATCTTGCCGGTGTCGTCATAGCCAACATCATAGTCGACCACGAAGTCATGGCGCTTGCCGGTGGCGGTCATGTCGTCATCGCGGTCGGGGCGCAGCTTGCAGGCGCGGTTCCATTTCTTGGCCGCCAGCGCTGCTACCGCAGCAAACAGATTGCTCTGGGTTTCCTTGCCGCCAAAGCCGCCGCCCATGCGTCGCACATTGACCGTCACCGCGTGATGGCGAATGCCCAGCACCTGCGCCACCATCAACTGCACCTCGCTGGGGTGCTGGGTCGAGGCAAACACTGTTACGTCCTCGTCTTCGCCCGGCACGGCCATTGAAATCTGGCCCTCGAGATAGAAGTGGTCCTGCCCCCCGATCGCCATGCTGCCCTTGACCCGACGCGGCGCTGCCGCCATGCCGGCCGCCACATCACCGCGCTCCAGCTTCAGCGGTTCGGTGACCAAGGCGCCACCCGCTGCCTGCGCTGCCCGCACATCAAGGGAAACCGGCAGATCCTTGTAGGTCACCTTGACCAGGTGGGCCGCCCGCCGCGCCTGATCGCGCGTCTCGGCGATCACCGCAAACAACGGCTGCCCCCAGAACTGAACCTTGCCGGAAGCAAAGATCGGCTCGTCATGCTTGTGGCTGGGACTGACATCATTCTCGCCCGGAATGTCGTCCCCGGTCAGCACGCCGATCACCCCGGGCGCCGCTTTGGTTGCGGAGAAATCAATGTTGATGATCTCGGCATGCGCGTTGGTGGAGAGCCCGAGATAGGCATGCATCGTGCCCGCTGGCTCAACCATGTCGTCGATATATTCAGCCGTGCCAGTGACGTGCTTGGGCCCGCTATCGTGACGGACATCCTTGTGCAGCGAGGCCAGAGTGATGGCGGGTTCCAGCTTGTTCATGCCACCTCCCGCCGCAGCCGCTGGCCGTGTCCGGTTGTTTCCAGAAAGAACCGCTTCAGCAGGTTCTGTGCGCTCAGCAGCCGATAATCGGCGCTCGCCCGCATATCAGAGATCGGCTGATAGTCCTCGGCAAAAGCCGCCACAGCGGCATCAATTGTCTCCTGCGTCCACGGCCGACCCACCAGCGCCGCCTCGACTGCCTTGGCGCGCTTGGGCGTAGCCGCCATGCCGCCAAAGGCAATCCGGGCCATGCCCACCGTGCCACCATCATTGACGAACACCCGGAACGCCCCACACAGCGCCGAAATATCTTCCTCGCGCCGCTTGGAAATCTTGTAGACGGCAAACTTCTCGCCGGTCGGCAGCAGTGGCAGCGTCACGCTCTCGACGAACTCACCAGGCTGCCGGTCCTGCTTGCCATAGGCGACAAAGTAGTCTTCCAGCTTGATCTCGCGGCGATGCGATCCGCGCCGCAAGGTCAGCCTGGCGCCCAATACGATAAATGGCGGCGGCGTATCGCCAATCGGCGAGCCATTGGCGATATTGCCGCCAAGGGTGCCCATATTGCGGATCTGCTCGCCGGCAATCCGATTCCAGAGCTCTGCCATATCCGGGAAATTCTCGGCCAGTACCGGCAGCGCTTCCGAATAGCTCACCCCGGCATAGAACCGCACTTCACTCGCATTGTCGGCGATGGCCTTGAGCTCTTGCAGGTGATTGATGAAAATCACCGGCCCGATCGGGCGCATGAACTTGGTGACCCACAGCCCCACATCGGTCGACCCATTGACGATAGTGGCTTCGGGATTGGCTTCATATAAAGCTGCAAAATCGTCCAGGCTGGCTGGCACAATGATGCGCTCGGCGTCCTCGCCCAGCTCAACCCGCCTGCCGTCATGGATCGCCTTGATCTTATCCTTGAGCGCGATGCGCTCAGCCAGCAGCGGATCACCCTGCGGCAGGCCATAGCTCGACATCGCCTTGCCTGCCCGGATGATCGGCGCATAGCCGGTGCAGCGACACAGATTGCCCTGCAGCGCCTTTTCGATGGCGCCCTGGCTTGGGTCAGGATTGCGCATCCACAACCCATAAAGGCTGATCACAAAGCCCGGCGTACAGAAGCCGCACTGGCTGCCATGGTGATCCACCATTGCCTGCTGCACCGGGTGCAGATTGCCGTTTTCGCCGCGCAAATGCTCAATCGTCACCACATGAGTGCCGTGCAGGCTGCCCATAAAGCGGATGCAGGCAGTCACCGAGTCATAGATGATCTCGTCGTCCATCAAGCGCCCGACCAGCACCGTGCAGGCGCCACAATCGCCCTCGGCGCAACCTTCCTTGGAGCCGCGCAGCCGCTGCTCCAGCCGCAACCAATCCAACAGCGTTGTTTCGGGCCTGATATCGGTGAGGCTGATTTCCTCACCATTGAGAATAAAGCGGATGGCGCCCGAAACAGCAGTCATGCCCTAGCTCCCCCGATAGGTTGAATAGGCAAACGGGCTGACCAGCAGCGGCACATGGTAGTGCTTGTCTTCGCCGATAGTGAAGCGGACCGGCACGACGTTCAAAAACGGGTTGTCGACCCCAACATCGAGCCGCTCGAAATACTGCCCGACATGAAATCGAATTTCAAATTCACCCAGTTGGAACTGCTCACCCTCGAGCAGCGGCTGGTCGACCCGGCCATCGGCATTGGTATAGCTGTCAGCAATATGGTGGGTATGATCGCCGTGCACATAGTGCAATTCAATGCGCATGCCGCGGGCCGGCGTGCCGTGCATCGTATCCAGTACGTGCGTGGTAAGGCGACCACTTCCCGCCATTATGCTGCTCCCGTTTGTCGTCCCCACCAGCAAGACTAGCGCATCGTCACCGATGCGCAATGCCCATTTTTTACCAATTGGTCCATTTTTGAGCATCTTGATTGCTGGCGGCAAGCCCATACTATCGCCAGACCACTCCGTCGAAAGCACTTCACCCATGCGCTACCCCCGCGATATGCACGGCCACGGCCCCACCCCGCCCCATGCCAACTGGCCCGGGGGTGCGCACATCGCGGTGCAGTTTGTGCTCAATTATGAAGAGGGCGGCGAAAACTGCATTCTGCACGGCGATGCCGCCTCGGAAGCATTCCTTGCCGACGTTATCGGCGCCGCGCCCTGGCCCGACCAGCGCCACGCCAATATCGAATCCATGTATGAATATGGCGCGCGCGCCGGGTTCTGGCGCCTGCATCGCCTGTTTACCGAGGCCCAGCTGCCCCTCACCATCTATGGCGTCGCCACCGCCCTGATGCGCGCTCCCGCCCAATTGGCCGCCATGCAGGAGGCCGGCTGGGAAATTGCAAGCCACGGGCTGAAATGGGTGCAGCACAAGGACATGCCGCCCGACGAGGAGCGGGCCCAGATTGCCGAGGCCATCCGGCTGCACACCGTCGCCACGGGCACCCCGCCGCTCGGCTGGTACACTGGGCGCTCCAGCCTCAACACCATTGATCTGGTCTCAGAGACTGGTGCCTTCGCCTATATCTCGGACACCTATGATGATGACCTGCCCTATTGGCGCGTTCACCAGGGCAAGCCGCAACTGATTATTCCCTATACGCTGAGCGCCAACGACATGCGCTTTGTCACCGCGCCCGGCTTTGACAATGGCCAGGAGTATTTCCAGTTTCTCAAGGACAGCTTTGATTGCCTCTATGCCGAAGGCCTGGCCGGCAGTCCCAAGATGATGTCGCTGGGTCTGCACTGCCGCCTGGTCGGCCAGCCCGGCCGTTTCCAGGGCCTCAAGCAATTCGTCGACTACGTCAAATCCTTCGACAAGGTCTGGATCCCGACCCGTCTGGCCATCGCCCAGCATTGGGCCGCCACCCATCCCTATGTGGCGCCCGAGGTCATCCCCTCCCAGCTCGACAAGGCCGATTTCGTCGCCCGCTACGGTTCGATCTTCGAACATTCCGCCTGGATCGCCGAGCGCGCCTGGGCGGGCGAACTCGGCCCGGCCAATGACACTGCCATCGGCCTGCACTTCGCCCTGCGCAGCCAGTTCCGCATGGCCAGTGCCGAAGAACGGCTGAAAGTGCTCAACGCCCATCCCGATCTGGCCGGCAAGCTCGCCGCCGCCCAGCGCCTGACCGCCGAATCCACCGCCGAACAGGCTTCGGTTGGCCTCGACGCGCTAACCGATGGCGAGCGGCAGCGCTTCACCATGCTCAATACCGCCTATGTCGACAAGTTCGGTTTCCCCTTCATCATCGCCGTGCGCGACAACACCAAGGCCTCCATTCTGGCCTCCTTTGAAGCGCGCCTGAAGCATACGCCTGAGGCTGAGTTTGCCGCCGCCTGCGCCCAGGTCGAGCGCATCGCCCTGTTGCGCCTCAAGGCAATCCTGCCCTAGTCATTGCAATCAAACAATCAATCGAGGCCCTGTCCATTCGCGCTCCCGGAACCCCGTCCATGTACACACTCATCATCGGCAACAAGAACTACTCGTCCTGGTCGCTGCGCCCCTGGCTGGCGCTGCGCGCGCTCGACATCCCTTTCACCGAAGAGCTCCATGCCTTCGTCGCGCATGGGAGCCAAGATACCTTCCGCGCCTTTTCACCAACCGTCAGTGTGACCTTGCTGGTTGTTGGCGATATCCGCGTCTGGGACTCGCTGGCCATTGTTGTATATGTCGCTGAAGACCATCCCCAGCTCTGGCCTGCCGACAGGGCTGCCCGGGCCTTTGCCCGCGCGATCAGCGCCGAAATGCACTCAGGCTTTTCCTCCCTGCGCGACATTTGCACCATGAATTGCGGCCTGCGCGTCAACCTCAACACCATAAGCCCGGCCCTGCAGGTCGATCTCGACCGTGTCGACGAAATCTGGACCGACGGTCT
>NZ_JAUYGL010000121.1 GCF_030689745.1 Devosia sp.
GCTGGCCGTGACGGGAAAGCAAGCTGCCGATGTGGCCGTGCTGATCTGTGGTCAAGACCTTCAGGTTCACCGAATTGAACGCGATGAGGCCATGATCGCCAAACTGATCGAGTTGGAACGCGCTTTTTGGCATTACGTTGAAACTGACACGGCCCCCCCTGCCGACGGTTCAGATTCTGCCGATGTGGCCCTGCGCTGCTTGTACCCGCGTGACAGTGGCCAGACCCTTGACTTATCGGACGACTTGTCAATGTCTGCGGTGTTTTCTGACCTGTTGGCTGTGCGGGACGTGCTGACCAAAAACTCGCTGCTTGAAGCCCAGCTCAAACAGCGCATTCAGCAGCGCATGGGGGACGCGACCAAGGTGCTGTTTGAAACCGGTGATGTCACATGGAAGCGCAGCAAGGACGGATCAGGGCTTGATACCGCCACTCTTCTGAAAGATCAGCCCGATCTGTTGAGCCGCTACAACCTGGTCAAACCGGGCTCAAGGCGGTTTCTTGTGAACGGGTAAATCAAAGCATTCAAGCCTAAGTCAATGCCAGAAACCAACGCCCCAGTCCGCTGGGGCTTTTTATTGCCTGCCCCCAAGCGGATTGAAGGGGGTAGGCCTGTTCAAAATTTAAAGGAAACATCATGCTCAAAGGACTGGCATTAACGCCCCCGGCCATTGGCCGAATTGCCATCGGCAAAGTGGTGGAAAAAAATGGAAAACGCTTGCCTGAAAAAGACGACTCGTTCACGATCACCTCACAGGTTCAGAACAAGGACGGCTGGGTCAATCATCCAATGAACGAGTCCCTGCGTAAAGAGCCAAATGCAAAACTGCGAGCCATTGCGGTGCGGCTGCTGTTTGATGACCCTGAACTCAATCTTCGGGCCAATTACAGCCTGTTTGATCGGCAAACTGGCAGGCCAATGTGTGTCGGCAATGGGGACACCTGTAGGCGCTCACTGGCCGCCGGAGTGCAAACCCTACCTTGCCCCTCACCTGAAGCGTGCGAGCTTGCCAAGGGTGGTTTCTGCAAGCCCTATGGGCGTCTGAACGTGAGAATTGGTCAAGATGACGAACTCGGCTCATTCGTGTTCAGGACCACAGGGTTTAACAGCATCCGAACTCTGGCCGCCAGACTGAGCTACTTTCATGCCGTGTCTGGGGGACATCTGTCCACGTTGCCTTTGGAGCTGCGTCTGCGTGGTAAGTCCACCACCCAGTCCCACCGGGCACCGATCTACTACGTTGATTTGACAGTCCAGACCGGCATGACCATGGCTGAAGCCATTGCCAGTGCCAGGGCAGAGTGTGAAATTCGCAAAGCGGCCGGGTTCGATCAGGTCGCACTGGACGAAGCAGCTCGTCAGGGCTTTGCCGCTGGTGCGTTTGAGGAATCTGAGGAGGATGGCCCGGCAGTTGTGGAAGAGTTTTATCCAGATGAGTTTGACAGCGCAGACGGTGCATTTGGGACTACCACGCCTACCAATGGCACCAAACCAGGACTGGCAGACAAACTCAATCAGAAAGCTGCGCTGATGAATGGTCATGGTGCGCCGGTCAATCAAATTTCTCGTCAGGGGTCAAATGGCCGGGAGTAAGCAACGCCAGCAGCCAGTCAGGCAATCGGGCGATGTGATCTTGTTTCAAAAAATCAACGGTGGCTGGGAATATCGGTACACCAGTCAGGGTGAAACCTTTCTGGGTTTTAGCTATGACAACCAGAGAGCCAAAGCCCGGCTACTGTTGCAATTAGGCTGGGAACGTAAGCGTTATGAGCGTGCGCAGTTTCGGCGTTTTTGAATTGACATCAATTCACACCACAAAGCCCTGCGAGTCAGGGCTTTTTAGTGCCCTGTTGAAAAACATCACTGAGCCTGGCAATCAGGCCGTAGCGATTCCTACCTTCCTAGGCTAACGTAAAAAAGTTGGAAGCAGTGTCTTGCCTGACTAAACCAAACCCAATTGAAAGAGTACCACCATGAACCATTCTGACCGCATGAATCTAGGTAAACACCTGGAACATCTGACAGTTCAACCGGATGACGATCCATGCAAACCACGATTCAAATAGGGCGACTGAAATACCGTGTCTGCGCCCCTACCGACCACAAACCAACCCTGGCCAAGCTCTACAAAGAGAACCCCAACAGGCCATGGGAGGAGGTACGCCAGTACTTGACACCCGAGGCCATGCTTGAGGCTCGGGTTCACGAGCTCAAAGCCTACGCACTCAAGTGCAACGGTCGGCCTCGCAAGACCAGGCTTTATCCAAGTCCACGAGTCTTTCCACCTGCTGGCTTGAGTGTCAAAGCGTACGTTACCAAATACTACGCACTCAACCAACTGGGCACACCCAACCACTTCGGGCCACTGGCTGAGCACGTGACTTACCCATGCGGCATTGATAGCCAGATGGAGCCATCATCATCTTTCAGCCATTGACCACCACGAACTTCAAAAGGAATTGACCATGAAAAAATCAGCTAAAACGGAAATTGTGATTGCTGCCTGGGCAGGCCGAACCGGGCCAGCCTACTGGGGCGATCAAGACTATTGCGGCTATGACAATCAGTCATCAGCATTCTGGGTCTCGTTACGAGGAGCACAGCCGGGTGATCGCCAACTCTACCTGAACAACGACTGCCGGGCTGTCGGTGATATTGGCCTTTACGTGTACGTCACGGTGGACGGGACGGTGAGCATAGACATGCGATTGCACGACATGGGCTCCATGACATTGCACGAGGCAGAGCAGCGCATCAAGGCTTTGAAGCGACTTCTTGCCAAAGGCAAATCGCGCATAGTCCGCACTCCACGAATCAGGCAAGCCATGGCCCTGCCGCTTGACCAGCGACACAAAGCTAACGCAAAGGGGAACGGCGCGACCCTTTGGACGAGGGTTTGTCGTGCCTTGCCTGGTTATCGCGGCGCAGCGCCCCGCCTTGCGCGGTGGGCGGCAAGGTGGCGTTGATCCCATCAAAGAGTTGCGGCAACGTGGTTCCCAGGCAGTGGCACAGGGTGGCCAGCGTCAACAAGGAAGGATTGCCCATGCCGCGCTCAATGCGGGAGACATGTGAGCGTTCAAGTTCGGCGTCCATGGCGAGTTCAATCTGCGATTTGTCGGCCGCGATGCGAAGCTGCTTTATGTTTTGGCCCAGTGCCAGAGTTACTTCATTGGGGAGGCCGCGGCTTGGGCTTTCTGTAGGGTGTTTCTTGCTGAGTGCGGCGACGTCCATAGCCGCAAAGAATCCAACAATGAGGCTTGCAACGCGACGTTATATACAACACAGTGTGGCACAATTTGAGCTATAAAGTACAACATTGTTGACGATGAAACGCCATCAAAGCGAAGCTGCATAGGGACGTAACGAGGGTTGATGTGTTTTCTTGTCGCTGTGCCTGAGGCGATCCGGTTTCAGTGGTGGAGGAATTTTTTCCGGATGAGCTGAGCGGCGATTCAGCACGCGGTGCAAGAGGGACCGGCTCAAGCTTTGTCTGGCTGACAAGCTGAAGCAAACGGCGACGAAACTGAATAAGCTCGATTGAGATACGTCAATATTTCGATACCCCAAAATGGGGGATAGACGCACACAGTTTCAGAATGGAAAATAAAAAAGGCAAGTCTTGATAATTCGGCAAGTGAAATTCTAGTTGAAATCTCCTATTTGATGGTCTAGGAGAGTTAATTCTGAAGTCTGAAATATCCTTAATCTCAAATAAGCCAAGGAAACTTAAAATGAAAATTACATATATTTTGAATACTGTAGCCATAGCCATGAGTTTTTTGCTTATTGGTTGTGGGCCAAAGCTTGATGGCTCAAATTCGAGTGTTCTTTTTAAATCAATCGATGCGATATCTGAAAAAATGCAGCCTGAAGAGCGTCGTCAGTTTAGAAATGATCTTGCGTTAATTTTGAAATCAAAAGGCATGACGCTTGGTAAATATTATTCTACCCTTAATGGCAAAACAGTATCTGAAGTTCACACTCGCGCATTAGAGGTCCAAGGTGAGATAATTCGCGAAAATATTATCAATACGAAAAATGAGATTAAGAATACATCAGATAAAATAATTGCATCTGATGCGGCAAAAACAATAATTAAAGACTTTGACGCTAAAGTGACAGGCGGCAATCTCAGGGATCTGGGGAATTATTTCATATTGATACCTAGTTTTACAGTAACAAACAAAACCCCATATCAAATTGACCGAGCCAGATACAATGTGAAAGTTAGTTTGCGTGACGAAACGAATGGATTAATAAAGAAAAATTACATTCAAAAATCGCGTTTTACCCCCCCAATAAAGCCGGGTGATTCAGTAGAAGTTACTGAAGAATGGGGTCTCACCGGCCCCGGCATGCACAAGCCTACTGCGTATTCTGGAATTTTTGGAACACAAATTGATGGCATTGAGATTAATGTGATCGAACTTATTTCAGGTGAGAAGAAGTTTGAAATTAGTCAAGAACTAGACTCACTTCAAAAGAGATTGGGAACACTTAATAAGGAACTTACAGAACTTGAGTCTTCGAAAGTTAACTGACTTATTCTCAAGGTTAACTCAAGAAATCGCGACATTTCGCCCATAGAGTGACTCCCTACGCCATGTGATGCGCTTGCGCTTAGGACCACGAGGCAATTAGGACGGAGCGGGCGCTGCAATCATTGCAACACATTCAACTCCGTGCGCTTCCACCAGCGGCGCGTCGCAGTTTCCTGCGTTGGGCTCGATAACGATTGAACAAAGTGCATTGATGCTCAAAGCCCTGAAGATGAAGGCAGGCACAAAGTTAATGACGGCAACGTAGCCAGTTGCAGGGACACGTTTCCACTCTCGAAGAGACTCTGTGAATCAAGATTGCAGGGGAGCTCGGCAGACAATCTCAATTGACTCTAACTCGAACTTTTGTCTGAATGAGATTTTGTTTGAAGCTTAGCTTTTCCAATATGGCAATAAGGTAATTTGTTATTTATCAGGAGTAAATGATGCCAAATGAAAACGCGAAAAAAATTCAAGTTGCCATAATTCTTCTCGCGGTGTCGGTTTTATCTTTTTGGTTCGGCGGTTGGCATATCGCATGGTCTGAAAATTTGCCGACGCGTGACGATGTGCTTTATATAGGACGAGGAATTGCTATCAAATTCAACTATCGGTTTTATGGTGTTGTTTTTGAATCTAGGTTCTTCGACTCTCCAATAATATCGTGGCTCTTAGGGGGTATTGCAGTGAGCGCATTCGGCAAAGCACTTGCTAGTATTGAAGCATTTGAAGAGACTAAAGCTGCTCGCGCAAGTACTGTGGCATCTAAAATCCCAGTTAGATTTGAAGGCGTGATTGCTGAGGACCTTCTAAGAGGTCGAAATTATTCTGAAATTGGACCAATAGCAGCCTGCGTTAACAAGCTGACTCCTTTTCATAAGGAGCCTACGAAAGAGCAAGCAGCCGAGGCCCTCAACAAAAAAGCCAAAGCCAAAGGCGCCGATGCTATCTTCAATGTCACCTATGAAAAGAGAGGTATTACCTTTACCAGTTGGGGCAGCATAACAGCCAGCGGTACGGGAGTGAAGATTGAAAATTAGAATAATATTTGATCTGTCACAGTTTCGATATCGACGATGAGTTTATTAACACTTCCTTCCTTCTCTGTCAGCCATTAACTTTAAATTGAATCAGGTCGGGTATATTCCCCGCCCCTTGGGGCGCTCCCTTTGCGGCGAAACGAAGTGAGCCGTATGGAATCTCTGTACCCGATACCCCGCAGCTTGCTGCGGGGATTTTCATTCAAATATTTGTTAATTGATAATCTTGTTGGATTGATGGTAATTTAATAACTTGCCTTGTGTCTGAATCCGTGATCTCAAGCTCCACTGCCAATATTCTGATCTAAACTTTCCCAAAAAGTGCGCAATATCTCGTGAGCCCGCACCCGGTTATTGCGTCAACTTGGCTGGGATCGGCGGCGGTTTGACCGTGCGCAATTCCAGCGTTTTTGACACGCCAAGGGTACTGGACGGTACCTTTGAAAAGCTTTACGATTCAATTCGACGAGCGCATACCCCGCGTCTAATTTGACCGCCGTATAGATAAATTTCGGGCTCTGACTCTTCCTCAATTAAAGGCATAAAGTTGAGGCCTTGCTTGGCCTATTGATGACGCTTTTATGGTACTCGCACAAATATTAAGATGTTTTTTTCTGAAGGAGTTGTGGGTAACCAACACAAATATCGAGTATCGTCAAGGAGTCGGCGCTTTAGCCCTAGAGCCAAATGCCCGGCGGGGAAAATCAATAGCGGAAATAACCGTATAGTGGAGGAATTTTCTTGCATACGATCAATCACGCCCTCACCAAAGCCAATCCATCCCAATCCGTGGTGTAACCAGGTGTGCGTCGTTCTTGTTTCATGCTCCACTGCCGCCGTTCACCGGCGAGCCCTGCGCTAGCCAATGCCAACGTACCGCGTCCGAACCGTTGGTTCACCGTATCCAGTGCCTGCATCAGGCGACATTCCCCAGGGGCTGGCATATCGTCTTCCAACCCCAGTTCCTGCTGAACGACATCGGCGGGATGAAGATCGAGCAACATCACGCCTGCCTTTGCATATCGGTATCCCGGTCGGTAAATCGCCTGCAAACCCATCAGCGCAGCCTGATTGATGTCCCGACTGTCATTGCTGGGTCGCCTAAGCGGTACCACCGTTGAGCGTGAATACTGCAAATCTT
This sequence comes from Devosia sp., assembly GCF_030689745.1. Classification (GTDB taxonomy): domain Bacteria; phylum Pseudomonadota; class Alphaproteobacteria; order Rhizobiales; family Devosiaceae; genus Devosia; species Devosia alba. Next base: position 6,720 of record NZ_JAUYGL010000121.1, read on the forward strand.
GGGTCCGAAAGGGGCTGGTGCGAATAAATATCAACACCTGACCGGCGTGGCCGTTTTGCTTGCGCAATTTCTGAGCAGCCCGACAGGCGAACTCGGTCACGGCCTCTTGTAAAGCAGACAAGTCCATAACAGCCTGCCCAAAGCTGCGCGTGCAGGCAATTTCTTGTTTGGCAGGTGGCTCGTGTTCCAGACCAATGCAGTCGGTACCTTGCAGTTCGCGCACGGTACGCTCCAGCACCACTGACCAGCGGCGTTTTACCATGACCGGATCAAGACGCGCCAAATCAAGAACGGTATGAATGCCAGCATCCTTAAGTTGGGCACCAATGCGTCTACCTACTCCCCAAACCTCAGCCACTTCAGTGGACGCCATTAATGCATCGCGTTCTCTCGGTTCCAAATCGCCGAGATTGCACACTTGGGCATGCTGATCGGGGTAACTGCCCGGCTTTCGCTCAGCAGTCTTGGCAATGTGATTGGCCAGCTTGGCCAGTGTCTTGGTGGGGCCAATTCCGATGCCGCAGGCAATACCGATCCATTTGAGGATGCGATAACGGACTTTTCGGCTTCGCAGGGTCATGTCGCCTTTGATGCCCGCCAGATCAATGAAGGACTCGTCAATCGAATACACCTCCTGGCGATGACCCAAGCCTGCAGCCAGACTCATCATCCGGTCACTCATGTCACCATACAGTGCAAAATTAGCTGACAGCGCAACCAGTCCGTCAGATTCCTCGAAGTGGCGAATTTGAAACCAAGGTGCGCCCATCTTGATGCCTAAGCTTTTTGCTTCGTTTGACCTGGCAATCGCACAGCCATCGTTGTTGGACAGCACCACTACCGGCCTGCCATTCAAACTGGGCCTGAACACCCGTTCACACGAGACATAAAAATTATTGCCGTCCACCAAGGCGTACATGGTCCGTCCAATCAGGCTTTGAACTGCTTGATGGAGGCGACCACCACACCCCAAATCTCGACAGTTTGCCCGTCGGCAGGATTGATGTCCGGGAATGTCACGTTGGCCGCTTTAAGTTTTATGCGTCCGGCTCGCTGCCAAAAGGTTTTGCAAACAAACTCGCCGTCCACCATGGCAATGACAATGTGACCGGAACGAGCCGTGATAGCACGGTCAACCAATACAACATTGTTATCAAAAATACCAGCGTCCTTCATGGATTCACCGCGCACACGCAACAAAAAACTAGCCTGCGGGTGCTTGATCAACTGAGCCATCAAGTCAACACGTTGAACAGCATGGTCTTCTGCTGGTGACGGAAAGCCGGCAGCCACACGACAAGGCAACACGCTGACCAGAGTTGGGATCTGCGAGAGTGCAACAGGTAGGTCAAGTGAAAGTTTGGCGAGGTTCATGATGTACTGATTTTATATACAGTATATGCCACAAAAATCGCACTCATCACTGCAATGCTCAATGTTTGAGCACGCTCATCAAGCCCATGGCTGGTGCGACTTTTAGGACTTGTTCCGACAGTTGTACACAGCGTTGGGCACGGTTTTTGGGGACAAGCACAACGTCTTGTGACTGTGATACCAACGCCAAATTGCGACAATCTGGACCTGCTGATCACTCACCTTTCAATTGACTATGCCAACTGATTCACTATTGACTCTCAAGTTACCTGAAGGCTATACTTTCACGGATCTCAAAATTCGACGTTGCGATGATGATGCCATCGATCTGGACATGGACATCGTCAAGCAAATCTGCAAAATCAATGGCCTGGATTTTGCGAAAGTCTGTCAAAACCCCGGCCCTGTGGTCACTTCGATTTTGACTATTTGGTACAAAAATCATCTGGCAGAAGGTGGCCAGCCGGATGGGTTGATGGAAGCGTTGAAAGCTAGCAGTAGCAA
>NZ_JAUYGL010000145.1 GCF_030689745.1 Devosia sp.
GCCGTCAGCCGCACATTGCCGCTGCCGTCATAGAGCGCGACGAACTTGACCGCGCTGCCCTCTTCTTCCAGCGCCGCCACCAATTGGGTGGTGAGGCTCGACACATCATTGACGGGCTGCATCAGGTTGAAGCCGACGGCGGCCACGGCGACGGCAAGGGCACCAGCGGCAATCGTGCGCCACACCATTAGATTCTCCCAGAAGCCGAGCAGCGGCCGCGCCTTGACCACATCGCCAAACGCCCGGGCCTCGATGGCGGCATAGATATGGCCGGGCACCGGGGTCTCCTCATATTCCTCATTGAGCGCGGCAAAGCGGGTCACCCAGAAGTCGCGCTCGGCACGCAGGCTCTGGTCATCCTCGATCAGCCGGCCAATCCGCTCGTGCTCGCCGGTACTGAGCAGGCCGAGCACATATTCAGCCACCAGGGCGTTGCGTCCTGCGCCGTCTTCGCTGTGGTCATCGCTGGGGCTCATGAGCTCAGGCAATCTTTCAGTTTGAGCAGACTCCGGCGCAGCCAGGTCCGCATCGTGTTGAGCGGCACGGTATGGCGCTCGGCCAGTTCCTCGTAGCTATAGCCATCAAGATAGGCCCCGCGTACCGCGGCGGCACGATCGGGTTCGAGCGTGCCAAGACAGGTTTCGATCTGCGCCCGTTCCTGATTGTTCTGGGTCGCGCGCTCCGGCGAGGGGCCCGCATCGGGAATCTCCAGCGCCACATCGATCGTGTCGGCGGTCGGGCGGCGCGCCCTCAGGATGTCGAGAGAATGATTGCGCGCCACGGCAACCAGCCAGCTTATCGGGCTGGTGGTCCCGGCGACATAACGGTCAGCGCGCTGCCAGATCTTCACAAACACCTCCTGGAGCGCCTCTTCGGCCTCGGAACGGTCCTTCAAGATACGCAGGGTAACACCAAAGAGTTTCGCACTGGTGCGTTCATAGAGCAGCCGGAACGCGGCCCGGTCGCGCAGGGCGCAGCGCGAGATCAGATCGGCGATGTCCTGAGACGGCGTTTGGATCATGGACATGGGTATAGACTGCCTCCACTTGGGTACCCGTCCCCGCCCTTGCCCGGCGCGCGAACTGGAAACCCTTGAACGCGCCAGGCGGTGATCTGGATCAGTGGCTAAACCACACAAGCGGCTTTTCCTTTCCGCCCCGATGCTCTATGCCCAGTGCGGACTTTTTAATGCCGTGCGACCAACCGATTGGGTCTGAATATGTCCGATACAGCCACCGAGACCGATCGGTTTAGCCACGATGCCGGCATTCTGGCGCAGGCGCTGCCCTATATGCAGCGCTATGAGGGAAAGACCGTGGTGGTCAAATATGGCGGCCACGCCATGGGTGATCCCAAGCTGGGTCAGGCCTTTGCCCGCGATATCGCCCTGCTCAAGCAGTCCAAGGTCAATCCGATCGTGGTGCATGGTGGTGGGCCGCAAATTGCGCTGATGCTGAAGAACCTGGGCATTGAGTCCAAGTTTGAAGGCGGGCTGCGCGTCACCGACAAGCGGACCATGGAAGTGGTCGAGATGGTGCTGGCCGGCTCGATCAACAAGGAAATCGTTGCGCTGATCAATGCCGAGGGCGAATGGGCCATTGGCCTGTGCGGCAAGGACGGCAATATGGTGTTTGCCAAGAAAGCCGAGAAGACCGTCAAGGATCCGGGCTCCAATATCGAGCGGGCACTCGATCTGGGCTATGTCGGCGAGCCGGTGGAGGTTGATCGCACCCTGCTCGACCTGCTGGCCCGCTCCGAGCTGATTCCGGTGATTGCCCCCGTGGCCCCGGGCCGCGACGGCAATACCTACAATATCAACGCCGATACCTTTGCCGGCGCCATTGCCGGCTCGCTCGGCGCCAAGCGCCTGCTGTTCCTGACGGACGTGCCCGGCGTGCTCGACAAGAACGGCACGCTGATCCCCGAGCTGAGCGTGCGTGAAGCCAAGGAACTGATTGCCGATGGCACGATTTCGGGCGGCATGATCCCCAAGGTGGAAACCTGCCTTGCGGCGCTGGAAGATGGCGTGGAGGGGGTGGTGATCCTCAACGGCAAGCAGCCCCATGTGGTGCTGGTCGAGCTGTTCACCGAGTTCGGTGCCGGTACGCTGATCGTCCGCTAGACGCCGCGACACGACAACAAAAAGGCCGCCATCACTGGCGGCCTTTTGCCGTTCGGCGCTGTGCTCAGGCTTCCACCACCACCGGCGGCGCACCGGGATGGGCCGGGGCGATGACGCGCTTGAAGAACGGGGTGAGCAGCAGCACTATGGTGAAGCTGACCACGACATACCACAGCGCCAGGCTGGCGGCGTCGGCGAAGGCAGCGTGCTGGCCGGAGCCGCTGGCAAATCCCTGGCTGAGCTGGCCAAAGAACAGTTCGCCGACAATGGCGACACCGAGGGCGCCGCCGACCTGCTGGAACGCCTGCAACGAGCCCGAGCCCGCCCCCGCATCGCGTGGCGGCACGTTGGCCAGCACCAGCTGGAAAATGGCCGAGAAGCCCGAACCAAGGCCGATACCGGCAATCAGCAGGGGCGGCAGGAAAGCCCATTGATCGATGACGTCAATGACGCCGGCAATGTAGAAGCGCAGCGCGCCGATGCCGATAGCCACCATGGCCGCCGCGATGGCCAGCCGCGCCCGCAGGAAATGCGCGCCGAACCGGCCGGCAATGACCGAGGCGATCAGAACGCCAACCGAGAACGGGGTATTGGTGAGACCCGATTGCAGGGGCGTGAAGTCGAAACCGCCTTGCAGCAGCAGCGAGATGACCAGGAACATGCCCGGGATACCGGAGGCAAAGACCATCAGCACGAAGGTGCCAAACATGAACTGGCGATTGGTGATCAGGTCAAAATTGAGCAATTGCGACTTGCCCGCCGCCGCCCGCGCCCGGATCCAGAACACGAACAGCACCAACATGCCGATGCCGGCCACCATCATGGCAAAGGCCCAGAGCGGCCAGCCGAAGGCACGGCCCTCGATGATGGGGAAGACCAGGCCCAGAATGCCCAGGCCGAACAGGCCCATGCCGACATAGTCATTGCGCAGCGCGGCATGGCCGGGCAGCCGCGGGATGAGGAACCAGCCGGCAATTACCGCGGCGATGCCGATGGGGATATTGACCAGAAAGATCGGCTGCCAGTCGAGGCCATAGATGTTGGCCGAGATCAGATAGCCGCCCAGAATGGGGCCGCTGACCGAGGCGAGCCCGGCCGACAGGCCGAACAGCGAAAAGGCCTGGCCGCGTTCATGCGGCGGGAAGGTGACAGCGGCAATGGCCAGCACCTGCGGGGTCATCATGGCGCCCGCGAGGCCCTGAATGACCCGGGCGGCGATGAGGGTTTCGATATTGGGCGCCAGGCCACACAGGGCTGAGGCGACGGTAAAACCGCTCACGCCCCACAGGAACAGCCTGGTGCGGCCCAGAATGTCGCCGAGCCGGCCAAAGGGCAGCAGGCCCAGGGCAAAGGCCAGAATATAGGCGGCCACGACCCATTCGATCTGGCTGTCGGAGGCACCGAGCCCCTCGCGCATCGAGGGCAGCGCCACATTGACGATGGTGATGTCCATCAGATTCATGAAATTGGCGATGAGCAGCACGAACAGCGCCGGCCAGCGGCGCGGATCGGGGGCATCAGAGGCTGCGTGTGCATGGGTGTGAGACATTCAGGAACGGTCCTCGGCGGAAACGGGGGTGGCGATAAAGGCGCGCTCCAGCTCGGCCAGCAACTGGTCGATCGCGGGGCGGAAGGAGGTCCATTGGCGCCAGTAGTCGGACAGGGCGCCGGTGGTGATCAGCGCCGCTGCTGCGGGATCGAGATTGGGCCGGAAGGAGCCGTCGGCGATGCCAGCGCGGAAAATCTCGACAAACTGGCTGCGCCAGAAATCATAGATCGGCGTCATGATGGCGCCGATTTCGGGGTCGCGGCGGGCCTTTTCGATCAGCGCGGTCAGCACGATGATCAGTTCGGGCGTGTCGTGGATGGTCTCGCGGAAATCAGCGAACTCCAGCCGCAATTGCTGCAGCGCCGATTTGTCCGCGCGCGAATTGCGCAGCGCCTGGTTTCTGAAATCGAGGCGGATGCTCTCTGCCACCAGGGCAATCAGCGCTGCCTTGGACGGCACATGATAGTGCAGCGTGGCGATGTTGATGCCAACCCGGTCGGCAATGTCCCGGGTACGCAGGCCTTCCAGACCCTTTTCGACAATGATTGAACGGGCCGCAGCCGCAATTGCCAGGCGCCGGTCGTCACCGCTTTCACGTCGTGTTTGGGACAGGTCCGTGGTCATGCTCACCTCATGGCCGACGCTGCTTAAACCTGTTTTCACCGTCAATCAATCGTTTGATTGAGCGGCAGCTCCGCTATTTGCCGGACCCGGTATGCCGCTTGTCCCCGCAGCCAAAACCTGTGGCACACTTTCCCCATCACCCCGCACGGCGGCCTGCAGGCGAACAGTGGTGGGGTGTGCCGGGTGGGAGTTCGTCTCTTCCACAG
>NZ_JAUYGL010000149.1 GCF_030689745.1 Devosia sp.
GGCGAAATCCATCGCCGGTCCGGGCTGTCCGGTTGTCGAGAGCGGCGGATAGATGGTCCAGCCGCCACCGGTGCCGTAGCCGCCGGCGGGGCCTTCAACGAACATCGACAAGAGCAGCAGCAGGAAAGCCGGCGGCAGCAGCCAGAACGAGATGTTGTTCATGCGCGGGAACGCCATGTCCGGCGCGCCGATCATGATCGGCACCATCCAGTTGGCAAAGCCGCCGATCAGAGCCGGCATGACCATGAAGAAGATCATGATCAGGCCGTGAGCGGTGGTGAACACATTGTACATGTGCTTGCCGCCATCGATGGCGGCGTCGCCTTCGTAACCATAGACCATCGAGGCCAGACCGTGGAAGATCTGGATCCCCGGCTCCTGGAGTTCCATGCGCATGGCAATCGACAGGACGCCACCGATGATGCCCGCCATGATCGCGAAAATCAGGTAGAGCGTGCCGATGTCCTTGTGGTTGGTGGAATACATCCAGCGACGCACAAAGCCCTTTGGCTTGTGGTCATGATCGTCGTGAGTGACAGCTGAACCGGCCATTGCTCTCAGTCCCCTCTCTTAGTTCTTGTCGTTGGCGGCGACATCGACCGACTTTGCGTCGGCATCGATGGCGGCCATCAGATTGCGGTTGGCGGCCTCAACATCGTCGGCAGCGGCGGCAAGCCATGCATCGAACTTGTCTTGGGCAACCACGCGAATTGCGATCGGCATGAAAGCGTGATCCTTGCCGCATAGCTCGGAACACTGTCCGTAATACAGTCCCTCGGCGTCCGCCTTGAACCAGGTCTCGTTGAGACGGCCGGGAACCGCGTCCATCTTGATGCCGAAAGCGGGCATGGCGAAGGAGTGGAGCACATCGGCGGCGGTTACCAGCACGCGCACGGTCTTGCCAACCGGAACCACGAATTCATTGTCAACCGCGAGCAGGCGCGGATAGGCCGCCACATCTTCCTTGGCGTAACCGGCGCGGTCGCCTTCCTTCAGCATGAGGGAGTCAAACGAGACTTCGCTGTCGGTCTGGTACTCGTAGCCCCAATACCACTGATAGCCAGTGGCCTTGACCGTGTAGTCGGCTTCGGGCGGCGAGTATTGCGCGGTCAGCAGATTGAAGGACGGAATCGCCAGCGCGAGAAGGATCACCACCGGGCCCAGCGTCCAAACCACTTCAATGAGCGAGTTGTGACTGGTCTTGGACGGAGTTGGATTGGCGCCGGCGCGGAATTTCACCATCACATAGACCAGCAATACCAGCACGAAAAGCGTGATCGGCACGATGAACCAAAGTGTGTAGGCCTCAAATCCCCGTATCTGCGTCATAATTCCCGTGGCGGCGGGCTGAAAACCCATTTGCCAATCAACCGGCTGTGCGGCCAAAGCCGGGCTTGCACCCAGCGTGCCGAACGCGGCAAGCCCTGCAGAAAGCTTGTTGGTCACGTTTAGTCTCCCTCGAGTATCGCACCGCCTGCGTGACCAGACGGAATCCCTCAATATGATCGGGGCTTCAAATCACAGAATGACACCGCTAGCAACAGCCGTCACGTCTTGATGATGCGGCATTTTTGCGCGGATCTGGCGGAGCCGCCTGTTTGGGTGCGGTTTTGACTGGAGAATGGCAGTTTGACGGCGTGATTTGGCAAGGTTCGGGATGCGAATGCAGCGCGGCTTTGTCAATATCACTGGGCCGGTTTGCCTCCGGGCCGCATTTTTGCCGTACAAAACGGGAGAGAGTGACGGTGAAGGGTTTCAATTTGGCCCCGCCCATCTACAAAATGGGTGATGATTCGGCCGTTGCGTGGAGTTGAAATGGCATTTGCACTCAAATCGAACCCTGCCAGGGCAGCCTTTTTGGCCAGCCTGATGCTCGCAGCCCCGTTGGCGCTTGCAACTCATGCGGCCGCCCAGCAGGCTGGCAAGGTCAAATCCTCGCACGGCTCATGGTCAATCGTCTGCGACACCCCGGCGGGGGCGCCGGGCGAACAGTGCGCGCTGATGCAAAACGTCATTGCCGATGACCGGCCCGAGGTCGGCCTTTCCGTGGTGGTGCTGAAAACCGCTGACCAGCAGGCGCGCATCCTGCGGGTCCTGGCGCCGCTTGGCGTGCTGTTGCCATCCGGACTTGGCCTGAATGTCGACGGCAAGGATATCGGCCGGGCTTATTTCGTGCGCTGCTTTTCCGATGGCTGCTATGCCGAGGTGATCCTCGATGAAACGCTGCTGACCACCCTGCGCGGCGGCACCACCGCAACTTTCATCGTGTTCCAGACTCCCGAGGAAGGGATCGGCATCCCGGTTGATCTCGCCGGTTTCACCGAAGGCTACGCCGCGCTGCCGTGATCGCCTGAGTTCGCCATCCAGCCCGTCAGGGCCGGTCATCGCACCGACCCGCAAGGGTCCGGTTTGCCGCGGCAAGCCTGGCCTGGACGATTGACATTCTCATGGGTGATTCTGGCCGCCGGCTCCGGCCCCTGTGTTTCAATCGCGGCTCGATCACCTATATAGTCTTCCATGATCGCCACAGAATTGGACACCACCATGCAGGACCCACTCGCCAGTCAGTTCGACGTTTCCGAAGCCAAAGTGGAGCGGATCGTCGCCGATGCGCTCAAGGGCGCGGATGATGGCGAGCTCTATCTCGAGTACGAAGAGACCGAATCACTTGTCTTCGACAACGGCAAGCTGAAATCCGGCGCCTACTCGACCGATCGCGGCTTCGGGCTCCGTTCGGTGCTGGGCGAAACCTCCGGATACGCCCATGCCGGCGAATTGTCGGAAGCGGCATTGATGCGCGCGGCGGATGCGGTGTCCGCCGTCACCCGCGGCGCCACCGGCGTCTATTCCGCCGCGCCACAGCGCACCAACAAGCTGCTCTACACCGCCGACAACCCGCTCGCCACGCCTGGCTTTGAGGACAAGGTCAAGCTGCTGCAGAGCATCGACCATTATCTGCGCAACAAGGATGAACGGGTCCGCCAGGTCTCGGTTTCGATCGGCGCCAACTGGCAGGTGGTGGAAATCCTGCGCGCCGACGGTCACCGGGTGCGAGACGTCCGCCCCCTCACCCGGCTCAACATTTCCGTTGTCGCCGGCGTCGGCGACCGGCAGGAAAACGGCTCCTACGGCATGGGCGGACGCAAACTGTTCGGCGATTTCCTGACCGATGAAA
>NZ_JAUYGL010000165.1 GCF_030689745.1 Devosia sp.
CACGACCGCCGATCAGTTGCAGGGCAAGCCCTGGACGGTGCTCCCCCCCAGCGCCGTGGCGCGCGACAATGGCGAGCCCCTGAGCCAGGCCGTCGCCCTGCGGGACGACTATATCGGCACGTTTCTGATCCAGCCTGAAGAGGGCGAGACCACGGTCGACGCCTGGTCCACCATTATCCTGAACGAGGCTGGCGAAGCCTCCTTCCGGCTGCTGGCGCTGGTCCAGTCCGCGACCCCCTCGCCCGAGGGCGACCTCAAGTCCCAGATACAGGAAAAAGACACGCTGTTGCGCGAACTACAGCACCGGGTGAAGAACAATCTGCAGATGATTACCGCGCTGATCCGGCTCGAAGCGCGCAACATGCCCGACGACACCAGCAGCCAGGCTTTTCAGCGACTGGCCGGCCGGATCAGTTCGCTGGCGCTGCTCTATCAGGCGCTCTCGGAGGATGGACAGTCCGAAAGTGTCGATCTCGGGGTCTATCTCAGCCAGGTGGCCTCGGCGGTCATGGCCGCCCATGCCGTGGAGGGCATTCGCCTCAATCTGCGCGTCGATGCCTGGCCGGTCTCGGTCAACGTCGCCATGCCCACCGGCCTCGTGGTCAACGAGTTGATGATCAACGCGCTGAAATATGCCTTTGTCGGCCGCGAGGGCGGCACCATAAGCCTGCATTCGCTGGTGGACGACACCGGATGCCGCGTCACCGTCTCGGACGACGGCGTGGGCCTGCAGGACGACGCCGTCTGGCCCCGCCCCGGCAAGCTCAGCGCGCTTATTGTCCATTCGCTCGACCAGAATGCCAAGGCCAAGGTGACCGTCGAATCGACCCCGGGCGCCGGTCTGATGGTCTCGATCTTCTTTGCTCGGGCCGATGCCGAGCCCGAACCAGTCTGACCCCCATGCCCGGCCCGATCGCCGACTTCATCGAGCACAGTCTGCGCCTGGAGCCGGTGCCATCGCTGCCCGAGATCCAGCTCTACACCGCCCATGCGGGCAGCCGCCTGTCGCGCCTGGCAGAGGGTGACGACCCCGATCCGCCAGCGCCCTACTGGGCCTATGCCTGGGCCGGTGGCCTGGCGCTGGCGCAGCATTTTAGCAGCCAGCCAGAACTGGTTGCGGGCAAGAGCGTGCTCGATCTGGGTGCGGGCTCGGGCCTGGTGGGGATTGCCGCAGCCCGCGCGGGGGCAAGGGTATTCGCCGCCGAAATCGATGCCTATGGCAGGGTCGCCATTGGCCTGAATGCGGCGGCCAATGGCATTGTCATCGAGCTGGTCGACATTGATCTGGCCGACCCGCCACCTGCGGGGGTAGCGCTGATCGCCGCCGGAGACGTGTTTTACAATTCTCAGGTTGGCGCAGTGATGCTGCCCTATCTGCGCCGCTGCCAGGCCGCAGGCATTGCGGTGCTGATCGGCGACCCCGATCGCCGCGACCTGCCGCGCGACCAGCTCGAGCTGGTGGCATCCTACGCGGTGGGCGATGTCGGCGACGCCCGGGACAAGACCGGGCGGCGGGGGTCGGTCTATCGGCTGCTTCCCCCGCAGACCTGATGCCGAGCCTGCAGGGGGCGCGGGCGCGGCCTCAGCGGACAGGGATGGCGGCCGGCAGTTACATCGTCGCCCCGACCTGCCAGGGCACGAATTCATTGTCGCCATAGCCCAGCGATTCCGACTTGGTGGGCGCACCCGAGGCGGTCTTGAGGATGACCTCGAAGATTTCGCGGCCCTTGTCCTCAATCGACACGCCCTCGACGATATCGCCGCAATTGATGTCCATGTCCTCGGTCATGCGTGCATACATGTCCGAATTGGTCGCCAGCTTGATCGAGGGCACCGGCTTGCAGCCATAGGCCGAGCCGCGCCCGGTGGTGAAGGCCAGCACATTGGCGCCGCCGGCCACCTGTCCGGTCGCCGAGACCGGATCAAAGCCGGGCGTGTCCATGAACACAAAGCCCTTCTCGGTGACCTTTTCGGCATATTCATACACCGCCGTCAGCGGCGTGGAGCCGCCCTTGGCGGTGGCGCCCAGCGACTTTTCCAGAATCGTCGTCAGCCCGCCCAGCTTGTTGCCCGGCGAGGGATTATTGTTCATCTCGCCATGGTTGCGGGCGGTGTAGTCTTCCCACCAGTGAATGCGCTCGATCAGCTTTTCGCCCACCTCACGCGACACGGCGCGGCGGGTGAGAAGATGCTCGGCGCCGTAGATTTCCGGGGTTTCGCTCAGAATGGCGGTGCCGCCATTGCGCACCAGGATATCGGCGGCAAAGCCCAGCGCCGGATTGGCGGTGATGCCCGAATAGCCGTCCGAGCCACCGCATTGCAGCGCCAGGGTGAGTTCGGATGCATCGACGGTTTGGCGCCGGGCGCGGGCGGCCACCGGCAGCATTTCCTTGATCCGCTCAATGCCCCATTCGATGATCTTGCGGGTGCCGCCACTCTCCTGAATGGTCATGGTCTGGAAGGTGTCGCTTTCGACAATGCCGTAGATTTCCTTCATGCGGCCGATCTGAAACACCTCGCAGCCCAGCCCCACCAGCATGGCCGCGCCCAGATTGGGATTGGAGGTGTAGCCCCACTGCGTGCGCTTGAGAATGTCAAAGCCTTCGCCCCGGCTTTCCATGCCGCAGCCCGTGCCGTGCACAAACGGCACCACGCCGTCGATTTCGGGATAGTCGTCCAGAACACCCGAGCGGTTGATGCCTTCGGCAATGAATTTGGCCACCGTGGCCGAGCAGTTCACCGAGGTCAGAATACCGACATAATTGCGCGTGCCCACGCTGCCATTGGCGCGGCGATAACCCTCAAAGGTGGCGCGGTCGGCGACTGCCAGCATTTCGGGCGGCACCACGCCTTCGCCAAAGGCATAGTCGTGGGTCAGGCTGCCATCGGCGCCACCCATGCCGCAATTGTGCTCATGCACCCAGTCGCCGGGCACGATGGCTTCCTTGGCAAAGCCGATAATCTGCCCGAATTTGAGGATCGCCTCGCCCTGGCCGATGGGCCTCAGGGCGAATTTGTGCCCCTTGGGCACGCGCCGCACGATGACCGGGCCCTGCGGGGTGGCGCTGCCCACCTCGAGATTGGCCAGGGCCACCGCAATATTGTCGGCAGCATGCAGCACCAGCGTACGGGGCTGGGAACGGGTCATCGTCTCGGACATGGATGTGCTTTCAGGTGTCGGGTCTCAACTACGCTTTACCTCGCCGCCATAAACCGCCAGATTGCGCCGGCAATCCGCAGCGATGGGCGTTGTAAAGCACCTCTTCTCTAACTAACATGTTAGCATGAAAACGCCAGCAAGTCCCTATTCTTTTCTGACCGCACCCACCGCACTGACCAGGGGCAATGTGACCACCGAGGTCACCACGGCCTTGCGCCAGGCCATCGTGTCGCTGGCCCTGCCCCCCGGCAGCCTCATCGACAAGACCCTGGTCTGCGAGCAATTGGGCGTCTCCCGCTTTCCGGTGAGCGAGGCGCTGGCGCGCCTGCAGACCGAGGGCCTGGTCGACATTGCGCCGCAGCGCGGCTCGACCGTGTCGCTGGTGCGCATCGCCGATGTCCGCGAATACATGCTGATCCGCAAGGGGCTCGAAAGCGAGGCGCTGCGCGTCTTCATCGGTCGCCATGACCCCGGCTTGATCGAGGCGCTGCACGCCAATATGGCGGCCCAGCGCCTCGCCGCCGACAGCGACGACGCCGAGGCCTTTCACACCATCGACATCGAATTCCACGACATCATCTACCGCGCCATGGAATTCACCAAGATCAAGAACATCATCGATTCGGCCCGCGCCAATCTCGATCGGGCCCGCTGGCTGATCGTCACGCCCCGCCGTCTCAACATCACCATTGCCGAGCACCAGGCCATCCTCGATGGCATTCTGGCCGGGGACAAGGAGCAGGCCATCGCCGCCATTCGCGCCCATATCGACGCGGTGATGGTGGAGCTGTTCGCCTTTGCCCGCGAACACCCCGCACTGTTCGCCGATGGCCCCAGCCTGGGCAGCGACAGCGACAGTTTTCCATTCGGCTGAGGAGGCCCCCGATGCTCAAGAATATTCCGCCCCTGCTGGGCCCCGACCTGCTGGCCATCCTGCGCGCCATGGGGCATGGCGATGAAATCGCCATCGTCGACGCCAACTATCCCGCTGACGCCGCCGGGCCCGTTCTGGTGCGCCTTGACGGCATCAGCGCCACCGATATTCTCGATGCGGTGCTGACGCTGCTGCCGCTCGACGACTTTGTCGATGAGGCCGCCATCGTCATGCAGACCGTGGGTGACCCCGCCAAGCGCGAGGCCGTGGTCGACGCCTTCGAGGCCATTGTGCAGCAGCATGAGCCCGGCAGGACGATCAGCTCGATCGAGCGTTTCGACTTCTATGCGCGCGTCAAACAGGGCTACGCCATCGTCCAGAGCGGCGAGCGGCGCCTTTATGGCAACATCATTCTCAAAAAGGGCGTCATCCGCCCCGACGGCTGATTGCCCAAACCGAACCGATTGGCCCCAAACCGGCCTCGACACCCTAACATGTTAGAGGCTATGGCCTCGCCAACAGCATAAGGACCCAATCCATGAAACTGCTTCGCATTGGCGCCAAGGGCGCAGAAAAGCCCGCCATCCTGGCCGAGGACGGCTCGATCCGTGATCTGACGGGCATTGTCGACGACATTGGCGGCACGGCGCTGTCCGACCAGGGCCTGGCCCGCATCCGCGCCACCGATCTCAACAGCCTGCCCAAGCTGGACGCCGATCAGCGCATCGGCCCCTGCGTCGCCAATGTCGGCAAGTTCATCTGCATTGGCCTCAACTATGCCGACCACGCTGCCGAAACCGGCGCCGATATTCCCAAGGAACCGATCCTGTTCATGAAGGCCACCAGCGCCATCATCGGCCCCAATGACGATGTGATCATCCCCAAGAATTCGATCAAGCCCGACTGGGAAGTCGAACTCGGCGTCATCATCGGCACCGAAGCACGCTATGTCGAGGAGGCCAACGCCCTCGACCATGTCGCCGGCTATTGCGTGGTCAACGATCTCTCCGAGCGCCACTTCCAGACCGAGCGCGGCGGCCAGTGGGTCAAGGGCAAGTCGGCTGACACCTTCGGGCCCATCGGCCCCTGGCTGGTGACGCGCGACGAGGTCGCCGATCCGCAGGATCTGGGCATGTGGCTTGATGTTGACGGCCACCGCTACCAGGACGGCTCAACCAAGACCATGGTGTTCGGGGTGGCCCATCTGGTCAGCTATGTCAGCCAGTTCATGAGCCTGCAGCCCGGTGACATCATCACCACCGGTACCCCGCCGGGCGTCGGCATGGGCATCAAGCCGAACCCGGTCTGGCTCAAGCCGGGCAATGTGATGCGCCTGGGCATTGCCGGTCTCGGCGAGCAGCAGCAGAATGTGAAGGCCTGGTCGGCCTAAGGCCTTTTGGCGACGAGGTCGATCTCGACCAATGCACCCACCGCCAGCGCCGTGACCCCGATGGTCGTCCGCGCTGGCAATTTGCCGGGCTCGAAAAAGCTCGGCCACAGCGCATTGAGACCATCATAATCGCGGTCGAACTGGGTCAGATAGATGCGCGCCATGGTGACGTGCTCCAGCCCCAGGCCAATCCCGTCCAGCACCAGTTTGAGATTGTCCATTACCCTGGTGGTCTGGGCGACAATGCCAATGGGCAGCTCGGCATCGGGCGCGGCCGGATCGGTCGGCATCTGGCCGGTGACAAACACCCAGCCATCAGCTTCCACAGCATGGGAGAACGGCGCCACCGGGCGAGGCCCGGAGGCAATGATGTGATGTAACAAAGAGTTCATGGTGCAACCTTACAGGATTAAGCCCGGGCCGCAACGCCCGGGCGGCCCCTGCTGCACCGCCATCGCGGGGTAATAGCGCCGCCGCCCGCCGAAGCGACTTGCACCGCGCCGCCGACAGCCTCATATCTGCGTACCAATCAGGAGCCGCCGCCATGAACGACAATGAAATGACCGTCGAACGCGAAGATGGCGCCACTTCCGGCCGTTATGTCATCAAGCTCTCGCCCACCGCCGAGGCGGAGATGACCTATCGCAAGACCGACAATGGCAACATCATCATTGATCATACCGGCGTACCGCGCGAATTCGAGGGCCGCGGCGTGGCCGCAACCCTGGTCGAATACGCGGTGGATGATGCCCGCAAGAACCGGTTCAAGATCACCCCGGTCTGCTCCTATGTGGTCAACCAGTTCCGCCGGCATGCCAACTGGTCCGATATCAAGGCCTGATCGACCTACCGCCCCGAGGCACTCCGCAGCCGAAAGATCTCGGTCAGCCGCGCCAGCGCGACCAGATGCACATGCTCGGGGGTCACCGGCTCCTTGAGGCAGGTGACCTCGGTCACCACGGTAAAGACGCAGCCATTGCGCTCGCCGGACGCGGTAAATTCGAGCCGCCGCCGGTCCTTCCAATAGCGCGCATAGGTGACCCTGAACTGCATCCCCATCCCTTGTGCGCAGCCGCCCTCAACCAAGCGACGCTGGCAGGGCCGGGCGTGAAGGTCAACGGTCGCCCGCCATCACTTTGCCGATAATTGGACTAGGGATAGGCTTGGTCTTGTGTCCGGGCTGAAAGCCGGCACAGGCGGCATTTATGCCTGCAAACAAGGAGGATATCCATGAGCCCGCTCGAAACCAAGGTCCGCGCCCTGTTCGACGCCTATGGCAAGCGTAGCGACGACGCGCTGCAAGATCCCCCCAAGGAAGACGTGGATGGCGTCGTCAACGCCTTCGCCTCCTACTTCGTCGAATCCAGCCCCCGCGGGGTCATGGGCGGCGCCAATGACGGCGGATTCCGCGCCATGATACCCAAGGGCTTTGCCCATTACCGCGCTGTGGGCGGCAAGCACATGACCATCAAGGGCATCCAGGTGATCGAACTCGATCGCCTCCATGCCGTGGCCGATGTCGACTGGCAGTTCGACTATGTGAACAAAGAGGGCAAGGCAGGCCAGGTGACCTTTACCAATTTCTATTTCGTCACCATTGCCGATGGCAGCGCCAAGGTCTTTGCCTATGTCACCCCGGACGAAGACCAGGCGATGAGGGATCACGGCCTGGTCTAGATATCAGCCCAGGGCGGCCAGGAAATCCTGGGTTGCGCGCAACTCTTCCTGCCGCAATTCGTGCCCGCCCTGATGCCAGAACTGTGCTGTCTGCGCCCCGTGCGCACTGAAATAATCAGCCAGTCCCTGGGTGAGCGGCGCCGGACAGATCGGGTCGTGCCGTCCGGCAGTGATCAACACCCGGCGCCCGGCAAAATCGGCCGCTGGCGGGGTGAACGGGATCAGCGGATGCATCAGCACGCTGGCGTCGAACAGTGCCGGTGCGGCAAACTGCACCGACGCCAGAATATTGGCGCCGTTGGAATAGCCCAGCCCAACCACCGCCGAGGGCGCACTTTCGGCCCTGCGGGCCTGGATAAAACCCTGCATCTGCTCGGTCCGCTGCGCCAGGTCCGCCATGTCATAGACGCCCTCGCCGGTCCGCCGGAAATAGCGTAGCGCACCGCCTTCGCTGACATCGCCGCGCACGGCGATAATGCGCGCGCCCACCAGCAACTGGCCGGCCAGGTCAAAGAACTGGTCTTCGTCGCCACCCGTGCCGTGGAACACGAAAAACAGCGGCGCGCTCGGATCCGCGCCCTTGGCTTCGCGATAGTGATAGTCGGCCATGACCAAATCTCCCGTGATAAACCTTGCCCTTCATATCGTTGCTGGCGCCGTCCGGCACAATCGCCAATGCGGCCACACACTGTTGCACAAAGCAGAACGGTGCGGCGCCCCTTGCGTCGCCACGCGGCTCTGCCACTATGGCGGCTATGTTCCTGTCCATCTTCGACGTGTTCAAAATCGGCATCGGCCCCTCCAGTTCCCACACCATGGGTCCGATGACGGCTGCCCGGCGCTTTCTCGATGAACTGGCCACTGGTGACTGGCCGCGCGCCGCCAATGCCCGCCCCGCCGCACTGACGGCCAGCCTGCATGGCTCGCTGGCCTTTACCGGCATCGGCCATGGCAGTGGCCGCGCCGTCACGCTGGGCCTGTGCGGCCAGGACCCCAAGACAGTCGATCCCGACGCCATGGACGCGCTGGTGGCGGATGTGGAGGCCAGCGGCATGGTGCACCCGCCCGGCCACGGACCCTACCGCTTCCGTCCGGCGCTCGATCTGCTGTTCGACAAGCGCACCGCCCTGCCCGGTCACCCCAATGGCCTGCAATTTGCCGCCTTTGACACCGACGGACAATTGCTGCTGCGCCGTGCCTATTTTTCCATTGGCGGCGGCTTTGTCGTCAGCGCCGAGGAACTCGAAGCGCTCAAGCACGCCTCCCCGGCCCAGGCCGATGTGCCATTCCCCTTTGCCCACGCCAGGGACATGCTGGCCATGGCGGCCGCCTCGGGCCTGTCGATTGCCGCCATGAAGCGCGCCAATGAACTGGCCACCACCAGCCAGGTGGCGCTGGATCGCGGCATTGACGAGGTCTGGGGCGTGATGAACGCCTGCATTGACCGCGGCATTGCCCAGTCCGGCATCCTGCCGGGCGGGCTGAGCGTCAAGCGCCGCGCCAAGGCGATTTTCGAGCAGCTTGAGCCGCAATGGCAGCGCAATGAAATCACCCCGCTAATGGCCAATGACTGGCTCAGCCTCTACGCCATGGCGGTCAATGAGGAAAATGCCGGCGGCGGCCGGGTGGTCACCGCCCCCACCAATGGCGCGGCCGGCGTCATCCCGGCCGTGATGCGCTACTTCATCAAGTTCAATGCGGCCGCCACGCCGCAGACGATCCGCGACTATCTGCTGACCGCCGCCGCCATTGGCGGCATCATCAAGCATAATGCGTCGATATCGGGCGCCGAAGTGGGCTGTCAGGGCGAAGTCGGCTCGGCCTCGGCCATGGCCGCCGCCGGGCTCTGCGCCATTATGGGCGGCACACCCGAACAGGTCGAAAACGCCGCCGAAATCGCCCTGGAACACCATCTGGGCATGACCTGCGACCCGGTGGCCGGCCTGGTGCAGATCCCCTGCATCGAGCGCAATGCCTTTGGCGCCGTCAAGGCTGTCACCGCTGCCTCGCTGGCGCTCAAGGGCGATGGCACCCACCGCGTTCCCCTCGACGCCTGCATCGAGACCATGCGCCAGACCGGCCTCGACATGAGCGACCGCTACAAGGAAACCAGCCTGGCCGGATTGGCGGTCAATGTGGTGGCCTGCTGAAGTGGGTGACAATCGGCGCGGGCAATGGTGGCGATCGCCTATTGGCCAACCGGCAGGTCCGCAGGCCTGGCAGCCTTGAGCTGCGCCGTGGCGTTCAATATCCAGGCCAGCGCCAGCAGCACCAGCAATCCGCCGCCCAGGACTATGCCGTCGAACAGGGGTTCGGGCTGGCGCGTGGTCTTTATCACCTGCAGGAACATGCTGATCACCGTGCCCGCAGCAAACACTGCAAGGCTCTGTCGCCCCAATTGCCGAAACGGCGCCGCGACCGGCATGGCCGCAATGGCGCCCATGACCGGCAGGTGGCCAAGGACGTAGAACAGCGCCAGCGCATGCAGCAGACGCGGCAGCGCCAGGAAGGTCTTGTCGAACCAGGTGAGGTAAAACGGCGCGCCGTGATCGGCAAACCAGGCCAGGCCGTCGCGCCCCACACTGCCCAGAGCCGGGATCTTGATCCAGAACAGCACCAGCACCACAAAGCCAACAGCCAGCCCGAACAGGCCGGGGGCGTAAGGAATGAAGGCCTTGCCAGACTTCATGGCGACGCCCGAGAGCAACCCGATAATGTAGAGGAGCTGCCAGGATAGCGGGTTGAAAAACCAGCCGCCGGAAGCGGGGAAACTGGGAAAATTGAGACGGAATTGTCCCGCCGCCACCCAGACGGCAATCGACAGGCCCAACAGCAGCCGGGGGCGGCGCACCCCAACCATCAGCAGCAGCGGCGTCGCCAGCAGGAGCATGGCGTAGAGCGGCAGAATATTGAGGTAGCCCAGTTGATGGGTCAGCAGCGGAATGCCGATCAGCGTGCTCAGCGGCTGCCCGTAAATGGGCGACACATTGTTCTTGAGCATCACCTCGGGCAGGTCGAACCACAGGGCTGCGGCGGCAAACATGCCCAGGCACAGCATGGTGATGGTGATGTGCACGAAGTAGAGCTGCCGCGCCCGGGCCCAGACCCTGGCAATGGCGCGCCACAGACTGCCCTGACGGAAGCCATTGGAATAGGCGAGCCCGGCCGCCATGCCCGACATAAAGACAAAGGCTTCAGCGGCATCGGAAAAGCCGAAATTCCGGTTGGTGAAGCTCTCGTAGAGAGTGCCCGGCACGTGGTTGATGAAGATCATCACCAGGGCGATGCCGCGGAACATGTCGAGCCGCGGGTCGCGCGGCGCCGGGGACACCAGTTGCTGGCGGGCGGCCACGGGACTGGCGTCTGGTGCCGGCCCTTCCGCTGCCATGCGCGCGGTGCGGGTGATGCTAGGCCGAGACATGACGCGGCGCCTTCCTGTCGGCCATGGCCGCTGCAGTGTCGGCGGCGCTCATCGGGCCGGCCCAGGCGGCCAGGATTGTCGCATGCGCCACCACGATCGCTGCCGGGGTCACGTCGATTGCTGTCTGGAACAGCGTGGACGATCGGCG
>NZ_JAUYGL010000166.1 GCF_030689745.1 Devosia sp.
ATGCCGGCCCGGTAGGCGCGTATGATGAGTTCGGGGGTGATGTCGAGGTCGAAGGGATATTGGCGGCGTGACATGGTGCAACTCCGGAACTACCCGGTTTTAGCATTTGACGCCAATCTGGGCCATGCGCGTTTGCGCGCAGGGGCGCCCAATGGGTTCCGTCGTCACGCCAGGGTGACTAGTTACCCGAAGCGATTGTGCATCTCGGCATCGATTTCTGCCAAGGTCATGCCCGCACTGATGGGTGAGCCGGCGGACCGCATCTGCACGTGCGGCCAGTCCTTGAAACTGTGCCAGAAGCCGCCGGCATCCAGCCCCATGTCTTTGGCAAAGCTCGCATAGATCCGGTAGCCGTTGATGCCGTCGGCTTTCGTGCTGGCGGACCACTCAGCCGAGCCATTCAGGCTCCAGAAGCAGTCGACAGCTTCGCCCCATTGGTGCCAGCTCAGGCCGGGCAGCGCATTGGTGACATGGGGGACGTGCTGGGGGCCGACGCCGTCGAGGACGCTGGCCAGGAAGTTGGCCTTTGCGCTGGTCAATTTCTTGATGGCTGCGGTAATTTCCTGGATGGCGCGCGACTGCCGCCAGAGCTTCGCCTGGGCTTCAAGCGTGCGCAGCCCGTAATAGGGTCGCATGTCCACCCCGACTGCAACCAGATTGCCGAGCAGGTCCTCCATCTTGGATCGGAATGCCGGATCAAGGCCGTCCAACGCAATTGCCATATTGTCCCCCTATAGGGCCAGCCGCATGATGGGCCATGCTGGCGCGGCGCGCAAGATGGACGGTAATGAAACGCCTGCTGGCGGTGTAGTCAGGGATACAACCTATTTGCGGGGAAGCCGCCTGGAGCGATGGGGTGCGGTAGGGCAAAGAAAAGGGACGCAGTGCGCCCCTTTGCATCAGACCTTGTTATCGTCCAGATATTTTTCCAGCCAGTGAATGTCATAATTGCCCGACAGAATGTCGGGCTCCTTGATCAGGCGCTGGAACAGCGGCAGCGTCGTCTTGATGCCGTCGATGACGAACTCATCAATGGCGCGGCGCAGGCGCTGCAGGCATTCGTCGCGGGTACGGCCATAGACGATCAGCTTGCCAATCAGCGAGTCGTAATAGGGCGGGATCTTGTAGCCCTGATAGACCGCCGAATCGACACGCACGCCAACACCACCGGCAGGATGGTAGAAGGTGATCGTTCCCGGTGACGGCGCAAAGGTCTGCGGGTCTTCGGCATTGATGCGCACTTCGATGGCATGGCCGACAAACTTCACCTCGTCCTGCGTCATCGACAGCTTCTCGCCTGAGGCGACACGGATCTGTTCATAGACAATGTCGATGCCGGTGATGCGCTCGGTGACGGGATGCTCCACCTGCAGGCGGGTGTTCATCTCGATGAAGTAGAACTTGCCGTTCTCGTAGAGAAATTCGACGGTGCCGGCGCCGGCATATTTCAGCTTGCGCATGGCAACGGCGCAGATTTCGCCGATTTCGTCGCGTTCCTTGGGGCTGATAGTGGGGCCCCCAGCCTCTTCCCAGACCTTCTGGTTGCGGCGCTGCAGCGAGCAGTCGCGGACGCCCAGATGCACGGCATTGCCCTGACCGTCACCGAGGATCTGCACCTCGATGTGGCGCGGCTTGCCGAGATATTTTTCCATATAGACCGAGCCATTGCCAAAGGCAGCAGCTGCCTCGGCGCGGGCCGTCGACCAGGCCGTCAGCACGTCCTTTTCCGAATTTGCCAGCTTCATGCCGCGACCACCGCCACCAGCGGTTGCCTTGATCAGCACGGGATAGCCAATTTCCTTGGCCATGCGCTTGGCGTCAGCTTCGGTCTCAACGGCGTCGGGCGAACCCGGAACCACCGGAATGCCAAGCTCCACGGCGGTCTTCTTGGCCGTTATCTTGTCGCCCATGATGTCGATATGGTGCGAGGAGGGACCGATGAAGGTCACCTTGTGCTCGGTCAGAATTTTGGCGAAGCGCGCATTCTCGGACAGGAAGCCGTAGCCGGGATGCACGGCGTCAGCGCCGGTGATCTCGATGGCGGCCATGATCGAGGGAATGTTGAGATAGCTGTCTTTGGCCGACGGTGGCCCGATGCAGACGCTTTCGTCAGCAAGGCGCACATGCATGGCGTTGGCATCGGCGGTGGAATGTACGGCTACGGTCTGGATGCCGAGTTCCTTGCAGGCACGCAGGATGCGCAGAGCGATTTCGCCGCGATTGGCGATCAGGACCTTCTGGAACATGGGGCTCCCCTTACTCGATGACGACGAGTGGCTCGCCGTATTCGACCGGCTGGGCATCCTCGAACAGGATACGCGTAACGGTGCCCGAGCGATGTGCGGGGATCTGGTTCATGGTTTTCATGGCTTCGATGATCAGCAGGGTCTGGCCTTCACTCACCTTGGAGCCGACGGCAACAAAGGCGGCCTTGCCGGGTTCGGGCGAACTGTAGGCGGTGCCGACCATGGGGGAGGTCAGGGTGCCCGGGTTGGAAGCCAGGTCTTCCGCACTGGCAGGAGCGGCTGCAGCAACCGAGCCGGCTGGTGCAATCGAGGTCGGCGCTGCTGATGGGGCAGGCGCATAGTGCTGCGGCGCAGCGTAGGTCACGCCTTCATTGGGATAAGAGCGGGTGACCCGGACCCGGAAATCCTCCTGCTCGATCTCTATCTCCACGAGATCTTCCTTGTTCAGCAGCTCGGCGATGGCTTGGATCAGGTCCTGATCCACTTGCGATGACTTGGTCATTCTTGTCGGTCTCCCGCGCATTGCGCGTTGATCGTTATTTGAGTTTTTCGGCGAGCGCTATCAGCGCCATTCTATACCCGGTGACCCCGAAGCCGCAAATGACGCCATAGGCGATCGCCGACACATAGGAATGGTGTCGATATGCTTCGCGCTGGTGAATATTGGTCAGATGCACCTCGGCGACGGGCAAGCCCACCGCCTTGAGCGCATCGGGGATGGCCACCGAGGTGTGGGAATAGGCTGCCGGGTTGATGAGAATCGCGTCGGCGGTGGTGCGAGCCTCCTGAATCCAGGTGACCATCTCGCCTTCGTGATTGGATTGGCGGAAGTCAATGCTCAGGCCCAGCTCACTGCCGGCCTGCTGGCAAAGTGTTTCGACATCGGCGAGCGTGTCAGCGCCATAGATGCCCGGCTCGCGCGTGCCGAGCAGGTTGAGGTTCGGGCCATTGAGGACGAGAACGCGCTTTACCATGATGTCAGCCTTGTGCACCGGGTGTTCGTATCCAAGCAAGCGCGGTTACACGAAATGCACTGAAAAGCAAAGCACCGGTGAATGAAGATGCTCAGCTATCGCACAGGCTCTGGCCGCAGGCGCGCATATTGGCGATGCGCTGACGCAGTTCTTCAATGCCAATGGCGCCGGGGATCACCTCATTGCCGATGATGTAGGTCGGCGTGCCGGTGATATTGAGCGCCTTGGCAATTTCATAGGAGGTCTGGATGGTCTTGGAGACGCTGTCTTTGCCCATGTCGAGTTCCAGGCTGACCGGGCTGAGGCCAAGATCGGCCGCGGCCGCCAGAGCCACCTGCTTGTCGACCTTGCCGCGACTGGTGAACAGGGCCTCGTGGAAGCTCCAGTAGTCGGCGTCAGCCTCTCCAACCAGAACAGCGACGCGGGCTGCGTCGATGGATTCGTTGGAAAGGATGGGAAATTCTTTCAGGATTACGCGCAGATCGGGGTCTTCGGCCAGCAGAGTAGCCAGATCGGGCAAGGCCGAGCGGCAATAGCCGCAATTGTA
The DNA here is from genome assembly GCF_030689745.1 of Devosia sp. Taxonomy (GTDB): domain Bacteria; phylum Pseudomonadota; class Alphaproteobacteria; order Rhizobiales; family Devosiaceae; genus Devosia; species Devosia alba. The sequence continues at coordinate 3,768 of NZ_JAUYGL010000166.1, forward strand.
GTCGAAGAACTCCACAAGGGTCACATCGCCATCAGGATTGCCGACCACGATCTGGCCTGGATCGTTGAAAATGGCCTCCTGCATGGAGGCAATCGCGACGGTGGCCTGCTCTCGCTCTTCGGCGCGGAGCGTGGAGTCGAGTGCCACCGACATGCGCTGAAGAATCTTGGGGTCATTCATCAGGAACGATTCGATCTGCGCGTTGATCGCCTCGGGCGTAATTGCCGCAACATCCTGCGCCGGGGCGGCTGCCATGGCTGCGCTGCGCTCGGTGTCATAGGCACTGATCGCGTCATCAATCATCGCTTGCACGGCCACATTGTCGGTGTGCGGCGCCGGCGGCACCAAGGTGGCATATCCGAGGCCGCCAGCAAGGATGCCTGTGAGAGCGACAAGAGCGATAGTGACGCGTGACATGGGGGCTGGAACTCCGGTCCTGAACAATGCCTGCCTTCTAGCAGAGCTGGAACATAATTAGCAGGGAAGAGTGAACACGAGCTTGGCACTGCCATCAATTGTTGTTGAGAGGCAGGGCGGTTCCCGATAGGCCGGGATATGCCAAGGAGTGACCATGACCGATATTGCTGCCGATGGGTTGATGCCGTTCCATGCCATGGAAATCCTCAAGCGGGCCAAGGCCATGGAGGCGAGCGGGCGCAGCGTCTGCCATCTCGAACTGGGCGAACCGGCGTCGCCGCCGGCGCCGCGGGTGCTTGAGGCGGTCCGCCAGGCGTTGCCGCTGGCGCAGGGCTATACCAATGCCAAGGGGCTGGATGAGTTGCGGGCTGGCCTGGTGGGCTATTATCAGGACCAGCATGGGGTGGCGGTGGATGCAGAGGCAATCATTTGCACCACCGGGTCATCCGCTGGCTTCATTCTGGCCTTTCATACCGCATTCCGGCCAGGCGCGCGTATCGCCATTACCCGGCCGGGCTATCCGGCCTATGTCAACACGCTGCTCGGATTGGGGTTCGAGATCTCGGAAATCCCGCTCTCGGTGGGCAATGGCTGGCGCCTGACAGGCGCTGATATTGCCGCCGCCCATGCCAGGGAGCCATTTGCCGGCTTGCTGTTTGCCAGCCCGGCCAATCCGACCGGCGCTGCACTGGACCGGGCTGGGTTGGCCGACATTGTCGCCACCTGCGAGCGGTTGGGCATCGTGTTGATTTCCGATGAGATCTACCACGGGCTGGATTATCGCGCGCCATCGATCAGCGCGCTGGAACTGACGGACAACGCGATCATCATCAACAGCTTTTCGAAATACTATTGCATGACCGGTTGGCGCATAGGCTGGATGGTGCTGCCTGCCAAAATGGTGCGGCGGGCCGAGATTTTGCAGCAGAACCTGTTCATATCGGCGCCGACCCTAAGCCAGATTGCGGCCAATGTGGCGCTGGGGGAACGCGATTATGCGGAAGCGCGAAAAGCCGAATATGCAACCAATCGGTTACTGCTCGACGCAGGACTGCGCGAGCTGGGGTTTGATGTTGGTGCGGCTGCGGACGGGGCGTTTTATGCCTATGTTGGGATTTCGAGATTTTCCAATGACTCGATGGCGTTCTGCATGCGGATGCTGGAGCAGGCTGGCGTCGCCATGACCCCAGGCATTGATTTCGATCGGGTCGGCGGGCAAGGCTATGTGCGGCTGTCCTATGCCGGCAAGAGTGAAACGGTTCAATTGGCTCTTGAGCGCATGGGCGGCTTGTTGCGTTAGCGCAAGATGAATACCGGGCCGCAGGACGGCGCGCCGGACTAAACAATAATTCACCTGTGATGTGCTAGGCTGGGCCCGCGGTTAGACGAGGAGGTCGAGCCATGGCCACCCAGGTGGCTGATCCAGATGTGCTGGCGCATAGCGTGGCCATCGTGGCTGCCAATAACGAGCGCGATGGCGAGGCGCTGATGCGGCTTGCCGAGCGGCTGCGGTTCGGCGAAGTCATCGCCTACTCGCCGTTGTTGAAGCCTGCCCCATTCGCGCACCGGCTGGTATTCTTCCTGGTTCATTTCGATTTCCCGCCTACTGACAAGACGCAACTGCTCAATCACCTGCGCCATTCCGGTTCGGTCAGCCTGTGCTACGCCCCTGTGGTCGCCTTCCTGCGTGACGCTTCGGTCGATGAGGTCCGGGCGAGCATTGAAATGGGCTTTGACGACGTCATCAACGTGCCTGCCGAGGGGGCAAGCATCGCCACGCGGCTGGCCGCCCAGATCGGGCGGGAGCACGTGTATATCGAGACGCGGAATTATCTGGGCCCCGATCGGTTTCGCATGGACGATCCGGCGCGCGGTCGGGCGGCCGAACCCCATGCGCAGCTGGCCATTCTGCGGACGGTGGAGAATGGCGTAAATATCGTTCGCCGCGAGGAAATCGGCAAGCGCGGTTGAGGGCGGGGTCGACAAACAAATACTGGCGGCGTTTACGCCGCCAGTTGCACCGGCAGTCAGCGCGGTTTTGGCGGTGGGCTGAAAACACGCAGGCGGTGGCCGTCGGGGTCAGCAGCCACAAAGGTGAAACCAAAATCCATGGACGTAGGTGGCTGCAAAATCGTGGCTTTGCCCTGCCACTGCGTGTGGGTGGCGCGCACATCGGTTTCACTGGCCTCGCTGAAGGTGATTTCCACCCCACCGGCGGGCAGTGGTGCCGGGTTGATCTCACTGGCGATCCACAGGCCCAGCTTGATGCCATTGGGCAGTACATAGAGTACAAAGCCAGGAGAATTCTCCACCGGCTCAACCCCCAGCAGGGCGGTATAGAACGCCGCGCTGGCAGCGGGGTCAGCGACGGCAAGGATAATGTAGTTGAGGGTGCGCATGGTCATCTCCGTGTTGATGAACCGTAATTAGCGCGTCGGGCTGTCAGTTTTCGGCAGTGGTGATCATGTCGGAGGCGCAATGCCATTATCGGCGCGCCACTGCTTGAGCAGGACCGCGCGCCGCTGCGGGTAGCGCTCGGCGATAGGATGGAGTGCCGTGATGCGATCAATGCGGAAGTGGCGATAGGCCTGACGCATTTCGCACCAGGCGGCGACGATCCGCGCCGCATCGAAAAAGCCGATCATGAACGGCCAGATAGTGCGTTCTGACTCGGTGCCATCGGGTCCGCGATAGGTAATGGCGAGCTTGTGTTCGTGACGAATGGCGAGGCGAATCTGGCTTGCGTCAACGCTGGACGGCGTTGTCACTCCACGGGCCACCAGCAGATTGGTGGCCTCGATACGGTGCCTCAGCTCGGCCGGCAGCACGGCGGCAATCTTGGCCAGCGCCTGATTGGCCGATTGGCTGAGGCGGCTATCGTCGGCCTTGGCCGCGACCCAGCGCGAGCCCAGCACGATCGCCTCGATTTCGTCTGCGGAGAACATCAGGGGCGGCAGGGTAAAGCCGGGGCGCAGCACATAACCCAGGCCCGGCTCGCCTGCCACGTCAGCGCCTTGTGCCTGAAGCGTGGCGATGTCGCGATAAAGCGTGCGAATCGAAATGCCCAGCGCACTGGCGAGATCATTGCCGCTCACCGGGGTTGAACGATTGCGGAGCAGTTGCAGCAGGTCGAGCAGGCGAGCGGTCCGTGACATTGGCGCTCCAAAGCAATGAAGGCGGCCCGAGGGCCGCCTTCTGAATATCTAGCCGAGGCCGAGGCGGCGCTGCCACCAGCCGGCTTTCTTCTTGGGCTCGGCCTCTTCGGATTTCTCCGCTTTGGCCTTGGGTGCGCTGGAGGAGACCACGATGCCTTCGGCGGGGAGCTCCTTTTTCACGCGGCGCGATTTCGGCGCATCTTCCGCCGCCGGTGATGCTCCGCTCGCAGCAGCAGGCTTGGGCGCAGGTGCTGTCTGAGCAACGCTGACGACCGGTGCTGCGGCTTCCGCGGCCGCCTCAGGAGCTTTGGGCTTGCGGGCCCGTGGCTTGCGTTTGGGCTTCTCGTCGGCAGCCTCTTCTGGTGCTGCCTCGGCGGCGGCCTCGACCGGTGCGGCCTCAGCTTTTGCGGCCGGCGCCGTCTCAGGACCGGTGGGTTCGGTACCAGCTGCCGGCTTGCGGCGGCGGGTTCGCTTGGGCTTTTCTGCCGGCTCCTCGGTAGCATCCTCGGCGATTGGGGCCGGAGCGGCAACCTCGTCCTGGACCAGCAAGGTGTCGGCAATGGCGTCGACCGTGTCGGGTGTCAGCTCGGTGTCGGCAGTAGCGGGGAGTTGTTCGCCACCCTCTTCGCCATCGCGACGGTTGCGACGGCCACCGCGGCGGCCGCGGCGGCGGCGCTTGCGCGTCTCGCCATCGGCGCCTTCATTGTTGGCATGAACGCCGCTCTCGTCACTGTCTTCACCATCGCCTTCGGCATCAGTGTCGACAGTGGCAGCCGCGTCTTCATCAGCAACCGGTGCGGCTCGCTGCTGAGGCGGACGCTGGCCGTTTTCGTCACCCCGATCGGCACCGCCACGGCGACGACGACGGCGACGGCGGGTGCGGCCTTCGCCATCGCTGGCGTCGGCGTTGGAAGCGAGCTTCTCTCCGGCTTCCTCGTCCTCGAGTTCGACCTCGTCAACGATATCATCGTCGCCATCGTCTTCAATGATGGCGCTGTCGACCCGGACATGGTCGGCATTGCGCTGTTCGGCATAGGCGGTGACGCGGACGTCGCCCTTTTCGATGGCGAACTGGTGGCCAGTCATCTTGCCGTCGGCGGTGATGGTGATCGACAGCTGATTGCGGATTTCCAGCGTGGTCAGGGTTTCGCGCTTGAAGTTGAGAATGTAGAGGGCAACCTCGATGGGCCCCCGCACATTGATCGACTCGCCGGCGCGGCGCAGTACGTGATCCTCGAAGCTGCGCAAGATCAACAGAGCGAGCGACTCGACCGAACGCACCAGCCCCGTGCCGTCGCACATCGGGCATTTGTGGGTTGAGCTTTCGACCACGCCAAAGCGGATGCGCTGGCGGCTCATTTCCATCAGGCCGAAATGGCTGATGCGGCCAACCTGGATGCGGGCGCGATCGTCCTTGAGGCAATCCTTGAGCTTGCGCTCGACGGCCCGGTTGGAGCGGTTTTCCGTCATGTCGATGAAATCGATGACGATCAGGCCGGCCAGATCGCGCAGGCGCAGTTGGCGGGCCACCTCATCGGCGGCTTCCAGATTGGTCTGGAGCGCGGTGTCCTCGATATTGTGCTCCTTGGTGGAGCGGCCCGAGTTCACGTCGATCGAAACCAGCGCTTCAGTCGGGTTGATGACGATGTAGCCGCCCGAGGGCAGGGTCACCGTGGGCGAGAACATGGAGTCGAGCTGGGCTTCAATGCCGTATTTGGAGAATAGCGGCTGATCATCCTTGTAGAGCTGCACGTTTTTGGCGTGGCTCGGCATGATCATGCGCATGAAGTCCTTGGCTTCGTTGTAGGCGGCTTCGCCGGCAACAAAAACCTCGTCGATCTCCTTGTTGTAGAGATCGCGAATGGTCCGCTTGATCAGGGAGCCTTCCTCATAGACCAGGCATGGTGCCTGGCTTTTGAGCGTGAGCTCGCGCACGCTTTCCCACAGCCGCATCAGATATTCGAAGTCGCGCTTGACCTCGGCCTTGGTGCGCGAGGCGCCAGCGGTGCGCAGGATGACGCCCATGCCCTGGGGCACTTCAAGATCGGAGGTGATCTCCTTGAGGCGCTTGCGGTCGGCCGCGTTTGTAATCTTGCGAGAGATTCCGCCGCCACGGGCGGTATTGGGCATCAGTACGGAATAGCGGCCGGCCAGCGACAGATAGGTGGTCAGAGCCGCGCCCTTATTGCCGCGCTCTTCCTTGACCACCTGTACCAGCATGACCTGGCGGCGCTTGATGACTTCCTGGATCTTGTAGTGCTTGCGTGACTGGCTCTGGCGGCGACGCTCAGGCACTTCCTCAAGTGCGTCCGCGCCACCGATCGATTCGACGGGCTCGGAATTGGCTGGCGCCTGCTCGATGTTGCTGTGGTCTTCAGTGTCCTGTGGATCAGCGTCCGCGTCGGGTTCGTTCACGCCCTCGGGCAGCGAAATATCGTCGTTGTCCTCGGCGTGCTCTTCTTCCTCGTCGCGTAGCAGCGCTTCGCGGTCGGCAATGGGGATCTGGTAATAGTCGGGGTGAATTTCGCTGAAAGCCAGAAAGCCGTGGCGGTTGCCGCCATATTCGACAAACGCGGCCTGCAGGGACGGCTCAACGCGCGTCACCTTGGCGAGATAGATATTACCCCGCAACTGGCGGCGGGTCGCCGATTCAAAGTCGAATTCCTCGAGCCGGTTACCTGCAGTAACGACGATCCGTGTTTCTTCCGGGTGGATGGCATCCACCAGCATTCTTTTGGTAGCCATAATGAACTCCGCGCGCTCGCGCGCCGACAAGAGGGTGCCGGAGAACCGGGATCCTTCTGGTAGCGCAGTGCGAGGCGAATGGTTTGGGGGGTGGTGCGCGCAGAAGCTCTGCCTGGTGCGCGCCAGTATGAATGGTCATGGCCGAAAGTTGCAGCGTGGCAAAGCGGCAATCGTCTTGTTCGATCGCGTCGCGTGTTGTCCGCCTGCGGGCCATCTGACCTCTTCCTATTGGGTTGCCCGCATCCGAGGATGGCCGACAACCGTCCGGCCCTGATGGGGCCGAAATTCGTATAAAAGCGCAAGAAATGCCGCATCCAAACCAGGATCAGGAGGGGTCTCTTCGCCTCTTGTCCCGATCACTTCCCGCTCCGTCATTGTTAGCTTGAAGCCACAAAAACGAGTGTACCGAGAAGCTTGCGCTTCATCCTTAGCGTGTAGGGATGTCGCGGCCAAATGGCAACAGGAAACTCCACAGGCCAGCATTGCCGGCAAATTTGGGCGCATTGTCGTCGCCATGTTGGCCAGATCGGCAAATCATCGCATAAGTGCGGCAGGTGCCGTCGAATCGCCTGAAATGGGTGAAATGGGCGACGCTGACGAGTGAGGGGTCCGATCTGCGCGTGTTCAAACCTGTTCGCACATTGTTGTTACCGCTGCTGATCTGTCTGGCGTCGCTGATGACCGGGGCGACTGGGCAAGACGCTGCAGCGCCAGAAGTGGCGTCCGTCGGCCTGCCCAATGTGATGGATGCGCGGGTGACGCAAACCCGGGACCGGGCGCGGCTGGTAATCGATCTCGCTGACAAGACAGAATTCGCCCTGGTGTCGCTGAGCGAACCGGACCGGCTGGCAATTGATGTGCGTGCCGCCACCTCCACTGTGCCAGAACCCAATGTCGAGGTCACCGATGAAGGGGTGATTGCCCAGTACCAGTTGGAACAGGCTGGCCCTGACCGGGTGCGGACCACGCTGATGCTGTCCGCGCCGGCACAGGTGCAACAGGCCTATGTGCTGGCGGCGTTCGAGGATCAGCCGGCGCGTCTGGTGGTCGATATCATTCCCGCCACTGCCGAGGAATTTGCGGCCAATGTGGCCAAGGATTTTGAAGCGTCGGGGGCAGCGGTACCGGTGGCGGACGCCTCGACTCCGGCGGGCGGCTCCGAACTACCGATTGCGACACGGCCCCTTGTGGTGATCGATCCGGGCCATGGCGGCATCGATAGCGGCGCCGAAGCACCCGGTGGCATCAAGGAAAAGGACATTGTGCTGGCCTTCGCCCTCAAGCTGCAGCAATTGCTGATCGCTTCGGGACGGTTCGACGTGGCATTGACGCGCGAAGACGACAGCTATTTGCGGCTGGAAGAGCGCGTGGCATTGGCCCGGGCCAACAAGGCCGACATTTTCCTGTCCATCCATGCCGACAGCTTCCAGCAGCCCGAAATTCGTGGCGCCAGCGTCTATACGCGCGATGAGAATGCCACCGATGTGCTGGACAAGGTGCTGGCGGATTCCGAGAACAAGAGCGACGTGATTGCCGGCTTTGCGATGCCGCGAATGGCGCCCGAGGTGGTCGATATCCTGCTTGATCTGATGCGCCGCGAAATGCGGCATCAGTCCTACACGCTGGCGCGTTCCATCGTGCATCAGCTCGAACCGAGTGTGGCGCTGCGGCGGTTTCCGGTGCGACAGGCCGATTTCTTTGTGTTGCAGGCCCCCGATGTGCCGTCCGTTCTGGTGGAGCTGGGCTTTTTGTCCAATGCGGACGATATGGCCAATCTGCTGCAGGGCGACTGGCAGGGGCGGACCGCCGATGCCTTGGCGCGCGGGATATCAACCTATTTTGATGGCCTGGGGGCTGACGAGTGATGTGACAAATCGGTCACCGCCGCCGGCAAGCGGTGCCGTGGCGGAAAGCTAGCGGGCTTTTGATCCACTTTGCGACGCGTCTCTGCTATGATTCTGCCAACGAAACCGGTGCCCCGCGGGCGGCACTGCATTGACCATCAAGCGTCCCTGGCTTTACGAGGCAGCGCTGCGGAGAGATTGAATAAATGCTGCGCTTGATCGGCTGGCTGTTCGGCTTTGGTATGTTTATGGCCCTGCTGGCTGTGGGCGCCGGTGCCTATTATCTCACGACGGTGTCCTCCCAGTTGCCCGACTACACGGTGCTCAAGGACTACCAACCGCCTGTTACCACGCGCGTGCATGCCGCTGACGGGACGCTGCTGGCCGAGTTTGCCCGCGAACGGCGACTGTTTCAGCCGATCGAGACGGTGCCGCCCTTGCTGATCGAGGCATTTCTGTCAGCAGAAGACAAGGATTTCTATGGTCACGGCGGTATCGCCATTGATGGGGTGTTCCGCGCGGCGCGCGACAATCTGATGGCTCGGCTGGATGGCAATAATGCGATTCAGGGCGGCGGCTCCTCGATTACCCAGCAGGTGGCCAAGAACTTCCTGCTCACAGCCGACCAGACCTGGGACCGCAAGCTTCAGGAAGCGCTGCTGGCGATCCGTATTGAATCCACGTTTTCCAAGGACCGTATCCTTGAGCTCTATCTCAATGAGATATTTCTCGGGCTGAACTCGTACGGGGTCGCGGCGGCGGCGCTGAACTATTTCGACAAGGCGCTATATCAGCTGACGCTGAGTGAAGCGGCCTATGTTGCGGCGCTGCCCAAGGGGCCCAACAACTACCATCCCTTCCGCCGGCCGCAGGCGGCCATTGAGCGGCGCAACTGGGTTATCGATCGCATGATCGAGAATGGTTATGTCACAGCGGAGCAGGGGGCTTCGGCTAAGGCAGAGCCACTCAACGTTATTCCACGCTCGGGTGGCAGCCAGCTTTATTCCGCCGAATATTTCACCGAGGAAGTGCGGCGCGAACTGGCCACGCTTTATGGCGAAGATCAGTTGTATGGCGGCGGGCTGTCGGTGCGCACGACGCTGGAGCCCAAACTTCAGGAATATGCCCGCCGGGCGTTGATGGACGGGTTGATAGCCTATGATCACGGCAAGGGTTTTCGCGAGCCGGTAGCCAGTATCGCGCTGGGGCCCGATTGGGGCGTTGATGTCAGCAAGATCATACCGCTGAACGACGTGCCCGAGTGGCAGTTGGCGGTCGTG
>NZ_JAUYGL010000172.1 GCF_030689745.1 Devosia sp.
TGCCTTGCCGGCGAGGTCGGGGATAACGAGGTGGGATGCGGTCATGGTGCTTGGTTTTCCGTTGCTGGTGCCACCCGGTGGCCGATCAAGGCCCGAATGGATTGGACGTCGTTATCTGTGGTGGTGCCACGGCGGAAATCCTGTCCGGCTTCGTGGTGGTGCGCCCGGGTGTTGCCGGTCGATACGGTGATGGCTGAATTGAACCTTAAGCCCTGATTCCGCGCCGCGGCAAGGCCACATGGCGTTCGGTGATCCGGTTCAGACCGCCACCCTCGCCAATACCGCCAGAAATGCCTCGCCATAGCGGTCGAGCTTGGCCTGGCCGACGCCGGGCAGGTTGAGCATGTCATGCGGATGGGCGGGCATGGCCAGCGCCATGGCCTTGAGCGTGGCGTCGTGGAAGATCACATAGGGCGGCACGCCCTGCTGCTTGGCGATACGCAGCCGTTCTTCGCGCAGCGCGTTGAACACGCTCATCGCCGGCTCGGGCAACTGTACCGCATTGGCCAGCTGCCGCCGCACTTCGGTGGCCTTTTTCGGGCGGTCCTTGCGCAGGGTAACGCTGCGTTCGCGCTTGAACACGGCGCGGGCGCCTTCTCCCAGGGTCAGCGCGCCATGGGACGCGTGATCCACCACGATCAGCCCCGAGGCCGTCAACTGCCGGATGACCGACTGCCAGCTGCGCGGGTCAAGGTCGGCGCCCTGGCCAAACACGGCCTGGTTCTGGTGGCCGAAGCGCTCGACCTTCTCGGTGGCCTTGCCCATCAGCACATCGATGACATGGGCCGCACCAAAGCGCATGCCGGTGCGATAGATTGCAGCCAGCGCCTTGATCGCCGCTTCGGTGCCATCCCAGGTTTCAACCGGCGAACGACAGGTATCGCAATTGCCGCAATCGCCGGGATAGGCCTCGCCGAAATGGCTCAATATCGCCTTGCGGCGGCACTCGGCCGTTTCACAAACCCCGAGCAGCGCATTGAGCTTGCCGTGTTCGAGGCGCTTGATCTCGTCGGGGGCATTGCCCTCGTCGATCATGCGGCGGCGCTGCACCACATCGGCCATGCCGTAGCTCATCCAGGCGTCCGCCGGCTGGCCGTCTCGCCCGGCGCGGCCGGTTTCCTGGTAATAGGCCTCGATCGAGGATGGCAGGTCCATATGCGCCACATAGCGCACATCGGGCTTGTCGATGCCCATGCCAAACGCCACCGTGGCGACGATGCAGATATTCTCTTCCTTGAGGAAGGCGTCCTGATTGGCGTTGCGCCGCTCGGCGCTGAGCCCGGCATGATAGGGCAGGGCGGGAATGCCCTTGCCGCAGAGCCAGTCCGCCGTGTCCTCGACCTTGGCGCGGCTCAGGCAATAGACAATGCCCGAGCTGCCCTTGTGTGCGGCCAGAAAGCTCAGCAGCTGGTCGCGCGCCTTGTCGCGCTCGACAATGGAATAGGAAATATTGGGGCGGTCAAAACTGGTGGTGAACACCTCGGCCGTCTCAAGCCCCAGCCGCTCGATGATGTCTTCGCGCGTCGTCGGATCAGCCGTCGCGGTCAGGGCAATGCGCGGCACGCCGGGGAACAGTTCGGTGAGCCTGGTCAGCTCGCGATATTCGGGGCGGAAATCATGGCCCCACTGGCTGACGCAATGGGCTTCATCAATGGCGAACAGGGCAATATCGATACCCGACAGCATATTGGCAAAGCCGGGCGTCGCCACCCGTTCCGGCGCCACATAGAGCAGATCAAGTTCGCCGCGCCGCAATTGCCCGCGTACCTCGGCCGATTCCTCGGCAGTCAGCGAGGAATTGAGCGCGGCAGCGGCCACGCCGGCCTGGCGCAGTGCCTCGACTTGATCGCGCATCAGGGCGATCAGCGGCGAAATGACGATCCCGACGCCGGGCCGGGCCATGGCGGGAATCTGGTAACACATTGATTTGCCGGCGCCGGTGGGGAACAGTACCACCGCATCGCCGCCCTGCACGACGTGATTGATCACATCGGCCTGCAGGCCGCGAAAATGCTGATGCCCGAAAACCTCGCGCAGAATGCCCAGCGGGTCACGCGGCATGATCGCGTCGCCCGCGCCGAACAGATCGATACTCGATTCAAGTGCGCTCACCCCGTCCTTGAATCACGGGACGGGGCGCGCCGCAAGGCGGCTTGGGTTAACGTGACATGCTATCCACCGACGATCTCCCCACCATTGGGGTGGAGCACCTGGCCGGTGATGTAGGAGCTTTCATCGCAGGCGAGGAACAGATGGCAGGTGGCGACCTCATTGGGTTGCCCGGGCTGCCGGGTGACCGGTTTCGGCGCCGCGGCCTGAACCGGATTTCTTGCCGCCGCCATCATCCTTGTTGACCGTCGCCCAGGCGCGGCTTTCGGCCTCGTCCTGGCTCACGCCCTTGTCCTCATAGGCCTCCTCAATATGCTTGGCCTTGCGCTTCTGCTTGTCGGTATAAGCGGATTTGTCGCCCTGCGGCATGGTCGTCTCCTGCAATTGCGGCGAGACCAGAGCGGACGGGGGAAGGGCTCGGCTGCCATTTCGTTGGCCGGGGCGGGAAATCGGAAAAACCATCCCCGTTCCCTCTGCCGCCTTGTCCGATTGACACGCTCTGGTCTCTTGCTACCCGAAATCACCAGAGGCCGTTATTGGTTCCGTCACGATTTTTCTGTGAGTTTGGCCGCGGCTTGAGACTGCTGAGAGTAGCGGCGCGCTCCCTTCCTACTCGATGGCACGGATCGGGGTGGGGCCCGCTACGACAGTGGCCTGCTCAGAAACGGCGAGCCGCGCCGCACGAAGCGCCAGGGTGTCGCCACCGCCTTGGTGATGCC
>NZ_JAUYGL010000176.1 GCF_030689745.1 Devosia sp.
GCACCTCAAAAAACCTCTGGCCCAAACCGATCGGATCGGCTAACAAGCCGCCGATCGGAGCGGGGCTGTAGCTCAGTTGGGAGAGCGCGTCGTTCGCAATGACGAGGTCAGCGGTTCGATCCCGCTCAGCTCCACCATTCCGATGAAAATCAAGGACTTAGCTATAGGTTTTGCTTGGTGGGACATCCAGGTGGGACATTTCCTTGTTCATTCCGACCAATCCACAACGCTCCCGGCATGGTGTTTTCTACTTCCGATTAGCCGCTTCCGAAGCGGCTCAACAGCGGTGGTTCAACATCGTGCATCAAGTTCTCTCCGGCACTCGCCCCCACCGGGGGTAACTGGGCAATGGACCATCTCTGAATATGCTGACAGAAAATTCTCCAAAATGGTCCGTTGTTTCACCTCAGTCACACCACGCGCCATTGATCGGAAAATAAGAACCAACACGGACAGCCGATGTTTGCCAGCATGTCTTCGGATCGATTAAGTAGCAGCAGGTTCACGAATCTAGATGAGAATAAACAATGCCATTGACCGACGCTCTAAACAGATATCGAAGCAGTAGTGAGGACGTATACCAAGCGTGGGTATCCGGGGCTACTATTGATAATCCAATAATGCGCAACATTTTTGACCTAGAATATATGCCGGAGCCGTATCTTGATTTTGGTGATGGTGAGGATTTCTGTGTGTTTCTTACTACAAATCCTGGGGGCGGCATGCCCGTTCAGCTACGGGACGGGATATCGCTTTTGTGTCCGCAGGGACTTCCAGCCAGCTACCAAGAGATGTCACGCCTATTGGCGAACTACTATTCAGGAAGTGGCGAACTAAAGGGCGCGGCGCTGGGAAACATTCGTGCGATGCGTGGTCTTGCAGAAGCGTTCGGTTATAAGCGAGTGCTGCAAGTCGAAGGTTTCCCTTGGCACTCAGCAGACCTTCCCGGCAAGGTCCGGCTTCGAGATCAACTGACAAGGCTTCCAGAATATTCGAGCTACTATCAGGCGCTGTGTGAACTGATCGCTAAGTGCCCCCTGGTGCTGTCGTGGAGTGCGGGAAGACCGGAGGTGCGTGGGGGCGACGGTCAGTTGTTTAAGGCTGAAATTATGGGCATGGATTTGCAGCAAGCGTCGATGATCTCAATTTCTCTGTCCAAAAAACACCAAGTCTCACAAGCTCTGGCTTGGCAGGCGGATGCGGACATAATACGGGGGCTGTTTGTTCGAACTGGCTCAGCCGGATTACCCAAAAACGTAGTAGGCGCTCGGGGCGATCTGTACGGGGCCATTGTCACTCATGTGCGACAAGCCACTGGCATAGGAACGCCTCTGGACCTGACAGATTTTGAGAAACGCCGCAGCGACTAGGAGAAGCACGACACAGACTTGCTCGACGCTACGTCCTAGTTCATCGCCTGTGCCGGGGGCAACGGAGATGGGTATCCGCAATGGGTACTCAAGAAAGCAATGTCCTATGTGGGGAGCAGGAGCCACTACAGACTATACCTGCAGGAACATTGGTGCGGCTTTCGTTAGCAAGATGGTGGAAGCCACACGATGCAACCGATCTAGAGGAACGATGCTATTTGCAGTTGTCGGGATGGTACTAGTCTTTGATGCTCGTCCGACCTGACTAGGTCTGGGCCGTTGATTGGTAGGCGGCCTCGTCGCATCCGCCAACAAATTGACAAATCTTAACACCGGTTAGACGGCACAAGGGTTCACTGCAGTTGGGTGATTTTCACCACCCGTCCTACAGAACCTATGCATTCCGGGTGTCTCGGGTCATGGTGGACGCCCCGCTCAGCTCCACCAGTTCCCATACAGATCAAGAACCTGGCACAGGGTTCCGTGGTTGCCTGGAAGTGGAACCGCTTCCCCCCCGCTTTGGCATCGACGACTTTATCCCCTCACCCCCGCGCCTTCATCTGCCGTTCCAGTCCATTGGTAATCACCGCGCGCATTGCCACGCGTGCTTGGGCGGCGTCGCCGGCCTTGATCGCTTCGGCGATGCGGGTGTGGGCGGCGGCGGCGGCGGCAAGCGCGGCGGGGTCGTTGACCGGGGAGCTGATGGTGAAGGCGGCGGTCAGGGCCAGTTCCACCAGCGTGCTGATCGAGGCCATGAAGGGATTGCCTGAGGCCTCGGCCACGGTGCGGTGAAACAGCAGGTCGGTGCGGGCGAAATCCTCGGCGCTGGTGGTCTGGCCCATGGCGTGGGCGCAGTCGAGCAGCGCGTGGGCCTGGTCATCGCTGCGGCGGCTGGCAGCCAGCGCGGCTGATTCCAGTTCCACCCCGATGCGGATTTCGGCCAGGCTGCGCAAGAACGCTTCGTCAGGGCCGGTCTGGAAGTGCCAGGACAGCACATCGGCATCAAACAGGCTCCAGCGGGCGCGCGGCAGCACGCGGGTGCCGATCCGGGCGCGCGCCTCGATCATGCCCTTGGCGGCGAGGGTTTTCAGCGCCTCGCGCAGCACGGTGCGCGATACGCCAAAGCGTTGCAGCAGTTCGGCGTCGGCGGGCAGAATGCTGCCCTCGGCAAATTCGCCGCCGACAATGGCCAGGCCCAATTGCCCGAGCACCAGCGAATGCAGGTTGCGCGGCAGCGTGCGGCCGGCAATGGCGGCGATCAGATCGCCCGCGCTGCGCTGTGGGTCCGCCCCTGTGCTCATGCCGGCTCTCCTGGCGCAAAACTGCGTGGTTTGACCTTAAGCATGGGGGCAATAGTGTGACAATATAAATTGCCCTGCGCAAAACCGCATGCCCCTTGCGGCGCCACGCCGCGCTGGACAGCGTGGCGCGGCTTGGTCAAGGGTAGCGGCAACAAGGAGTCGCCCCCATGAGCAAACCAATCGACGCCGTATTGGACCAGGTTCTGGCCCATGTCGATGAAGGGCTCGAGCAGAGTCTCGAGCGCCTCTATGCGCTGTTGCGCATCAAATCGATTTCCACCGATCCGGCCTACAAGGCCGAGTGCCAGCGTGCCGCCGACTGGATTGTCGGCGAGCTCAAGGGCATCGGCTTTGATGCGGCAGCGCATGCCACGCCGGGCCATCCGGTGGTGTGGGCCAGGGGGGCCGAACAGAGCGGGCCGCATGTGCTGTTTTACGCCCATTATGATGTGCAGCCGGTCGATCCGGTCGCGCTCTGGCACAGCGATCCGTTCGAGCCGGTGCTGAGCACCGATGCCAAGGGGCGCAAGGTGATCGTGGCGCGCGGCGCCTCCGACGACAAGGGCCAGATGCTGACCTTTATCGAAGCCTGCCGCGCCTGGCAGGCGGTGGCGGGCGCCCTGCCGGTCACCGTGTCGCTGATGCTGGAGGGCGAGGAGGAAAGCGGCGGCAAGAACCTGCCGCCCTTCATGGAGGCCCATAAGGAGGCGCTGGGCACCGCCGATATCGCCCTGGTCTGCGATACCGATATGTGGGACCGCCAGACCCCGTCCATCACCACCATGCTGCGCGGCATGGTGGGTGAGGAAATCGAGATCACCTGCGCCAACAAGGATCTGCATTCGGGCATGTTCGGCAATGCGGCGCGCAACCCCAATCAGCTGCTGGCCGAGATCATCGCCAGCCTGCGGGCGCCCGATGGCAGCGTGACGCTGGAAGGGTTTTACGACGACGTCGCCGAAATCAGCCCCGAGCTCAAGGCGCAATGGGCCGGGCTGGGGTTTGACGAGGCGGCCTATCTGGACGAAGCCGGGCTATCGATTCCGGCGGGCGAGGCGGGCCGCAGCGTGCTCGAAATGCTGTGGGCGCGGCCCACCTGCGAAATCAATGGCATGATCGGCGGCTATACCGGGGACGGCTTCAAGACGGTCATTCCGGCCAAGGCCAGCGCCAAGATAAGCTTCCGGCTGGTTTCGGGCATGGTGCCCGACAAGATCCGCGCCGCCTTCCGCAAGCATGTGCAGGCCATGATCCCGGCCGATTGCTCGGTAAAATTCACCGCCCATGGCGGCGCCCCGGCGATTACCGTGCCCAGTGACGGCACGCATTTGCGCCAGGCGCTGGCCGGGCTGTCGGCGGAATGGGGCAGGCCGGCGGTGATGACCGGTTCGGGCGGCTCGATTCCGGTGGCCGGCGATTTCAAGCGCATTCTGGGGCTCGATACGCTGCTGATCGGCTTTGCCCATGTCGACGACCAGATCCACTCGCCCAACGAGAAATACGATCTGGCCAGCTACCACCGCGGCATCCGCAGCTGGGTCCGGGTGCTGGCGGCGCTGGCGGGTTAGAAGGCGATCACGTCACCATCACCGGTGGGCACCTCCCCCTTTACGGGGGAGGTTGGGAGGGGGTGCGAGAGCCCTCATATTGGGGTGAGCCGCCCCCCTCCCTGACCCTCCCCGCAGGGGGGAGGGTGATGACTGAAGCTTCAGTGGATCACACAAACATCAGCGCCAGCATGGCCAGCACGGCCGGCACGGTCTGGATGAACACTATCTTGCGGCTGGCGGTCACGGCGCCGAAAATGCCGGCCACCGCGACGCAGGTCAGGAAGAACATGGCGAGCTGCCAGGCAAAGCCGGGCAGGGGATAGAGCAGGCTCCAGATCAGCCCGGCAGCGAGAAAGCCGTTATAGAGCCCCTGATTGGCGGCCAGCGCCTTGGTCTGGGCGGCCAGTTCCGGGGTCAGGCCAAACGCCTTGGCGGCGCGCGGCGTGGTCCACAGGAACATTTCGAGCACCATGATATAAAGGTGCAGCAGGGCAATCAGGGCAACGAGGATGGTGGCGATCACGCTCATGGGGTGTGGCCTTGTTGAGTGGGGCGCCGGTCCAATCCGGCCAGCGCCCGGGCTGGATCAGGCCAATTCATCTCACGCGCCATGACCTGCCGGCAAGTGCCGCTAGTGGTCCTCTTGCGCATCGGGCGTGCCGAGCCGCCAGTAGCCGGCGGCCTTGACATAGTCCGGGGCAAAGCCGCGCTCGCCGGTCAGGTGGGCGCGCACCGCCTTGCTCATGCTGGCTTCGCCCGCGACATAGGCATAGCCGGTGCCCTCGGGAAAGTTGGTCACCCGGAGCCGGTCGAGTATCAGGCTGGTGCTGCCGGCCGGCGCGCCATTGCGATAGACATGGATGAGCCGCACATCGGCACTGCCGGGCAGCGGCTGGTGTTCGGCCGGGTTGTCCACCTCGATCACCGCGATCACCGGGGCGCCTTCGGGCAGTTCGGCGATGCGGCGGGCCAATGCGGGGATGGCGGTTTCGTCGCCCGCCAGCAGATACCAGTCAAACGCCGCCGGCACGATCAGCGAGCCGCGCGGGCCGCCGATCACCAGGGTCTGGCCGATGCTGGCCTGGGCCGCCCAGCTTGAGGCGGGGCCGTCGCCATGCAGCACGAAATCGAGATCCAGCGTGCCGGCATCGAGGTCATATTGCCGCGGGGTGTAGTCGCGCATTTCCGGCCGTTCGCCCTCGGCGAATTCGGCGCCGCGCGGCCCGATCGGCACCAGTTTCGGTTCAACGCCGGGGGGAAAGAAGAAGGCCTTGATATGGTCGGCATGGCCGGGGGCGGCAAAGCCGGTCAGATCGCCCCCAAGGGTGATGCGGCGCATGCTGGGGGTGAGATCGGCAATGGCGATTACCGTGAGCAGGCGCATGCGGGTTTCGTGGCGGAGGCGCTGCGGTGCGCGGGGGTCGACGATCACGTCCATGGTCGCTTTCCTGATTTGGTTAGTCAGGAATTAGCCGCTCGGCATCGGAGAATCAAGTTGCCGACCAGTCAGGGGTGACGGTCCGGGCACCCATCGGGCAAAAACCGCTACGAAAATGCTACGAAAAACTACGATAATGCTAACATTCGGTCCTGTGCCTGGCGCAGGGCAAATAGCCGGGTAGAGGTGTCCGGCTGGCTGTTGGCCTGGGTCAAAAGCTCGCCCTTTTTGACCGCTGCGGTGACCTTGCCGCCCTCCAGCAGACCCACCGGAATTGCCCTGGCAGCGCGGCTGTCACCGATGGTCATGGTGAAGCTGCGATAGCAGGTTTCTCCAATGGCATCAAAGGTTTCGCCCGGCTTGAGATCGCGCTTTGCGACGGCGCAGACCTCGGCCACCGGGTTGGGCAGCGGCACCATATCGGGCTTGCCATGCAGCATGATGCGGGCGCAGGTCAGCGGGACTTCCAGGCTCGTCAGATGGTAGGGGCGGAAGAAAGCGTAATACGGCCCATGCCCGATATGGAGGTCATCCATCCGCTCGATAATGCGGGGATGCTCGGCTTTGACGATGACGAAAACCCCCGGCGCCACACCCTTACCGACGGTGAAATCGACCACGCCGCTCTTGTGCAGAATCCCGCCATCAGCCTGTGGAATCAATACCTTGGCCATGTTGTCGCGGTCGGTATTGGGGCCGTGCATGCCCGGCACATCAGGTACCAGGCCGGTCGCATTGGCGATGGCGGCCATCTCGACCATGGTCTTGGACCCATCCACAAATTCGACCAGCATGCGCGGGTTCATGTTCCGGCGCAGGGCTTCTTCGCGATAGTCATCAGGCACTGCGTCATGCTTGAGCGGGTTGTTCTTACCCTTGCCGGCAGCGACGATGGGCAGGCCCAAAGCTGTAACAAATTCAATCAGTTCCATGCAGGAGCTGGGCTCATCGCCGGCGCCGACGGAATAGATGACGCCCAGCCGGTCGGCCTGGGCCTTGAGATAGGGGCCGATGGTGACATCGGCTTCCACATTCATCATCACCAGATGCTTGCCATGCTCCATGGCCAGCAGGTCATAGTCGGCGGCCACGCCGGGCTTGCCAGTGGCGTCGATGACAACATCGATATTGGGGGTGGTGACCAGGGTCTCCGCCGAGGTGATGGCAATCTTGCCCGCCTCGATGGCAGCGGTGGCCTGGGCAGGCGTGTCGGCCACGCGCCCCCGGCTGTCATCGCCATAGGCAATGGTCATGGCGTCCAGCGCCGTGTGCGGGCGGCGGGTGGCGATGGCCGCCATTTCTATGCCGGTCATCAGGCTCATCTGGGTCACCAGATCGGTCCCCATCTCCCCCGAGCCGATAACGCCCACGCGAATCGGCTTGCCGGTTTCGGCGCGGGCGGCAAGGTCGCGCGCCAGGCCAGTGAGGGCGATGGAATTGGTCATACTGGGTCCGATCTCGACTGATATGCCTGCGTTACCCCTCCGCCAGCAGCCAAGGCAAGCAAAACTGCAGCGGGGAAGTGACGCGCCGCAGTGGTTTGGAGGCAGGGGCTGATGGCCCTTGGAGCGCAGGATGCCGAAATAGCGTCCATGTGGTGACCAGAGTATGGCCGAACTTAGCACTTCTTAAACCGTTCCCGTGGAATGTGGATGCTTGAGGAATCTCCTGGGGCAGGCAGCACACATGAGTAACAAGGCCGAAAGAACAGTCGCTTTACCCGCGATCATCGACCTTGATTCGCTTGATGGCATCAGGGATGCGCTGCTGGACGCGATCGACGAAGGTCCGGTGGCGGTTGATGCAGGCGGGGTTGAGCGGGTCAGTACCAACGCATTGTTCATGCTGATCAGTGCAGCTGAGACCGCGCGAAGAAACCATCTCGAGTTTGCTATTTTGCAGCCAAGTGCGGCTATGAGCACTGCCGTTGAGCGTCTGGGCCTTGGGGCGCAGTTTTCAGGAATGATAAGAGGATGACGGCTTTGCGGGTTCTAACCGTGGACGATTCGAGGACAATCCTGGCCATGCTGCACCACACGCTGAGCAATGCCGGATTTGAGGTTTTGCAGGCTGAGGACGGGCAGCAAGGTCTTGATGTGCTCAAGACCGAGGCGGTGGATGTGATCATTACCGATATCAACATGCCGATAATGGATGGCATCGAGTTTATCCGCAATGTCCGGGCCACCGGTAATCACCAGAGCCTGCCGATCCTGATTCTGACTACCGAGACATCGCAGGACAAGCGTGATCAGGGCAAAGCGGCCGGGGGCACTGGCTGGATTGTCAAACCATTCGATCCTGAAAAACTGATCTCCGTCATCCATCGCGTGGTGCATTAACACCAAGAGCCCAGAAGGGTTGGACTTCCCGCATGAGTGATCTTGACGACTTCAAAGCCACCTATTTTGACGAGTGTTCCGAACTCCTGAACGAGTTGGAGGAGCAGTTCGCCGCGATTGAAGCGGGCGAACGCGATGCTGACCGGTTAAACGCGGTGTTCCGCGCCATACACTCGATCAAGGGCGGCGCCGGGGCCTTCGGGTTCTCGGCCATGGTGGGCTTTGCCCACGCTTATGAAACCTTGCTCGACTATGTCCGCGACGGCCGGGTTGAACTGACCGATGACGTCGTTGTGCTGTGCATTCGCGCCAATGACATTATTGCCGATCATGTCAATGCCGCCCAGACCGGCGAGGCGTTGGCCGCCGATTACGGCATGGAAGAAAAGAACCGGTTCGATGCGCTGGCGCGCGGGGACAAGGGCGAGGACGATGATGTCGGCGGTGAACATGTCGAAGAGTTCGACATCGAGTTCGTGCCGGTAATGGTGCAGCTGGGCAGCGACGCGCTGGACGCTGACGAGGCGGCAATGGCGCTGGATGCCGGCGACGATAGTCCGGTTGAGGACGCCTTTGACGCCGCACCGATGCAGATCGAATCCGGCCATTGGGAAATCAAATTCACCCCGCATCGGGCCCTCTATGCGCGGGCCAATGATCCTCTGCTGCTCTTCCGCGAGCTGGCCGCTCTGGGTGAGATGCATGTGCGGGCCGTAATTGGCGAGGTACCGGCACTGGCCGATTTCGAGCCGTTTGCAGTGTATTGCAGCTGGGAGATCACTCTGGTTTCGGCGACGCTGAACGAGGCGATGATCCGCGAAGTCTTCGAGTTCGTTGACGGTGACTGCGACATTGTCGTGGCCCAGCTGGGTGCCAGCGCCACGCTCGATGATGGCGCGGACGCCGCCATTGCCGCCGCCGATGCCGTCGCACCGGTGGCTGCCAATGGCGCTGATGACCTGCTGGCACTGGCCGACGAAGAAATTGCCGACCTGCTCGATTTCGACAAGGAAGAAGCGCCCCAGCCCAGCCTGGCGGCGACGGCTCAGGACAGCTTTGAGGAACCACCGGCGCTGAGCTTTGCCGAGCTGGCCGAATCGATGGCCCCGCCACCAGTCGTCAAAACACCTCCCAAACCCGTCGTGCTGGCTGCCGCCACGCCATCGGATAGTGAGGAAAGCAGCGGTCGCGCTGTTGGGGTGCAGTCGATCCGGGTTGATCTCGACAAGGTCGATCGTGTGGTCAACATGGTGGGCGAACTCGTGATCACCCAGTCAATGCTGACCCAGCAGATGGATGAGACCCTGCGGGTGCGGTATACCGAATTGGTGCGTGGTCTTGAAGTGTTGGCGCAGACCACCCGTGGTCTGCAGGATTCGGTGATGGCCATTCGCGCGCAACCGGTCAAATCGGTGTTCTCGCGCATGCCGCGCCTGGTGCGCGAGCTGGCGACCAAGACCGACAAGAAGATCAAGCTCGAGACGATCGGCGAAAACACCGAAATCGACAAGACGGTGATCGAGCAGTTGTCCGATCCCCTGACGCATATGATCCGCAACTCAGCCGATCACGGTATCGAAACACCAGATGTCCGCACCGCGCGCGGCAAGAACGAGACCGGCACGATTCGCCTGTCGGCCGAGCAGGCGGGTGGCAATATCCTGATCATCGTCGAAGATGATGGCGGCGGGATCAATCGCGAGCGTGTGCTGCAAGTGGCGCGCGACAAGGGCGTTGTCGCCCCTGATGCCAATCCGACCGAGGAGCAGATCGACCAGTTGATCTTTGCGCCCGGATTTTCGACGGCCAGCGAGGTCAGCGATCTGTCGGGTCGCGGGGTTGGCATGGATGTGGTGCTGAGCAATATCAAGAAGATTGGTGGCTCGGTGCATGTGCGCAGCTGGACCGGCAAGGGTACGCGGATGACGCTGCGCCTGCCGCTTACCCTGGCGGTGCTCGACGTCATGCTGGTGCGAGTGGGGGGCAGCCCCTATGTGGTGCCGCTGAGCTCGATTGTTGAGACCATTCAGTGTTCACGCGCCAGCTTCGAGCGGGTGCCCAGCGGTGGCCAGGTGCTGCAGGTTCGCGGCGAGTATGTTCAGGTCATCGACCTGGTCGAGCGTTTCGATCTGGTTGCCGACACCGCGCAGGAAAACCGGTTCGTGGTGCTGTGTGAGGCGGAGGGAAGCCACAAGGTGGCACTCGTCGTCGACGACATTATCGGCCAGCAGCAGGTGGTGATCAAATCTCTGGAAGAGAACTTCCAGAGTGTGGAAGGCGTCGCTGGCGGCACGATCCTGGGTGACGGCAATGTGGCGCTGATCGTTGATGTGCAGGGCCTCAAGACCTCGATAATTCAGAAGAGTGCGGCCTAAGGGCTGTTTGTAAAAGTGTAGTTCGTCCAGAACAGGCGAAAGAAAGGCAATAACTATGGAAGCGCTCGGTATGCGCGACGAGATGGGCGACAAGTCCGCCATCGCCGCCCAGAATTCCCTGCAATTGATCGCTTTTTCGATCGGTGAGCAGACTTATGGCGTGGAGATTACCACGGTGCGAGAAATCCGGGCCTGGAACGGCGCGACGCCGCTGCCCAATACCCGTGAGTTCGTGCGTGGTGTGATCAATCTGCGCGGCACGATTGTGCCGATCTTCGATCTGCGGGCCCGTTTTGGCGACGGCCCGACCTCGCCCACCAAGAACCATGTGGTGGTGGTGATGAGCGTTGGCGACAAATGGGTTGGCATTCTGGTCGATGCGGTCAGTGACATTCTGACGGTCTCGCGCGACGATATCCACAATGTACCGGAAGGCAATTCGGTCGATACCGAACTGCTCAATGGTATTGTTACCCATGACAGCCGCATGGTCGGATTGATCGACCTGCACGCGGTGGTCAGTGGCGCCAAGCTGGACGGCTAGATCACCAGTCCATTGCCAAGCATGAAGGGCGCCACGAGCGCCCTTTTTTTTGTGGGTCAAGCGCCCGGGTCGTGGCGGGATTGTGCGCGCGACAAAACAATGCCGCGGCGCGTTCGCATCAGATTTCAATGTATGGAACGGGCGCGGCAGAGGATCACTATCCAGGTCAGCCATACCGTAGCGGTCGGCCTGCAGCGCGCAGCAGCGATCAGGCGGCGCCGATCAGAACAGATCGACTTCGCCGTGATTTTGATGGGCAGCGACGCCGGACAGGGCGGGCAAGCGCAATTCGTCAAGTGACAGGCTCGACCAGATCTCGTCAAACACGCTTTGGGGCGTTGAGGCAGGCAGCAGAGCAAACTGACGCGTTGCCAATGCCAGATTGTGGCATCGCTGCTCAATGCGATCCTGGCCCTGCAAGGCGATGACGATCATCTGGACGGCGTCGCGGACCGATGCGTCCTTGTTCAGCTTGCTGTCTGAGAGAATTTCCAGCGCCTCGGCAATGCCTTCCAGCATCGAAGCCGATTGGCGCGCGGTCTCGTCGAGTTCTTTGGCGAGTTTGTGCAGTGACATACAATGTGATCCTAGCCTTGGGCTGCAGAATACCCTGACATTCCTAAAGCAGTTGTTGCAAAACACCGGTCTTGTGCCGTCCATGGTCGACGTAGTTAGCAATCGGCTAACGAGTCTGGCGCTAGGGTGGATTCGTTGACGGTACTCGGGTCTGAATGCGCTAGATGACATTAGTGAATGCATTACCTCCCGAATTTGATCGTGGCGTGGTTACGACGGTTCATCAGGGCGACTGCCACGTTTCAAACGCGGTGGACCTGACCCTGTCCACCGTTCTGGGCTCGTGCATCTCCGCTTGCGTTCGCGACACGGTTGCCAATGTCGGGGGGATGAATCACTTCCTGCTGGCTGAGCAGTCGGGTGCCGCCAAGGACCGTTATGGTGCCTCGGCACGATATGGCGCCTTCGCCATGGAGCAGTTGATCAACAAGGTTCTCAGCCAGGGCAGCGGCCGCAAGTCGAATCTGGAAATCAAGGTGTTTGGGGGCGGCAAGATCAATGCGGCGCTTGACGATGTCGGGCGCAAGAACATTGATTTCGTGCATGAGTTCCTGGCTGCCGAAGGCTATGTTTCGGTCAGCGAGGACGTGGGTGGCACCTATGCCAGACGCGTGCTGTTCAAACCGCATTCTGGCCGCGCCTTTGTGAAACGACTCGATAATGCTTCCGGTGCCAATGTGGCCCGTGAAGAAATTGCGCTCGCCAAGCGCCACGTGATCATTCCTGCGCCAATAACCGACATCGAATTGTTCTAGTCATCGGCGCGGCGGCGGTCGGCGAAAAGGACCAGTCTTTGCGAATACGCAGCGCCGATGAGGCTGGTCAATCCAAAGACTTTCAAAAATGAGTGCCGATCTGGGGGCGCATTTACGCAATCTAAGTAATGCAAGCCCCACTATGGCCCAACCCTCAATCGGGGGCGTGTCGACGCTGAGTGGGTTGACCGGGCGATTGACGTGGGGCGAACGCTTAAACGGGTGCCCATAACGGGCGGTCGGGACAATTGGGATGGGCGGCATGGAACAAGGGGAAATTTCCCTTAGCGAACGTGAATTTGCGCGGGTCAAGAGCCGGGTTTATCAGGTCGCAGGAATCTCGCTCAGCGACGCGAAGCGGACACTGGTCATCTCCCGGCTGTCCAAGATCGTGCGCAATTTGGGCCTGCCCAGCTTTGATGCCTATGTCGACTTTCTGGAGCGCGGCGGATCGGCCCAGAATGGGCAGGATTTTGTCAACGCGCTGACCACGAACCTGACCCGCTTCTATCGCGAAGACCATCACTTTGACCATCTGCGCAAGCATGTGCAGACGCTGCTGGCGACCAAGCCACGCGGCAGCCGCCTGCGCATCTGGTCGGCGGGCTGCTCGACCGGGCAGGAACCCTATACCATCGGTATGGATCTGCTGGGTGCATTCCCCGACCTCAAACGCTGGGACTTCAAGATCCTGGGCACCGACATCGATACGGCTGTGCTCGAGAAGGCGGCGCATGGGGTGTATCCCGAAAGCGAGTTGAGCGGGTTGTCCCATGAACGGGCGGCGCCGCTGGTGCGACCCGGCGATGGCACCATCAGGATACCCGATGCGGTTCGGGCGCTCGTCTCGTTCAAACCGCTCAACCTTATTGGCCCGTGGCCGATGCGGGGGCCATTCGACGCCATCTTCTGCCGCAATGTTGCGATCTATTTTGACAAGGCCACGCAGGGCGAAGTGTTCGGTCGCTTCAGCCAGTTGATGGCACCTGAAGGCTTTCTCTATATCGGCCATTCGGAAAACCTGGGCTCGGGTGGCGACGGATTCCGCTTGGTGGGCAAGACAATCTATCAATCCAAGCTCAAACTGAACAAGCGGGAGGCAGCATGAGCATCAAGGTCCTCGTCGTTGATGATTCAGCGCTCATTCGTGAGGTGCTGACACGCATGCTGTCGCGCGATGGCGATATAGAAGTGGTGGCCACGGCTACCGATCCGATTGATGCGCGCGAGAAGATCAAGCAGCTCAACCCCGACGTGGTGACGCTGGACATTGAAATGCCCAATATGAACGGGCTGCAGTTTCTCGAGAAACTGATGCGCCTGCGACCGACGCCGGTGGTCATGGTGTCGACGCTGACCACCAAGGGTGCCAGCGAAACACTGCTGGCGCTGGAACTGGGCGCGGTGGACTTTGTTGCCAAGCCGAGCGCCGAATTTGCCGGCGGCATCGAGGCCTTTGGCGTGGGGCTGCGCGACAAGATCCGCGCGGCGGCCAAGTCCGACGTGCGGGGTCGCTCGGCCTCGCGGGCCGACGTTCCCAAGATGGCGGTCAAGACCGCAGCGGGTCCCCATGGGGCGCTGATTGCCATTGGGGCCTCGACGGGCGGCGTTGAAGCCATCCGCACGGTGCTGACGCAGATGCCCGCCGACTGCCCACCCATAGTCATCGCCCAGCACATGCCGTCTGGCTTCACTGCCCGGTTCGCCGCGCGTCTTGATGAACTCTGTGCGCTCACCGTGGTGGAAGCTGATGACCGCATGGTCCTGTTGCCGGGCCACGCCTACATCGCCAAGGGCGACTATCATTTGCGCGTCGAGCGATCGTCGGGACAGCTGAAATGCCGGCTGGCCCAGGATGGGCTGACCTCGGGCCACCGGCCCAGCGTCGATATCCTGTTTGAATCGGTGGCCAAGGCGGTTGGAAGCCTGGCGGTGGGGGCGATCCTGACCGGCATGGGACGCGATGGGGCGCGTGGTCTCAAGCTGATGCGCGATGCCGGCGCTTATACCGTGGGGCAGAGCAAATCATCGGCCCTGGTCTATGGCATGCCGCGCGTGGCCTTCGAAGAGGGTGCCGTTATGGAACAGGCACCGGTGGAAGATATTGCGGGCCGTCTGGCTAACGCCTTGGTACGGCTCAAATCGGCAGCATGAAGCCAGCTTGTACAATCGCAGTGCGGTGATTGAGAGATTTGTAACGCTTCTTGCCTAGTGTTTCTTCAAAGACCGGGACCGTCAGTTCCCGGGCACCAGGAAGGTGAATTCGACCATGCCTAAAGCCAGCGCAGTCAGTGTTCTCATCGTCGATGATCAGCAGTCCATGCGCGGTATCTGCAAGTACATCCTTACCCAGCTTGGCTTCAAGGACATCATTGAGGCCAAGAGCGGCCGCGATGCCCTGGGCAAGCTGGAGAAATCCAATGTCGACCTGATCATTTCCGACTGGAACATGGAAGACATTGATGGACTGACCTTGCTCAAGGTGATCCGCAAGCATCCGCGCACGCAAGCCATGCCATTCATCATGGCGACTGGCCGTTCCGACAAGGAACAGGTCAAGGAGGCGATTTCGTTCGGCGTGAACAATTATATCATCAAGCCATTTGACGCATCGACGATGAAAAAGCGTATCGAGGCGGTGATCGGGGCGCTGAGCTGATAGCTGCCGATGCCGACTGCGATACGAGGCCACCTTCGGGTGGCCATTTTCGTTTTTGGGCCTGGTCCTGCTCCGTTGGAGTGGGCGGGAATTTGCCTGTAACGAGTGGTTAAGCTGCCACATGTATCGTTTGCACAGTCGGCTTCGGCCGAAAATGAGGGGGACGACCACCGCACTTCTTGCTGCAACATAATGCAGCCATTCGCCCATATTTCGAGCGGGTATGGAACGGTGGTCCGCATGAAAGCTGGAGTGTTTGATGGGATTTCTACCGCAACTGAAGATCGCCCAGAAGCTACCGCTGGTGCTGGTCGGCTCCGCCCTGGTGGTGGGGGCTGGGGTTGGCATTGCGAGCTATCTCATCGGGCTGAACACGGTGCAGCAGCAGCGCAGCCAATCGGTGGCGGCGTCGTTGACCACTGCCGTCTCGCTGGTCAGCGACTATTACACCAGCGCTGAGGTCGATCTGCGATTGTTCGTGCAGCGTTCGGACACTGCGGCGGCCATGAAGAACCTCACCCGGTCGCTTGATGAACTGCGGATGGGCCTGGCTGAGCGCGCCGCCGCGCAGTTGCGGTCGGCCTATATTACCGACAACCCCGATCCTGAGAACCGCGCGGCGCTGGACAGCGCCAATGGCAAGGGCGCATCCTATGACGCGCCGCACAAGCGCTACCACCCCGGCTTCCGCACGCTGATGGAGGAGCGCGATTATTCCGACGTCCTGCTCATCAGTGCCGCAGGCGACGTCGTCTATTCGGTGGCCAAGAACGATGACTTTGCAGCCAATGTCGTCACTGATGCGGCGATGGCCGCGACCGGGCTGGGGCAGGCCTTTGCGATTGCCAAGGGCCTCGATGATGGCCAGGCGGCCTTTGTCGATTATTCGACCTATGCCCCCACTGGCAGTGCCGAGAGCTTCATGGCGATGCCGGTCTATGACAAGGATCAAAAGTCCGGCGTCATGGTGTTCGCCATTTCGACCGATGCACTGAGTGCGCGGATCTCGGCCCTGTCGGGGCTTGGCGAAAGCGGCGAAGTGGTGGTGGTCGGGGCGGATGGCCTGCTGCGCACCGAGTCGCCGCGTACCGATGCGCCCGATGTGCTGCAGACTCCTCTCAGCTCGGCGGTCATTGTGCGCGCCGTAGCCGGAGAGTCCGGAGAGGGCACCAGCACCGATTATCGTGGCGAGCCCATGATGGTGTATGCCGGCCCGGTCAGCGTCGGTAGCGTGACCTGGGCAGTCGCTGCTGTGCAGCCGCAGGACGAGGTGTTTGCGCCGGTCGACAATATGCGCAACATGATCCTGCTGGTGGGCGGGGCCCTGCTCGCCATTGCGGCACTTGTCGGATACTTCTTTTCGCGCAGCATCAGCCGGCCGATCAGCCGACTGACCACGACGATGGAGGCGCTGGCTGACGGCGACCTTGATATCGAGGTGCGCGGCGCTGACGGCACGGACGAGCTCGGCGCCATGGCGCGTGCCGTTGAGGTGTTCCGCGAGAATGGTCTCAAGGTAGCGCAGATGACCGAGGCGGAAGCGGCCCAGATCATTGCCAGCCAGGCGGATCGCGCCGCCATGATGCAGGATCTGCAACGGGCCTTTGGTGCGGTGGTGGACGCCGCCATTGCCGGCGATTTCAGCCAGCAGGTGGGCGCCGAATTTCCTGATGACGAGCTCAACACCCTGGCGCGTTCGGTCAACAATCTGGTCGCGACGGTCAATCGTGGGGTGAGCGAGACGGGTGAGGTGCTGGCTGCCCTGGCCAACACCGATCTGACGCAGCGGATGGAAGGGGACTATGAGGGGGCCTTTGCCAAACTCAAGGCCGACACCAATGCGGTGGCCGACAAGCTGACCGACGTGGTGGGCCAGCTCAAGCAGACCTCGGGCACACTGAAAACGGCAACCGGA
>NZ_JAUYGL010000180.1 GCF_030689745.1 Devosia sp.
CTCGTTTCGTCGACCGCTCCCCCAAACTAGTGACTGCCCCCTCCAATTCGTCTGTACGGTCAGCTTTCCCTGGAAAAGGAAAAGGCCCGGGTTCCCGGGCCTTTGTGAGTTGAGGGAAAAGCTATCCGTTCGTGAATGGCAACGCTCCCTTCAATAGTGGAAAGTCTATGGGGTGCGTCACACCTCGTTTCGTCGACCGCTCCCCCAAACTAGTGACTGCCCCTTCCAACTCGTCAGTACGGTCAGCTTCCCCTGGAAAAGGAAAAGGCCCGGTTTCCCGGGCCTTTGTGAGTTGATGGAAAAGCTATCCGTTCGTGAATGGAAACGCTCCCTTAAATAGTGGAAATTCTATGGGGTGCGTCACAACAGCGAGCGGTCACTCCACTACGGATTTAGCGAGTGGTGGTGTCCCAGGATTAGCATTCTGAACATGTGCCAATGCCGGTCGATAAAAAACTAGTCCGATTGAAAAGCCCCGGTTTCCTGGGGCTTTTGTTTGCAATCAAAAGTTGAGGCCAACTGATGACGACATTGAGTGCGCATAAGTCGGACTTTTGGCCATCCTTGTAGGGCGATCACACTCCGCACGCTCAGATCGCTCAACTACATCCAGTCGTCGTCCCGCACGTATCACACTTCAAACACGTGCCGTTCCGCACCATGGTGAAGTTATGGCACTCGGTGCACTGGTCGCCGGTGTAGCCCTTCATCTGGGCTTCGGCGCGCAGCAAGCCGGAATCCTTGCTCGGGGGTGGGCTGGGGATCGGGCGCAGTTCGGCGGCCGGGAAGGCTGCCGGGGCCAGTTGGTTGTCGTGCTTGAGGGCAGTGGCGGCGTTCAGGGCCGTCACGGTTGAGGTCTGCATCGCTTGCACCGGATTGATGTACTGATCGCCCGAGACGATCATCAGGCTCTTATTGGTGACGCGGCCGCGGGTCATGCCGCGCGACACAAAGCGGTCGGCGGGCATGGGGGCAGCGGGCGCTGGCGCGGTCCGGCCACCCTTGGCCTCGTCGGCACCCTTGCCCAGCGAGGTCGGGCTTTCGGGATTGACGTGGGCCAGGTCGTCGCGGTCGAGATAGCTGACGGCCAGCTCGCGGAACACATAGTCCAGGATCGAGGTGGCGTTCTTGATCCGGTCATTGCCCATCACCATGCCGGCGGGCTCAAAGCGGGTGAAGGTGAACGCTTCCACGAACTCGTCGAGCGGCACGCCATATTGCAGGCCGATCGAGATGGAAATCGCGAAATTATTCATCATGGCGCGGAAGGCAGCGCCTTCCTTGTGCATGTCGATGAAGATTTCGCCCAGGCGCCCATCGGCATATTCGCCGGTGTGGAGATAGACCTTGTGGCCGCCCACCACGGCCTTCTGGGTATAGCCCTTGCGGCGGTCGGGCATCTTTTCGCGGTCACGAACGACCGTCTCGACGATGCGCTCGACGATCCTTTCGGCGACATGGGGCACGCGGGCCGCTGCCGGCATGGCAGCCAGTTCCTCGAGGTTATCCTCGTCTTCATCCTCGTCAGCCGCCGCCAGGACCGATGAGTTCAGCGGCTGGCTCAGCTTGGAGCCGTCGCGATAGAGCGCATTGGCCTTGAGCGCCAGGCGCCAGCTCAGCATATAGGCCTGCTTGGCGTCTTCCACCGTGGCGTCATTGGGCATGTTGATGGTCTTGGAGATGGCGCCCGAAATGAAGGGCTGCGCCGCCGCCATCATCAGGATGTGGCTTTCAATCGACAGCGAGCGCTTGCCGATCTTGCCGCAGGGGGCAGCGCAATCAAACACCGGCAGATGCTCGGGCTTGAGGTGCGGGGCGCCTTCCAGCGTCATGGCGCCACAGACGTGGATATTGGCCGCCTCGATGTCCTTTCTGGAAAAGCCCAGGAAAGGCAGCAGCTCGAAGCTGAAATCGTTGAGCTGCTCATCGGTGACGCCCAGTGTCTTGAGGAAATCGGCGCCCAGGGTCCACTGGTTGAAGATGAACTTGATGTCAAAGGCCGAGGCGGTCGCGGCATTCAGCGCGGCGATCTTTTCGTCGGTAAAGCCCTTGGTCTTGAGCGTCGACGGATTGACGCCCGGCGCCTGGTTGAGATTGCCGTGGCCGACCGCATAGGCCTCCATTTCCGCAATGTCGGATTCCGAATAGCCCAGGGTGCGCAGGGCCGGGGGCACGGCGCGGTTGATGATCTTGAAGTAGCCGCCGCCGGCCAGCTTCTTGAACTTGACCAGGGCAAAATCGGGCTCGATGCCGGTGGTGTCGCAATCCATCACCAGACCGATGGTGCCGGTGGGGGCGATAACCGACACCTGGGCGTTGCGGAAGCCGTGCTTCTCGCCCAGCGCCAGGGCATTGTCCCAGGCCAGCTTGGCACGTTCGCTCAGCTCGGCGTCGATCAGCGACGCATGGTCGAGCGGCACCGGGGTGATCGAGAGGTTCTCATAGCCCTCGGCATGGCCGTGCGCCGCGTTGCGGTGATTGCGGATGACACGCAGCATGTGCTTGGCATTGCGCTTGTAGTCCTTGAACGGGCCGAGCTCCTTGGCCATTTCGGCCGAGGTGGCGTAGGAAACGCCGGTCATGATGGCGGTTACGGCGCCGGCAATGGCGCGGCCTTCCTTGCTGTCATAGGGAATGCCCGAGGTCATCAGGAAGCCGCCAATATTGGCGTAGCCGATGCCCAGCGTGCGGTATTCGAAAGAGCGCTCGGCAATCGCCTTGGAGGGGAACTGGGCCATCATCACCGAGATTTCCAGCACCACGGTCCACAGGCGCACGGTGTGCTCATAGGCAGCGGTGTTGAACGAGCCATCGGCATTGCGATAGGGCAGCAGGTTCACCGAGGCAAGATTACAGGCGGTGTCGTCGAGGAACATGTATTCCGAGCAGGGGTTCGATGCATTGATCGGACCGGCTTCGGGGCTGGTGTGCCACTCATTGATGGTGGTGTGATACTGGATGCCGGGATCGGCCGAGGCCCAGGCGGCATAGCCCACCTGTTCCCACAGATCGCGGGCCTTCAGCGTCTTGGTGACAACGCCGGTCTGGCGGGCCTTCAGATCCCAGTCGCCATCGCCTTCCACGGCGCGCAGGAAATCATCGGTGACGCGCACCGAATTGTTGGAATTCTGGCCGGACACGGTGAGATAGGCTTCGCTGTCCCAATCGGTGTCATAGACCGGAAATTCGATCTCCTTATAGCCCTGCTTGGCGAACTGGATGACGCGGAAGATGTAGTTTTCGGGCACCAGTGCCTTCTTGGCGGCACGCACTTCGCGCTTGAGCGCCGGGTTCATCGCCACGTCAAAGCAATCGTCACCGCTGCCTTCGCAGTTGACGGCAGCCTTCATGATGGCCTTGAGGTGCTTGGAAACCACCTTGGAGCCGGTCACCAGAGCGGCAACCTTCTGCTCCTCCTTGACCTTCCAGTTGATATATTCTTCCACATCGGGGTGATCGATATCGAGCACCACCATCTTGGCAGCGCGACGGGTGGTGCCGCCCGACTTGATGGCGCCGGCAGCGCGGTCGCCGATCTTGAGGAAGCTCATCAACCCACTTGACTTACCGCCGCCCGAGAGCTTCTCGCCCGAACCGCGCAGCGCCGAAAAATTGGTGCCGGTGCCCGACCCATATTTGAACAGGCGGGCTTCACGCACCCACAGGTCCATGATGCCGTTTTCATTGACCAGGTCATCGCTGACCGACTGGATGAAGCAGGCATGGGGCTGGGGATGCTCGTAGGAGCTCTTGGAGCTGACGAGCTTGTGGGTGAACGGGTCGACATAGAAATGACCCTGGCCGGGGCCATCAATGCCATAGGCCCAGAACAGGCCGGTATTGAACCATTGTGGGCTGTTGGGCGCCACGCGCTGGCTGGCCAGCATATAGGCGAGCTCGTCGAAAAATGCCTGCGCATCTTCCTCAGAGTCAAAATAGCCGCCCTTCCAGCCCCAATAGGTCCAGGTGCCGGCCAGGCGATCAAACACCTGACGGCTGTCCATTTCCGAACCATAGCGTTCATTTTCGGGTAGCTTGGCGAGCGCAGCGTGGTCGGGGACCGAGCGCCACAGCCAGGACGGCACCGAATTTTCCTCGACCTTCTTGAGCACCTTGGCGACGCCGGCCTTGCGGAAATATTTCTGGGCGATGATATCGGCTGCCACCTGGCTCCAGGTCGACGGAACGGCGATATCTTCGAGCTTGAAGACGACCGAGCCATCCGGATTGCGAATCTCACTGGTGGCCGAACGGAATTCGAGACCGGCATAACGGTCCTGATTGGCTGTCGTGAAGCGGCGTTCAATGCGCATGGTCGTCTTAGTCCCCAATGTAACGGGCACACAAAGTCCCGCGAGCCGAAAACCCGGCTTCTTACCCAAATCTGTTTTGACGCGTCACCAACCGAGCCCGTGGCCGGGCCCGAAAAACTTGCCTGTGCCCCCGTATCGCTCTGGTCTGATGCCAGTGCTTGACCAGGGGACTTGAGCCAACGACATGGTGTGCTGTCGGCCTGCTCAAAACATCTGCCGATTCAGACGACGCGTCAACGTCACAAATCACAAGGTCTAGTGGTTGAGGGTAGCTGCGAGACAACCACTAGTAGGCTCAATATGTGGATTACGGGGACAAACTTCAAGCAAAACCGGCACTTGGCAGCCGCTATTCAGGCACCCGATTCCGTCACATGAAGTCGCGATAAGTGAGCCGAAAGATCGCCGCTAAAGCGCCGAAATACCAAGGCTAAACGCCTTTGCTGCCGGCGCGTTAAAATGTCGGTAACCATGTCTGGATTGTCTCGAATCAATCGACCACAACGCTGTCAAGCACAGAAAGATTGCGCAAAAATCGCTGCATGCCCTCTACCAGAGCCGGTGGTGGTGTGCCCCCCATGGCCTACCAGATGCAGTAGCAAGGGCAGGGCGTGCGCGCCGGGCAGCCGGGCCGCCCCGATTGCGACGCACAATGCCCAATTGTCGCAACGAAACACCCGCCAAACACTAGGCTGCAACACTGCACCATGATACACCCGGCGCACTCGCACCACTCGACGGCGGAATCGACAATTGGCTAAATCCGGTATCAAGCAGTTCCTGAGCGAAATCTTCTCCTGGTGGGGCGGTCAGACCTGGGGCACCCGTCTGTGGATCTGGCGCTTCGGCGACTATGTCGGCAGCGACGAATTCGGCAATCAATACTACCAGGATCGCAAGGCCGACCGACGCTATGTGACCTATGCCGGTCCGGCCGACGCTTCCACCATTGGCCAGGGCTGGCATGGCTGGATGCATCACCGCACCGATATTGTCCCCACCAAGGCCAATTACGCGGCCCGCGACTGGGAATTGCCGCATCAGAAAAACCTGACCGGTACCGCGGCAGCCTATCGGCCCGATGGCAGCCTGCTCAACAAGGGCGAACGCCCCCGCGTCACCGGTGACTACGACGCCTGGTCGCCTGAGTAAGGCCGGCGCCTTGCGCCACCGCACTGCCTTGCCCCATCTGTTGACCGTCCTGGCGCCAATCGCGGCGCTGGGCGTGTTGGGCATTACGGGCCCGGCATGGGCCCAACCCACCGCCAACCCGGTTGCCACCTTTTCCGGCCTCGACAAGATTACTGGCCGCATTACCCGCTTTGATGTCTATATCGACGAGACCGTGCTGTTTGGTGCGCTCGAGATCACGCCGCGCGCCTGCTATAACCGCCCGGCCACCGAAACCCAGCGCACCTC
Organism: Devosia sp.; assembly: GCF_030689745.1. Taxonomy (GTDB): domain Bacteria; phylum Pseudomonadota; class Alphaproteobacteria; order Rhizobiales; family Devosiaceae; genus Devosia; species Devosia alba. The sequence goes on from NZ_JAUYGL010000180.1 coordinate 5,733, forward strand.
GGCCTTTCTTGAGGTCGACCAGCGCAGCCTGACCGGCACCTCCAAGCGCATCTTCACCGGCTGGATGTTTGCCGACAGCCCGGCGCTCAACGCCATCGACCATGCGGTCTATGATGTGTGGCTGATCGAGTGCGACACCAGCACCGATGTGCCGGCGCCCGACGCGCGCGACTGATTCTCTTCCGAAAAACGCACAACGCTGTCGAACTGTCCAAAGTTCAATCGTCTAGCGTGCAGTACCCGTTCGCCGCTGGTTCTGCTGCGCCGGCGTGCTGCCATGCCCCCAGGGGGCCGCGCCCGAGGAGACATATTGTGCTGACCAGTCCCGTGCTTGAAGACCGTACCGCCCAAGCCTATGCCTATATCCCCTTCACCGTCACCATGGCAGAGATGCAAAAGCCGGCCGACGCGGGCTTTCCGGCGTTGTTCGCCTGGCTCGCCAGCCACCGCCTTACCCCCATCGGGGCGCCATTCTACAATTACCGTCGGATCGACATGGCCAGGACACTCGATGTCGAAGCCGGCGTAATGGTCGAACGCGCTATTGCCGGGGACCATCCGGTCCAGTTCGGCACCCTGCCAGCGGGGCAATATCTCAGCGCCAGCCATACAGGCCACTATGACGGCTTGCTGGACGCCACCGCGCAATTCATTGGCTGGGCGCAAGACAACAACATTGCCTGGGACATGCACGCCGCCGCAGACGGCGATCACTTCGCCTGCCGGTTGGAAATCTACGAGACTGATCCCCGCGAGGAACCCCACCCCGCCAAATGGCTCACCCGGCTGTCATTCAAGACAACCGGCTGACCGGCATAAAGGGGCGGGGCGGCGGGGCCATGCATCGCGCCGCTCATCACGGCGGGCAGGCAATCAGTACTTGCGCAGCAATCCGACCAGCCGGCCCTGAACCTTGACGCGGTCGGGCGGGAAAATGCGGGTCTCATAGGCCGGGTTGGCCGCTTCGAGCGCAATGGTATTACCCTTGCGGCGCAGGCGCTTGAGGGTGGCCTCTTCATCGTCCACCAGAGCCACGATGATTTCCCCGGTGCTGGCGGCGTCCTGCTTGCGGATCAGCACGGTGTCGCCATCAAAAATGCCGGCATCGATCATCGAATCGCCGCGCACTTCGAGCGCAAAATGCTCGCCACTGCCCAGCATTTCGGGCGGCACCATGATGGTGTGGGAATGAGACTGAATTGCCTCGATCGGTGTACCGGCTGCAATGCGGCCCATGACCGGGATGGAAATCGAGCGCACGCCGTCATCATCAGCGGCCATCCGCGAGGGCGGGCTGGCGACCTTGCCCAGATTGCCCTCGATCACCGACGGCTCGAAGCGCGCCTTGCGGCCACCCAGTGACGGGTTCATCGAATCGGGGAGTTTGATCACTTCGAGTGCCCGCGCCCGATTGGGCAGGCGACGAATGAACCCGCGCTCCTCAAGCGCGGTAATCAGCCGGTGAATGCCAGACTTGGACGCCAGATCGAGTGCATCCTTCATCTCATCGAACGATGGCGGGATGCCGCTTTCCTTCATCCGCTCGTGGATGAACATCAACAGCTCGTGTTGTTTGCGCGTCAGCATGGGGCCCCTCGGGGTGAGAATCGGAACATAGACAGAACGACTATAAGTGTTCCAGTTATGTTCTGCAATATCCCGAGCAATTTTGTGCGGGGCCCAGACTCGACGGCGTCAGAATGCGTCGACGACTATGGTCTCGACGATCGCGCCGGCGGGCCGGCCCGGGTCGTGTTCGGGTTGCACGATCAGCAGGTCCGCCCTGGCCATGGACGAGGTGTGGCCGCTATCGGTCTGGCTGATCGGCAGGGCCTGGGGGCCGGTCGGGGTCTGCAGCAACTGCGCCCGCATGAAATGGCGGCGTGCCGTATTGGGTGGGGTCGGCGCCGCCAATGGCAGGTGCCAGTGAATCTGCGGCGCCAGGCCCAGCCAGGCGCGCAGGGCCGGCTTGATGAAGACAATGGCGGTGACCATGGCGGAAACCGGATTGCCCGGCAGCCCGAACACCAGGGTCTTGCCAACGGTGCCGAACATCAGTGGCTTGCCCGGCCGCATATTGATCTTCCAGAAATCCAGGGTGACCCCGAGTTCGAGCAGGATTTCCTGCACGAAGTCATGATCACCGACACTGGCGCCGCCGGTAGTGATCAGTACATCGGGCTCATCGGCGAGGATCGCCACCAGCCTGGCGCGCAACTGGTCCCGCTGGTCGCGCGCAATACCATGGTCGGTGACGGTTTGGGCATAGGGGGCCAACAGGGGCGCGAGGCCAAAGCTGTTTGACGCGATGATCTGATCGGGCCCAAGGACCGCGCCTGGCAGTTCCAGCTCGTCGCCGGTTGCCAGCAGGGCGATGCGCGGGCGCTTGGACACGCTCAGGGCGGAGGCATTGGCAGCAGCAGCGACGGCCAGCTGCATCGGCGTCAAGCGGACACCTACGGCGATCAGGGTCTGGCCAACGGCAAAGTCATTGCCCCTGGCCCGCACATTGCGGCCCGGCTGGGGCTGGCTCGAAAACGCAACGCGGTCGCCGTCGAGCGTGGCATCTTCCTGCATGATCACCGCATCGGCGCCATCGGGCACAGGAGCGCCGGTGAATATCCGCACCGCCTCGCCGGCCCTGAGGGATCCGGCAAACCCGGCCCCGGCTTGCGCCATGCCGATGATCGCCAGACTGTGGCCCGGCGCAATATCTTCGGCGCGCACGGCGTAGCCATCCATGGCGCTGGCATTGAAGGGCGGTTGATCGTGCCGGGCCAGCACGGGGGCAAGCAGGACCCGGCCTGCCGCCTCGCCGAGTGGCAGGCTTTCGCCCACTGGCGCAGGCACCCGGCGCAATATGGCAGCGATGGCGTTCTCAACCGGGAGCAGGCTCATGACCGCACAAACGCCCCGGATTTGCCGCCGGACTTTTCCATCAGGCATATGTCGGTGATCAGCATGCCCCGGTCGATCGCCTTGGCCATGTCGTAGAGCGTCAGCGCGGCGGTCGAGGCGGCCACCAGGGCTTCCATTTCCACCCCGGTCTGCCCGGTGGTTTCCGCGGTCGCAATGATCACAATGGCATCTTCGCCATGCTCGGCAATCTCCACGCTGACCTTGGTCAGGGCAATGGGATGGCAGAGCGGGATCAGATCGGCGGTCTTTTTGGCGGCCATGATGCCGGCAATACGCGCCACCGCCAAGGCATCGCCCTTATTGAGTCCACCCGCCATGATGGTGGCGATGGTTTCACGCTGGCCCACAAGGCGCGCCTGCGCCACGGCCCGGCGACGCGTCACCGCCTTGTCGGCAATATCGACGATATGGGCCTCGCCCCTGGCATTGAGGTGGGTCAGTCCCTGCGCCATCAGCGGGCCGCCTGCACTGACCCCAGCAGCAGCGCCCGGGTGGCCGCAGCCACGTCATCCTGCCGCATCAGGCTCTCGCCCACGAGGAATGTACCGATGCCGGCCTCCCGGTCGAGCTTGAGCAGGTGCTCGTGGTCGACAATGCCGCTCTCGCTGACCAGCAAGGTGCCCTGCGGCACGCCACCCGCAAGATTGACGGAAGTCTCCAGCGTGGTCTCAAACGTGCGCAGATTGCGGTTATTGATGCCGATGAACCTGGCACCCAGCGCCACTGCCCGATCCAGCTCAAGCTGATCGTGCACTTCCACCAGCGCGTCCATCTGCCACTCTGCGGCGGCGTCCAGCAGATAGCGCGCCACCTCGTCATTGACGGCGGCCATGATGATCAGAATACAGTCGGCGCCCCAGGCCCGCGCTTCGGCGACCTGATAAGTCTCGAACAGGAAGTCCTTGCGCAGGACGGGCAGGTTCACCGCCGCCCGCGCCTCGATCAGAAACTGCGGAGAACCCTGAAAGCTGGGCTGGTCGGTCAGCACGGACAGGCACGCGGCGCCGCCCGCTTCATAGGCGCGGGCAATCGCAGCCGGATTGAAATCGGCCCGGATCAAGCCCTTGGACGGGCTGGCCTTCTTCACCTCAGCAATCAGCGCATACTGATCATTGGCCCGCTTGGCCTTGAGGGCCTTGATGAAGCCGCGCGTGGGAGGCTGGTCATGGGCTTGCGCCACCACTTCGGCCCAGGGCCGCAGCGCCTTGGCAGCAGCGATCTCGTCGCGCTTATAGGCTTCGATCTGCTTGAGAATATCGGTCATCAGTCGCGTCCATTCGATACCGCCACCAGGCGGGCGAGAGTGTCTTTGGCCTTGCCGCTGTCGATCAGGCTGGCGGCGGCTTCGGCCCCTACGCGCAGATCGGCCACCTTGTCGGCCACGATCAGCGCCGCGCCGGCATTGAGCAGCACGATATCGCGATAGGCGCCCGGTGCACCATCGAACAGCGCATGCATGGCCTGGGCATTGTATTCAGGATCGGCACCCAGCAAATCCTCGGCCGCGTGCCGTTTTAGCCCGGCCTCTTCAGGTGTCACTTCAAAGCTGCGCAGATCGCCATTGGCAATCTGGGCGACAAAGCTGGGCCCGGTGACGGTGATCTCGTCGAGCCCGTCGCTGCCATGCACCACCCAGGCCTTGATGGCCCGGTTGGCGAGCAGCGCGGCGGCCACCGGCTCCACCCATTCCTGGGCATAGACCCCCAGCATATAGCGCCGCACCCCGGCCGGATTGGCCTGTGGTCCGAGCAGGTTGAACATGGTGCGCACGCCCATTTCGGCCCGCGACGGACCGACATGGCGCATGGCGGGGTGATGGCTGGGCGCAAACATGAAGCCGATGCCGGCCTCCCGAATGCAGCGGGAAATATCGGCCGGGGTCAGCTCCAGATTGACGCCGAGCGCCTCGAGCACCTGCGATGCCCCCGACTTGGACGACAGCGCCCGGTTGCCATGCTTGGCTACCGGCACACCGGCCGCCGCCACGACAATGGCGCTGGCCGTGGAAATATTGAGCGTGCCGCCGCCATCGCCCCCGGTGCCGACAATATCCACCGCTTCGGCAGGTGCCTCCACCGGCACCATCTGTTCGCGCAGAATGGAGACGGCGGCGGCAATCTCGCCGACCGTTTCGCCCTTGATCCGCATGCCCATGAGGAAGGCGCCAATCTGGCTGGGCGTCGCCTCGCCGGCCATGATGATGCGCATGGCGCCGCGCATTTCTTCGCCGGTCAGATCCTTGCCTTCGCCAATTCTGTGCAGTGCCTGCTTGATATCCATCACGCGGCCCTCTTCTGGTTGAAATCGCGGGCAATGTTCAGGAAATTCTGCAGCAGGGCGTGCCCATTCTCGGAGGCGATGCTCTCGGGGTGAAATTGCACGCCGTGGACCGGCAGGCTGGTGTGCTGCATGCCCATGATCAACCCGTCATCGGTGGTGGCGGTGACTTCAAGGGTAGCGGGCAGGGTCTCGGGCCGCACCGTCAGCGAGTGATAGCGCGTCGCCTCGAATCCGGCATTGAGACCACGGAACAGACCCTTGCCGGTGTGATTGATCTTTGAGGTATTGCCATGCACCAGATGGGGTGCCCGGATCACCTCGCCCCCCATGGCCTGGCCGATCGCCTGATGGCCCAGGCACACCCCTAGAATTGGGATTTCCCCCTTGAAACGGTCGATCAGCGCCAGACAGATTCCCGCTTCATTGGGGGTGCAGGGGCCGGGCGACAGCACAATGGCCTCCGGCGCCATGGCGGCGATTTCATCGAGGGTGATCTTGTCGTTGCGGACGACGGTGATGTCGGCGCCCAGCTCGCCCAGGAAATGGACGAGATTGTAGGTAAAACTGTCGTAATTATCGATGACGAGCGTGCGGGTCATGTTGTGTGGTTCCTGGCAGGCAGTTCAAACATTGAGCGGCCCTTGCGGGCGCCGCGTTCAGAAGCCGCCCCGCCATCGCTGCATTGCCAAAGCCTGTGCCCTCATTGCCCGATCCTCGCCTCGCCAGCATAGCGTAGCGCTTCCTCGGCGGCGCTGAAAAGGGCACGCGCCTTGTTTTCGCATTCCATCTGTTCGAGTTCGGGCTGGCTGTCGGCGACGATACCGGCCCCCGCCTGAACATAGAGCTTGCCGTCCTTGAGGATTGCGGTGCGCAGCACGATGCAGGTATCCATGGTGCCATCGGCGCCGAAATAGCCGACGCAGCCGCCATAGATCCCGCGCCGCGAGCTTTCCAGTTCATCGATGATCTCCATCGCCCGCACCTTGGGGGCGCCGGACACTGTTCCGGCCGGAAACCCGGCCGACAGCGCGTCGACAAAGTCATATTTCGGATCAAGCACACCCACCACATTGGAGACGATGTGCATGACGTGCGAATAGTATTCGAGGAAGAACTTGTCGGTGACCTTAACGGTGCCGATTTTGGCGACGCGACCGACATCGTTGCGGCCCAGATCGAGCAGCATTAGATGCTCGGCCAGTTCCTTGGGATCGCTCATCAGTTCGGCGGCCAATTCCGCGTCCCTGGTCGGCGTTGCGCCGCGCTTGCGCGTGCCAGCAATCGGCCGGATGGTCACTTCGCCATCCTGCACCCGCACCAGGATTTCCGGGCTCGACCCGGCCACGGCAAAGCCGCCGAAATCGAGGAAATACATATAGGGACTGGGATTGGTGCGGCGCAGCGCCCGATAGAGCGCCGTGGGCGGCAGATTGAAGTCCGCCGAGAAGCGCTGGCTCAGTACCACCTGGAAGATGTCACCGGCGGTGATGTACTGCTTGGCCTTGGCCACCATGGCGAAATAGGCGTCCGGGCTGGTATTGCTGCTCACCTCGATGCTTTCGAGGTCAGGCAGGGCAGGGGTTGCCGGCATGGCGCGGCCCAGCCGGGTTATGGCGTCATCGATGCGGCCCTGCGCGGCCTCATGGGCCTGCCGCGCTGATACGCCGTCGCGTACATAGACCGGCGCGGTCAGGTACAGCTCATCCTTGAGGGTGTCGAAAATCGCTAGCAGCGACGGCCGCATCAACACCGCTTCGGGGGTCTGCAAATGGTCCGGATTGCTGCTGGGCAGCACTTCCATGTAGCGCACCATGTCATAGCCGAGATAACCATAGACCCCCGCCGATTGCGGCGGCAGCCCGTCGGGCATCTCAATCCTGCTGTCTGCCACCAGTTCGCGCAGCGCATCAAGCGGCAGGGCGGAAACCGGCACGAAGCTGGTGTCATCGATCTGGGCCGTGCGATTGATCGCGGCGGCCCCGCCCTCGACTTTCAGAATCACATCAGGCTGCGTGCCGATGATCGAATAGCGTCCGCGCACCGCAGCGTCCTGCACCGATTCCAGCAGGAAAGTGTTCTTGCGGCCAGCGGCCAGCTTGAGATAGGTGCCGATCGGGGTTTCCAGATCGGCCACGATGCGCCGCCAGACGATCTGCGATTTCCCGGCATTGTACTGCTCAGAGAAGCGCTGAAAATCGTCGTCGGCCATCGTCATCGTCCAGTCTCGAGTTGGCCGGCCTGGGTTACAGGCCGGTATTGATCGCCAGCGTCTGCTGCAGGGCCTGCTGGTTGACGCGCAGGCCGGCATCGTCGCGAATGGCCGTGACGAACTCACCATAGAGACCGACGCGCGCTTCGTTTTCCAGATTGGCCTGGGCGGCTGGATCGAGAGGCCCTTCGCCCGCAATCACATCGACCACCTGGAATACGACGTACTCGCCTGACTCGTTGAGCGCGGAACCATGATGGTCGCTGCCACCGGCAAAGGCTGCACCCGCCACCACGCCATCAATGCTGCCATCGGCAGCACCAAAGCGCGAGAACGGCGTACTCAACTGTGGAAACACATTGTAGCTCGCGGCCACATCGGCAATCGGCGTGCCGGCATCAAGCTTGGCCACAGCGTCCGCACTGGCCGCCAGCAGGGCGGCATTGGTGCGTTCGGCAGTCAGCGCGGCCAGCACGTCCTCGCGCACTTCGTCCAGGGTCTGGTCGCGCGCAGGTTCGATGGCGATGAGGTCAAAATAGAGGTTACCGCTGCCAGCCAGTGGAATGGCCGCGGTCAACTGGCCCTTTTCGGCCTTGAAAATGGCCTGGCTGATCCGGCTGGCGTCAGCAGGATCCAGCTCGGGCAAGACGTTCAGTTCCGCGCCGCTGGCGGTTACATCGGCCTCATAGATGTCCAGACCAAAACGCGCGGCGATTTCGCTCAGCGGGCGGAAAGCGGCGCGCAGTTCCTCGACCTGATCCTGCACGTCGGCAACTTCGTCGCGCGCCTGGCTGCGCGCCAAATTCTGGGCGATCTGCTCGCGTGCTTCGGCCAGGCTCGGCACCCCACCGGCCTCAATGGCCGAAACATGCACCGCGCGCTTGCCGGTCACCCCGTCGATGATGGCAAACTCGCCGTCGGCGAGGCCAAAGGCCGCCGTGGCCAGATTGGCATCGCTGATGTCGGCCTCAGCGAGGCTCCCCAGATCGGTTGCCGTCAGAGCGTTGTCGCTCACCAGGGTTTCAAACGGCGTGCCAGCGGCAAGACCGGCTTCAAACGCTGCCACCTGCGCGTCGTTGAGCACAACCTGCTGAATGGTGCGGCGCTCGGCCTTGGTCAGGCCGGCCTTGGTGCGCTCATATTCGGCGGCAATGGCGTCATCGCCAATGGTCTTGGTCGCGGCCAGATCGGCTGGCGAAAGGCGCAGCATTTGTACGGTCCGGCTCTCGACGGTCCGGAACTCGCCCTGATGCTCGCTGAGATAAGCCGCCAGTTCGTCCTCGGTCGGCACTGCGGGAGTGTCGACATTGGTGTCGCCCAGCACAAAGAAATCGACTGTCCGCTGATCGGCGACATAGCGGTTGATCAGGCTTGAGGCGGTCTGTGGCATGCCGGTGTCGGCGAACAGGCTCAGAACCACTTGCTCGCGGCGGGCCACATTGCTCTGGTCCTCGAAATACTGCGCTTCGGTCAAGCCGTTCTGGCGCAACACCTGGGTAAAGGCCTGTGGATCAAATGCCCCCAGCGTGCCCTGGAACGATGGATCGGCCCGCAGCAATTCGCTGAGCTTGGCTTCGGAAGCGCCGACGCCGAAATCGTCGGCCAGTTGGTCGAGCGCCGCATCCTGGGCGAGGTTCTGCAGAACCATTGAGGGAATGCCCAGGCTCATCGCCTGCTCGGCAGTCGGCACCGATCCCAATTGCTGGGCAACCTGATTGAGCTGACGCTCGTAGGCACGCAGGAAGGTGCGCGAGTCGATCTCGGCATCGCCGACGCGGGCCACGGTATTGGTGCCCAAATCGGTAATCACATTGTTGATGCCGAACCCGGCCAAGCCAACCAGAAGGAACGCCCCCAAGATCTTGCCGGCCCAGGATTTAGCAAAACCACGCAAACTATCGAGCATATCGGACGTTCCGTTCAGAGACTTGGGCCTTTACCGCAGTGGCGGCAGGGCAGTAGTAATCCATGTTGACAGCCGGGGTTAGGGCAATCCCCGTTCCGGTGCAAGAGGTAGGAGTAGCAAACAGTGACCACGACAATTTCGCCGCTGATCGCCGGCAACTGGAAAATGAACGGTTTGCGGGGCTCGCTGGACGAGTTGGCGAGCCTGGCCCACATGCTCATCTCCGGCGAAAACCCGCGCGCCATTGTGGTGATCTGCCCGCCTGCCACTATCCTGTCCGAGGTCGCCCAGCTCGGGGCGACAGCCGGCATCCAGGCCGGTGGACAGGATTGTCACACCCAGGCGCAGGGCGCTCATACCGGCGATATTTCGGCCAGCATGCTAGCCGATGCCGGTGCGCAATATGTCATAGTTGGTCATTCCGAGCGCCGCGCCGATCATGGCGAAACCGACGATCAGGTGCGCGCCAAGGCCGAAGCGGTCGTGGCAGCCCAATTGGCGGCTTCCGTTCCCGAGGCGGCCAATTTTCATGACGTCATTGTGGCCTACGAGCCCATCTGGGCCATTGGGACGGGCCGCACGCCCACCAATGAGGATATTGCCCGCATGCATGGCGCGATCCGCCAGCAATTGAGTGCGCGTTTCCCCGAGCAGGGCCCGACAATGCGCATTCTCTATGGTGGCTCGCTCAAGCCGCAGAATGCGCGCGAGATTCTGGCAGTGGAAAACGTCAATGGCGGCCTGGTTGGCGGCGCCAGCCTCTTGGCAAAAGACTTCTACACCATTATCTCCGCCGTATAGCGCCGTGAGCGCCAAAGGCTGGTCGGAAAATCCGCCCGGCCTCTGGCATTTTCGGCATGGGGCGTGTATGACGCGCCAACTTTTGACAGACCAATAGACTGAGACACGATGGCGAACGTCCTGATTGTGGCCTATCTGCTGATCGTCCTGGCGCTGATTGCAGTTATTCTGCTGCAGCGGTCCGAGGGCGGCGCGCTGGGCATTGGTGGTGGCGGCGGCGGCGGCCTGATGACGGCACGCAGTTCGTCGAACCTGCTGACGCGTACGACCGCTGTTCTGGCGGCGCTGTTCTTTGCCACCGCAATTGGCCTGACGGTTATCAACGAACTCGATCGTGGCAGTTCGGGCATTCTCGATCGGGCGACAACCACCGACGGCGAAGCCGCCCCGGCCAGCGTGCTTGATGCGCTCAATTCGCTGCAGGGCGATACCCCAAGTGATCTGCCCGTACCGGCTCCGACCACGCCTGCCGCGCCGGCTGCTGATGCTGGGGCGGGCCAGAGCGATGCTCTGCCGGTGCCCGAGGCACCCGCTGAGACGCCGGCTGCTCCGGCAAGCAACTAACCGCCGCAAGGCACGACGATTGAGGGGGATGGCAACATCCCCTTCTTCTTTTTGTGTAGGGCTGCAGAAGCACTCTACGAATCGATGCTGATGAGATTAAGGTGAGCGCCCATGGCTCGGTACGTATTCATCACCGGAGGCGTGGTCTCCTCATTGGGTAAAGGACTTGCATCGGCGGCGCTTGGCGCAGTCCTGCAAGCGCGCGGCTACAAGGTGCGCCTGCGCAAGCTTGACCCCTATCTCAACATCGATCCGGGCACGATGTCGCCCACCCAGCACGGCGAAGTCTTCGTTACCGATGATGGTGCCGAGACCGACCTCGATCTGGGCCATTATGAGCGCTTTACCGGCCGTGCGGCCAACAAGCGCGACAATATCACCACCGGTCGCATCTATTCCGACATTCTGGCCAAGGAGCGCCGGGGCGAGTATCTCGGCGCCACCGTTCAGGTCATTCCCCACGTTACCGACGCCATCAAGGACTTCGTGCTCGAAGGCAATGACGAGTTCGATTTCGTGCTGGTGGAGATCGGCGGCACTGTCGGCGATATTGAAGGCCTGCCGTTCTTTGAGGCCATTCGTCAGCTCGGCAATGATCTGCCCCGGGGCGATGCCTGCTATCTGCATCTGACGCTGATGCCCTATATTGCCTCGGCCGGCGAGCTCAAGACCAAGCCGACCCAACATTCGGTCAAGGAATTGCGCTCCATCGGCATTGCGCCCGACGTGCTGCTGGTGCGCTGCGATCGCCCGATTCCCGAGGGCGAGAAGAAGAAGCTGTCGCTGTTCTGCAACGTGCGCGAATCTGCCGTTATCCAGGGGCTGGACGTCAGTTCGATCTACGATGTGCCGCTGGCCTATCACCATGAGGGTCTGGACCGCGAAGTGCTGGCAACTTTTGGCATTACCGACGCGCCCGAACCCGATCTCAAGGCCTGGCAGGAGGTGTCTACCCGCCTGCATAGCCCCGAAGGCGAGGTCAATATCGCCATCGTCGGCAAATATACCGGCCTCAAGGACGCCTATAAATCGCTCTCGGAAGCGCTCACCCATGGTGGCATTGCCAACAAGGTGAAGGTCAATCTGCAGTGGATCGATTCCGAAGTGTTCGAGCGCGACGATCCGGCGCCCTATCTGGAACATGTGCACGGCATTCTGGTGCCTGGCGGCTTTGGTGAGCGCGGTTCGGCCGGCAAGATCGAGGCAGCCCGGTTTGCCCGCGTCAAGGATGTGCCGTATTTCGGCATCTGCTTTGGCATGCAGATGGCCTGCATCGAGGCGGCCCGCAATACCGCTGGCATCAGGAACGCCTCGTCCACCGAATTTGGCCCCACCAAGGAGCCCATTGTCGGCATCATGACCGAGTGGGTGAAGGGCAATGACACTGAAAAGCGCGCCACCGAGGGCGATCTGGGCGGCACGATGCGCCTTGGCGCCTATCCGGCCCAGCTAACCCGGGGCAGCCGCGTCGCCGACATCTATGGCACCACCCGTATTTCCGAGCGCCACCGTCACCGCTATGAGGTGAACATGGATTATCGCAAGCTGCTCGAAAAGAACGGCCTGCTGTTCTCCGGCGTCTCGCCCGATGGCACGCTGCCCGAAATCGTTGAGCGGACCGACCACCCATGGTTCATCGGCGTGCAGTTCCACCCCGAGCTGAAGTCCAAGCCGTTCGAGCCTCATCCCCTGTTTGCCAGCTTCATCGCTGCGGCGATGGATCAGAGCCGGCTGGTCTGATGCTGCTGCGGACGGCGCGTCTCACGCTGCGCCGGCCCGCCATGACCGATCTTGAGGCCTTCTTCGGGATAACCTCAAATCCGGCGGCCATGCGCTACTGGTCGACGCTGCCGCATGCCGATCTGGACGTCACCGAGGCCTGGCTGGCGCGGATGGTGGCGCGCGAGCAGAGCGGGGGCGAACACTTCGTCATTGAACGCGATGGCCAACTGATCGGCGAAGTCGGGGCAGGGCGCCTGCCCGATTTCGGCTTCATCATCCATCCCGACCATTGGGGGCAGGGTTACGCTACCGAAGCGTCGCGCGCCGCCATTGCCCACATCTTTGCCGTGACGGACGCCACCGAACTCAAGGCCGACGTGGACCCGCGCAATCTGGGATCGCTCAACACGCTGGCCAAGCTGGGCTTTGTCGAGACCGGACGTGCCGCCAATACCTTCCTGTTGGGCGAGCAGTGGTGCGACAGCGTCTATCTGACCTTGCCGCGTCCCTGATGGGTGTTGGCTGACCCGCCTGGGTCATGCTAACCATGGGCGGAAAGCCCCCGGAGCCGCCCATGGCCGAGATCATCAATCTGCGCAATGTCCGCAAGCAGAAGGCCCGGGCCGACAAGGCCACCGCCGCCGAACAGAACCGCATCAAATTCGGCCGCAGCAAGGCCGAAAAACAGTTGTCGGCCGCCGAACAGGCGCTGGCCGACAAGCGTATCGATGGCCACAAGCGCGACGACTAGCCAGGCGATCCGGTCAGCGATCGGCTACCAGTTCACCTGACAAACGCCGCCATGCGGCTTGAACTGCAGACTGCCCGCTGTGTACTCAAAGATTTCCAGCTTCACCCCATTGGGATCGCTGGTCCAGGCCTGCCAGGTCCCGTCCACGCCCAGCTTCTTGTCGGTGATCTCGACGCCCTGACCCCGCACATGGGCGAGCAAGCCATCGAGATCCTCGGTTTCGAGGCAGATATGGTTGATCTGGTTGGTCTCGTCGAATTTGGCACTGGCCTTGCTGAACACCTCGATAAAGGTGCGGCCACCCAGATCGAGATAGTAGCCGATCCGGTCATCGCCCCGCATGAAGGTGAAGGCGGTCGGGATGCCGAACACGTCGCGGTAAAACGCCTCGGTAGCGTCCAGATCGTGCGCGAAAATGCAGGTATGGGCGAGCTGTTTGATCAGGGCTTTGGTCATGCAATTGCTCCGCGAATCTCTTGCTGCAGTGCCGCCAGCCTAACCGACCGAAACAGGTCAAAAACCGCGATATGTGCCCGAACCATCAATTAAACAGCCATTTTGTGCTGCTGCCCTCTTTTCACTGTCATGGGGGGCGGCTAACACAGGGCCAGTAATCGAGATAACCCACACCGGAAGGGCTTTCCATGTCTTCAATCATCCACGTCAACGGCCGCCAGATCTATGACAGCCGCGGCAATCCCACGGTCGAAGTTGATGTGGTGCTCGACGATGGCAGCTTCGGTCGCGCCGCCGTGCCCTCGGGCGCTTCCACGGGCGCGCATGAAGCCGTTGAGCTGCGCGATGGCGGCAAGAAGTACTCGGGCAAGGGCGTGACCCAGGCGGTCGAGAACGTCAATTCGGTGATCTTCGACGAGATCCAGGGCATGGATGCACTCGACCAGATCGGCGTCGATCAGGCCATGATCGACCTCGATGGCACTCCCAACAAGTCGCGCCTCGGCGCCAACGCCATTCTTGGCGTGTCGCTGGCCGTCGCCAAGGCGGCTGCCGAGTCGAGCGAACTACCATTCTATCGCTATATCGGCGGCCCCAACGCCCATGTGCTGCCAGTGCCGATGATGAACATCATCAATGGCGGCGAGCATGCCGATAATCCCATCGACATGCAGGAATTCATGATCCTGCCGGCCGGTGCGGAAAACCTGGCCGACGCCGTCCGCATCGGTTCGGAAATCTTCCATACGCTGAAGAAGAATCTCTCGGCCGAAGGCTTCAACACCTCGGTGGGCGACGAGGGCGGCTTCGCGCCCAATCTGAAATCAGCCGACGAAGCGCTCGGCTTCATCATGCGCTCGATCGAAAAGGCCGGCTACAAGCCTGGCGAGGACGTGTTCCTCGGCCTCGACTGCGCTGCCACCGAATATTACAAGAACGGCAAATACGAGATGGTCGGCGAGGGCAAGTCGCTCACCTCGGAAGAAAACGTCCGCTTCCTGGCCGATTTGGCCGCCCGCTTCCCGATCATCACCATTGAAGATGGCATGGGCGAAGACGATTGGGAGGGCTGGAAGGCCCTGACCGAAGCGATTGGCGACAAGGTGCAACTGGTCGGCGACGATCTGTTTGTCACCAATACCGAGCGCCTTGTCTCGGGCATCAAGATGGGCGTGGCAAACTCCATCCTGGTCAAGGTCAACCAAATCGGTTCGCTTTCGGAGACGCTGAACGCCGTCGATACCGCGCACCGCGCCGGCTACACCTCGGTGATGTCGCATCGCTCGGGCGAAACCGAAGATTCGACCATTGCCGACCTCGCCGTCGCGCTCAACTGCGGTCAGATCAAGACTGGCTCGCTCAGCCGTTCGGATCGTTTGGCCAAGTACAACCAGCTGATCCGCATCGAAGAGCAGCTCGGCTCCTCGGCCAAATATGCCGGCTACTCGGTGGTCAAGGGCCGCTGATTGTCGCAAGACTGAACGACAAGGCCCGGCAGTGATGCCGGGCTTTTTTTGCTTGTCTGCGACGTTTGCGTTCGCCGCCCCTTGCTGCCGATCGTGGAGCCACGCTAATTTGGCCGTCATGTACCAGCTGCCGGCCTTCCGCGAAGACGATCATGCATCTCTCTACGCCTTCATCGGCGCACATCCGCTCGGGCTGTTGATCTCCGCAGGCGAGGCGGGCCTCTTGGCCAACCCGATCCCGTTTCTTGCCTATGCGCAGGAGGGCGACAAAGGCGTGATGCGCTGCCATTTGTCGCGCGGCAACACGCAGTGGCACGCGCTGCGCGACGGCGCCGAAACTCTGATCGTGTTCCAGGGCGCCGACGGCTATGTCACCCCGTCCTGGTACAAGTCCAAGGCCGAGCACGGCAAGGTCGTGCCGACCTGGAACTATGCCGTGGTGCAGGTGCGCGGCACTGCTCGCGTCATGGAGGACCCGGCATGGCTGCACGCCAATGTATCGGCCCTGTCGGACGCACACGAACTGGAGCGGCCGCGCCCCTGGTCGGTCAGCGACGCACCAGACGCCTTCATTGCCGGGCAACTACGCGGCATTGTCGGGGTCGAGATCGCCGTCAGTACCATTGAGGGCAAGTTCAAGTTCAGCCAGAATCGGGCCGAATCCGATCGAAATGGCGTGGCCGCAGGGCTCGCGAACGAGGCCGGATCCACCGATCACCTCGCTATGGTCAAGGCCCGCAACGGCCTCTAGCGGCTACTGGAACGCCGTCTCGGCAAAGCTGCGCAGCTTGCGGGAGTGCAGCCGCTCTGCCGGCTGGTCGCGCAGGATTTCCATGGCGCGCAGGCCAATCAGAAGATGCCGGTTGATCTGGGTGCGATAGAAATCCGAGGCCATGCCGGGCAGCTTGAGCTCGCCATGCAGCGGCTTGTCCGACACACACAGCAGGGTGCCATAGGGCACGCGGAAGCGGAAACCATTGGCGGCAATGGTGGCGCTCTCCATGTCCAGTGCAACCGCGCGCGACTGACTCAGTCGTTGGGTGATCTCGGTCTGATCGCGCAGTTCCCAGTTGCGATTATCAAACGTCGCCACCGTGCCGGTACGCATGATCTTTTTGGTTTCGAGCCCCTCGGTCTGGGTGATCTCGTGCACCGCCTGCTCGAGCGCCACCTGCACTTCTGCCAGTGCCGGAATCGGCACCGACAGCGGCAGATCGGCGTCGAGCACATGGTCCTCGCGCACATAGGCGTGGGCCAGCACATAATCGCCCAGCTCCTGGGAATTGCGCAGGCCTGCGCAGTGCCCCAGCATGATCCAGGCATGCGGGCGTAGCACGGCGATATGGTCGGTGATGGTCTTGGCGTTGGATGGGCCGACGCCGATATTGACCATGGTGATACCACGGCCATTGGGGGCGGTCAGGTGATAGGCCGGCATCTGCGGCGCGCGGGCAGGCGAGGTGCCCGCCACCTTGCCACCGGCCAGGGCATTGTCGGTCACCACATTGCCCGGCTCGATGAAGCTCTCGTAATGGGTATGGCCATCGGCCAGGTACTGCTTGGCGACGCGGCAGAACTCGTCGATGTAGAAGGCGTAATTGGTGAAGATGACGAAGTTCTGGAAATGGCTGGCGTCGGTGCCGGTATAGTGGCTCAGCCGGAACAGCGAATAATCCACCCGCGGCGCCGTGAACGCGGCCAGCGGATAGGGCCCGCCGCGCGGCGGCACAAAAGTGCCATTGGCGATTTCGTCATCGGTATTGCCCAGGTCGGGCGCGTCGAACACATCGCGCAGCGGGATATTGAGCGCATTGAGCGCTTCCCCATCGATCCGCTCATTGGCCGGCACGGCGAAATGCAGCGGGATGGGGGTGTCGGATTCCCCGATGTCGATGGTGCCGCCGTGATTCTTCAGGATCACCGCAAACTGGTCCTGGAAATAATTGCGAAACAGATCGGGCGCCGTCACCGTCGTGCGATAGATGCCCGGGGTATGCAGGAACCCATAGGGCAGGGTGCTTTCGCTGCGGCTATAGCTGGTCGACCGTACCTCGATCTGTGGATAGCAGGCCCGCACCTGGCCCGGTGGCACGATGCCCTTGGCCAGCGATGCCAGATGGCTGCGGATGAATCCGGTATTGCGGTGATAGATTTCGGCAAGATAGGCCCACGCCTTCTCGGGGTCGGTGAAGGATTGCGTCTCGGCGCGTGGCGGGCTGATCGTGGTCATGTTCTTGCTCTTTCATCTCGCGGGTTCCGGATTGAACCCGCTTGGGCGGAATCGCGCCGCATGGTGTGCAACGTCTAGTCTTTTGTGATGACAGCTTCTCGGCGCCGCTTCAACTGCGGGCGCCTTTCCGGCAGCCCTTCACATCGGAGTGACCAGCACTTTTATCGCCGCAATTGGCCACCATCTTGATACCCAGTTCACTGGCATCGCAAACGACCCATGCAACCGGTGAGCGAGGAGTGTTGTGTTGGCCGCTTGTCCCCCAAGCCCTCAACAGTGCGGTAGACCGGCATTCCCCAGGGCCACCAGAACAGAGATGTTTTGGTGGCCCTTTTTTGTCTGCCAGACCCGAACGCTACCCTCGGGTTGGGATTTTTGTCCGGGCACGGCGATCTCACTCCCATTTTAAGAGCAAAACCATAGACGAGCGCCCCGGCATTTCCTATTGCTGCGGCCAGTTCCAATTCTGCTCCCAAAATGAGGCAAGACATGACGGCCAGCATCATCGACGGTAAGAGCTTTGCCGAGGGTCTGCGCGGTCGCATTGCCGGCCATGTGGAGCGTCTCAAGAGCGAGCACGGCATCACCCCCGGCCTTGCCGTGGTAATTGTCGGTCATGATCCGGGCAGCCAGGTCTATGTGGCGCAAAAGGCCAAGCAGACCGTCGCCGTCGGCATGCATTCGGAAAAATACGAACTGGCCGAGACGGTCAGCGAGGCCGAAGTGCTGGCGCTGATCGAAAAGCTCAATGCCGACCCGGCCATCCACGGCATTCTCGTCCAACTGCCGGTGCCTGATCATATCGATCCGCAAAAGATCATCCAGACCATCGACCCGGCCAAGGATGTCGATTGCTTCACCCCGGCCAGCGTCGGCAAGCTGGCCATTGGCCTGCCAGGCCCGGTGTCCTGTACGCCGCTGGGCTGCCTGATGCTGCTGCGCGACCAGTTGGGCGACCTGTCGGGCCTGCACGCCGTGGTCGTCGGCCGCTCCAATCTGGTCGGCAAGCCGATCGCCCAATTGCTGCTGCGCGAGAACTGCACCGTCACCATCGCTCATTCCCGAACGCGCGATCTGCCGTCCATCGTCCGTCAGGCCGATATCGTCGTCGCCGCCGTCGGTCGTCCTGAAATGGTCAAGGGCGACTGGATCAAGCCAGGGGCCACTGTGATCGATGTCGGCATCAACCGCATCGACGCCCCCGAGCGGGGCGAAGGCAAGACGCGCCTGCTGGGCGACGTGGCCTTTGCCGAAGCCGCAGAGATCGCTGGCGCCATCACCCCGGTCCCGGGCGGCGTTGGCCCGATGACCATTGCCTGCCTGCTGGCCAATACCGTCACCACCGCCTCGTTGATCAATGGCCTGGTGCCCCCGAGCGATTTGACGGCATGAATGCTGCCGCTCACGACCCCGGCGGCAAGGTGCGCCTGGCGCTGATGCCGGGCGTCAAGGGCGATGCCGCGTTCAGCGCGGATGGGCGCCACCGGCAGATCATGCGCCGCTGGCTGGGCGACAGCTTCCCTGACCGCTACATTCTGTTTATCGGCATGAACCCGTCGACGGCCGACGCCACGGTCAACGACCCCACCTGTGCCCGTGAATGGAGTTTCGCCCAGCGCGAGGGCTATACGGGCATGGCGAAAGGCAATGTGGGCGACTATCGGGCGACCCATCCCAAAATGTTGCTGATGCCCGGCATTGTCGCTGTCTCGGAAGCGAACCTGCCCTCCCTGCGGGCGGCCGCGGCGGGCGCTGATCGCGTCGTATTGTGCCACGGCAAGCTCAACAAGGCTTTGGCGGCCGCCGGGGCGGAACTGGTGCAAACCCTGCGCAATGACGGGATCAAGCTGTGGTGCTTTGGCACCAATGCCGACGGCTCCCCCAAACACCCACTCTATCTGCGCGCCGACACGCAACTGGTGCCATTTCCGTCCGTGGACGCCGCCCGCTAGAGCAATTCACCGTTGCGCTGAAATGCTGAATTGCCCCAGGTCTTTGATTGGTCGCGCTGGCGCCACTTTTGCTGAAAACGCTCTAGAGCCGGCTGCGCCCGTTAAGCTTGACTTCGATGACCGGCAGTATCTGCTCGACGGCCGCGCGCCCCGCGGCAATCGACTCGGCTGCCCGGTGAAAATCCATCAGGCCGATCTCGGCCACCCGTGGCGCCACCATGGCATGCGGTGGCTCGCCGGCCAGCCGCGAGCGGGTGATGTGATCCTGCATGATGTCGATGGCATTGGTCAGCAAGTCGAAATAGCCCGGCGTGTTGCTGCCGGCGCCGAAAAAGTTCAGCGACGACATCTGCTCCCGCACCGACGCCGGAATGGACGCTATCAAGGCCAAAATGCCTTCGGGCTTGGCCGCTTCGCCGGCTTGCTCAGCCTCATCGGGCAGTACATCGGGCTCAATCACCAGCCGGCGTCCCAGCAGGTCCTCATTCAGATTGACCGCAATGATGAAATCGGCGCCCATCGCCCGGCAGACCGAGACAGGCACCGGGTTGACCAGACCCCCATCCGACAGCCAGCGCCCGTCGATCTTGGTGGGGCTGAACACGCCCGGCATGCCGATCGAGGCCCGCACAGCGGTGGCCAGCGGCCCCGACTGCAGCCAGATCTCGCGCCCCGTGCTGATATCGGTCGCCACCGCGGTGAACGGCAGTTTGAGGTCTTCGATGTTCTCGGGCAGGCCCATGCCGGTGAGCCATTTGACGATGTGCACGCCGTCCACCAGACCACCGCCCAGCAGGCCGACATCAACCATGGCCGCCACCGAACGCCAGTCAGCGCCCATGGCCCAGTCGCGCAAGGCCTCCAGCCGTCCACTGGCATAGACCGACCCGACCAGGGCGCCCATCGAGGTGCCGCAGACAATGTCAGGTTTGATGCCGGCTTCCAGCAGGGCATCGATCACGCCGATATGGGCCCAGCCCCGCGCTGCGCCGCTACCCAGCGCCAAGGCAATGGATGGTTTGGCCATAATTGATCTCCCGACACGGTTTGGCGCACGATAGGCGACGACCCAGGTCGGGGGAAGGGACCTTCAGGCCACGTCCGCCAGATAGAACAGCCGGGCCACCGTGTGGTCACGCAGTGCCTGCGCCGGCAATTTGCCGGTCAGCGCCGCCACTACCGCGGTCGGATCTGCCACCGCGCTGGCATCGACGATCACCTGCGTGAATGCCGGCCGCGTAACGCGCTTGACCTCTTCGAGCATATCAAACAGCCGGGCCCTTACATCGGAGTGCGCTGCGCAGGCCACGCAGTGCTGCCCATCGGCATGGCCATGCCCGCTATTGGCGGGCAGGCGGAGCAGGGCGGTATTGGGGCCAAGCGCCAGCAATTGCCCGGCTTGCGTGACCATAACCACGGGTATGGGGTCGACCTTGGCCACGCGCTACTCCGCTGCCACAATCGCCGGGCCGGGAATGTAGTTCAGGATCGGGCCCAGCCAACGCTCGACATCTTCCAGCTTCATGCCTTTGCGCGCGGCATAGTCGAGCACCTGATCCCGCTCCACCTTGGCAACGCCGAAATAATAGGCGTCTGGGTGGCTCATATAGATCCCCGAGACCGACGATCCGGGCCACATGGCGTAGCTTTCGGTCAGCGTCACGCCCACCGTCTGTTCGGCATCAAGCAGGCGGAACAGCGTGGTCTTTTCGGTATGGTCAGGCTGCGCCGGATAGCCGGGCGCCGGGCGGATGCCCCGATAGGGCTCGGCAGCCAGTTCTTCGGGCGTGAAGGCCTCGTCAGCCCCATAGCTCCAGAATTCCTTGCGCACGCGCTCGTGCAGTGCTTCGGCCAGCGCTTCGGCGAAACGGTCGGCCAGCGCCTTGACCAGAATGGACGAATAGTCGTCATTGGCCCGCTCGAAGCGCTCGGCAATCGCCACCTCCTCGATGCCGGCCGTCACCACGAAGGCGCCGATATAGTCCGGTACGCCGGCAGGACCGACGAAATCAGCCAGCGCCATATGGGCCTTGCCATCGCGCTTACTCAACTGCTGGCGCAGGGTGAACAGGGTCGCCAACTCGTCGGTGCGGCCCTCATCCTTGTACAGGCGTATGTCGTCACCGACGGCATTGGCGGGCCAGAAACCGGCCACGGCGCGCGGCACAAACCACTTTTCCTCGATGATCTGCTTGAGCATGGCCTGGGCATCGTCGAACAATTGCCGCGCTGCCTCGCCCTGTCGTTCATCCTGCAGGATCGCCGGATAGCGACCCTTGAGCTCCCAGGTCTGGAAGAAGGGAGTCCAGTCGATATATTCCGCCAGCGTTTCCAGCTTGAAGTCTTTCAGCACCCTGGTGCCGAGAAAACTCGGCTTGGGTGGGGTGTATCCGCTCCAGTCGGGCGTGAAGGCGTTGGCGCGGGCGGTCGCCAGCGGCACCCGCTTTTTCTCGCTCTCGGCCCGCTCGTGCGCCGCTGCCGCCTTGGCATATTGCTCCTTGATGTCGGCGATGAAGCTGACCTTGGTCTCGGGCGACAGCAGATTGCCCACCACGCCCACGGCCCTGCTGGCGTCGTTGACATGCACGGTCTGGCCGCGATCATAGCGCGGGTGGATCTTGACCGCCGTGTGCACGCGGCTGGTGGTGGCGCCGCCGATCAGCAGCGGAATGTCAAAGCCCTCGCGCTCCATCTCGGCTGCCACATGCACCATCTCGTCCAGCGACGGGGTGATCAGCCCGGACAGCCCGATAATGTCGACATTCTCATCCTTGGCCGTCTGCAATATCTTGGCCACTGGCACCATGACGCCCAGATCGATGATCTCGTAATTATTGCAGCTGAGCACGACGCCGACGATGTTCTTGCCGATGTCATGCACATCGCCCTTTACCGTCGCCATCAGAATCTTGCCGGCGCTCCTGCGGCCGGTGGCATTGCCGTCGGCATTCTTCTCGGCTTCCATATAGGGCAGCAGCAGCGCCACCGCCTGCTTCATCACCCGCGCCGATTTGACCACCTGGGGCAGGAACATCTTGCCCGAGCCGAACAGGTCACCAACAATGCCCATGCCGGCCATGAGCGGGCCTTCGATGACATGAAGCGGCCGCTCGGCCTTCTGCCGCGCCTCTTCGGTATCGGCATCGATATATTCGGTGATGCCATTGATCAGGGCGTGGGCAATCCGGTCCTCGACCGGTTTCTCGCGCCAGCTCAGATCCTTGGCTGCGGCTTCCTTGCCGGCTACGCCCCGATAGCGCTCGGCAATTTCCAGCAGGCGATCGGTGGCGTCGTCGCGCCGATTGAGGATCACGTCTTCACAGGCGTCGCGCAGTTCGGGGTCGATCGACTCATAGACCGCCAATTGCCCGGCATTGACGATGCCCATGTCCATGCCGTTCTGGATGGCATAGTACAGGAACACCGCGTGCATGGCCTCGCGCACCGGCTCATTGCCGCGGAACGAGAAGCTCAGGTTCGAGATGCCGCCCGAAATATGCACATGGGGCAGGGTGTCGGTGATCTGCTTGGTCGCCTCGATGAAGGCAACGCCATAGCCATTGTGCTCCTCAATGCCGGTCGCCACGGCGAACACATTGGGGTCGAACACGATGTCTTCGGGCGGAAAACCGACCTCTTCGGTGAGCAACTGGTAGGCACGGGTGCAGATGGCGACCTTGCGCTCGATGGTATCGGCCTGGCCCTGCTCGTCAAACGCCATCACCACGACTGCGGCGCCATAGGCGCGCACCAGCCGGGCGTAATGCAGGAAGGCTTCTTCGCCTTCCTTCATCGAAATGGAATTGACCAGCGCCTTGCCCTGCACGCATTTCAGGCCCGCCTCGATGACATCCCATTTGGAGCTGTCGATCATCAGCGGCACTTTGGCAATGTCGGGCTCGGCTGCCAGCAGGTTGAGATAGTCGATCATCACCTGTTTGGAGTCGATCAGCCCTTCATCCATGTTGATGTCGATGATCTGGGCGCCATTGGCCACCTGATCGCGCGCCACTTCGAGCGCGGCATGATAGTCGCCGGCGGTGATCAGCTTGCGGAAGCGCGCCGAGCCGGTGACATTGGTGCGCTCCCCAACGTTCACGAACGGAATTTCCGGGGTCAGCGTGAACGCCTCAAGGCCCGACAATCGCAGCTGGCGCTTGATCTCCGGCACCACGCGTGGCGCGTATTTGCTGGCCATTTGCGCGATGGCGCGAATATGGTCGGGCGTCGAACCGCAGCAACCGCCCACGATATTGAGCAAGCCGTCGTTGGCAAACTGCTCCAGCTGCGACGTCATCAGTTCGGGCGTCTCGTCATAGCCGCCAAATTCATTGGGCAGGCCGGCATTGGGATAGGCGCAGATCAGCGTATCGGCCACCGCCGACAGTTCGGCAATATGCTCGCGCATCAGATCGGCACCCAGCGCGCAGTTCAAGCCGACGGTGAACGGCTTGCCGTGGCGCAGGGAATACCAGAACGCGGTTGGCGTTTGCCCTGACAGCGTGCGACCCGAACGATCGGTAATCGTGCCCGACAGCATGATCGGCACGTCAATGCCGCGCTCCTCGAACAAGCGCTGGGCCGCAAAAATGCCGGCCTTGGTGTTGAGCGTATCGGTAATGGTCTCAAACAGCAGCAGGTCGGCGCCGGCATCGACCAGCCCGCGAATGGCCTCGCCATAGGCGACCACCAATTGATCGAAGGTGATCGAGCGATGGCCTGGGCTGTTCACATCGGTCGACATGGATGAGGTCTTGTTGGTCGGCCCCAACGCCCCGGCAACAAACCGGCGGCGCCCGTCCGCAGCCTCGGCCCGCAACGCCGCCCGGCGTGCCACAGCGACGCCCTGGAAATTGATCTCATAGACCGCGTCTTCGCAGCCATAGTCGGCCTGCGCCACCGAGGTTGCCGAGAAGGTGTTGGTCTCGGCGATATCGGCGCCGGCCATGTAATAGTCGAAATGGATATCTTCGACCGCCTTTGGCTCGGTGAGAACCAGCAGGTCGTTATTGCCCTGTAGCGGCAACTTCCAGTCCATGAAGCGCTCACCACGGAAGTTCTCTTCGGTGAACTTCAGCCGCTGCAGCATGGTCCCCATGGCACCGTCCAGAATCAGAATGCGTTCGCTGGCAGCTTGCGCCAGGGCGGTCCGCACTTCGGTCCAGTCGGGAATAGGGGGCTGCTGCTCGGAAAGGCTCATCGCCATTCACCTCGGTTCAACGATCGTCGGATTTGACATAAAGATATCTTTATATCATCGAAAACGCAAGCGGGGACCGGCCCGAACTCCATTGTCCGCAAACTGTCGCGCATTCGTCCCAAATGCCACGCTCGCTGCTAACATTCTGTTGTCCTTAACCTCCCCTAAACCAGAAAACTGTTCTGAGGGGGCAGTCGCCGTTCAATCGCGGTACACTCGACGTTCGCAGCAAGGTTGGCCTATGAGTATGAGTACTGTGATGACACCCTGGCGCCATGCCATCCGCCTGGTCGCATTGGCGACCCTGATCGCCCCGATCCTTGCCGCCTGCGGCATGGGCGACCTCGGCGCCACCGTCAAACGCTCGGCCTTCAGCTCCAAGGAATATGGCGTTACCTCCTCGCCCCGCGTCACCACCAACCCCAATCCGCCCAAGGGTGGCGGCCGCTATCAGGTCGGCAAGCCCTATACGGTGCGCGGCAAGGTCTATGTGCCGCAGGAGAACCCGAACTACGCCGATAGCGGCGAGGCCTCCTGGTATGGCTCCGACTTCCATGGCCGCCGCACCGCCAATGGCGAGATCTTCTCGGCCAACGCCATCACCGGCGCCCATCCGACCCTGCCGCTGCCCAGCTATGTTCGGGTGACCAATCAGGAAAATGGCCGTTCAGTCGTGGTGCGGGTCAATGACCGCGGGCCTTACATGCCTGGTCGCATCATGGACCTGTCGCATCGTGCGGCCGAAATGCTCGGTTACGTGAACAATGGCCACGCCCAGATCCGGGCCGAATATGTCGGTCCGGCACCGCTGGAAGGCGACGATACCCGCATGCTGCTCGCCAGCTATTCCGGCCCGGCCGATATCGTGGGCGGCAGCAGCAATACCCGCTATGCCTATGCCGACAACACCAATAGCCTGGCTGACATTGCCGGCAATTTCTTTGGTGGCCTGTTCTCCTACGCTGACACCACACCGCAAGAACAAGAGATCGCCATAGGTACGGCACACGCTGCCGTCACTGCCATGGCGACCCGCTCCACCGCGCTTGACGAATGGGTGCAGTCGGTCGATGTCGACGCCCGCGCCATCAAGCTGGGGCTCGGCGTCTTCGCCGATCACGACAACGCCATTGCGCTGGCCCAACAGTTCGCCATGCTCGGCGCCGTCGACGAGGAAGCTGTCACTGTCAATGGCCGGGCTGCGACCCGCCTGACCCTGACCCAGCTCAAGCCTGGCGTGGCCCGGGTCGATGCCCTTGATATGGCGCGGCAACTTGGCCTTACCGACATAATTCTCTATTAGTTCTCTTTGTCGGCATTTGTGCCGGCAAACGAGAGGTAGTGCGCGTGAAACGGCTCGGGTACATTCTGGCGATAGTGCTGGCGCTGGCTGCGTCTGCCTGGGCGCAGGCCAATTTCGATACCAAGGCCAAATTCGCCATTCTGATGGATCAGGAGACCGGTACGGTCATCTTCCAGAAGGACGCGGACCTCCCCATGGAGCCGGCCAGCATGGCCAAACTGATGACCATTGCCGTGGTCTTCAACGAAATCCGTCTCGGTCGCGTCAGCCTCAGCGATGAGTTCTTTGTCTCCGAACATGCCTGGCGCACGGGCGGCGCTGCGTCGGGCGGTTCGACCATGTTCGCCGAGCTCAACTCCAATATCTCGGTCGAAGACCTGGTCCGCTCGGTCATCATCCAGTCGGGCAATGACGCGTCCATCATTCTGGCCGAAGGCATTGCCGGCTCGGAAGCCAGCTTTGCCGCCATGATGAATGAACTGGGGGAGGATATTGGCCTGACCGGCTCACACTTCACCAATCCCGCTGGTCTGCCTGACCCGGAAATGCGGGTCACCGCGCGAGACCTGGCGGATCTGGCGCGCTATCTGATCCGCGAATTCCCGCAATACTACCACTACTTCTCCGAGCCCGAGATGGAGTGGAACGGCATCAAGCAATCCAACCGCAATTCGCTGGTTGAACTGGGTATCGGCGTGGATGGCCTCAAGACCGGACACACCGCAGCCGCAGGTTATGGCTCGGTGATTTCGACCAAAGAGGGTGGCCGCCGCCTGATCGCCGTCATCCATGGCCTGACTTCCATGTCGGAACGCACCGAAGAGGGGCGCAAGCTGATCACCTGGGGTGCCCGGGCCTTTGAACGCGTGGCGGCCTATGCCGATGGCGCCATCGTCGCCTACGCCAATGTCTATGGCGGTGAATCGGGCAGCGTCGGGCTGATCGGCAATGGCGAAGTTGCGCTTTATCTGCCGCGAGGCTCGCGCAAATGCCTCAGCGCCGAAGTGCGCTATGACGCGCCGCTGCTGCCACCGGTCAATGCCGGTGACCAGATCGCCGAACTGCGTGTCTTCTGCGACGATCGACTGGTACAGGTGGCGCCGCTCTATGCCGCTGAAACCGTCGGCGAAGGGGGTATTACCCGCAAGGCTGCAGACGCTTTGCGACAACTGGCCCTTGGCTGGCTCTGAGACTCGGATACAACGCTCATCATGCTCGAAGCGCCCAAAGCCAATCGTGCCCGCTTCATCACCTTCGAAGGTGGTGAAGGCGTCGGCAAATCCACCCAGGTCAAACGGCTGCTGCAAAACCTGCAGCGGCACGCCATTGAGGTGGTGCGCACGCGCGAGCCCGGCGGTACGCCAAAGGCCGAAGCCATCCGCTCCTTCATCCTGCAGGGACGATCGGAAAGCTGGGGGGCAGGGGCCGAGGCGGTGTTGTTTGCCGCCGCGCGCCTCGATCACGTCAATCAGTTGATCGCGCCAAATCTGGCGAACGGCACCTGGGTGCTGTCCGACCGTTTCCATGACTCCACACGAGCCTATCAGGGGCTGACCGGTGGCGTCGACGACAAGCTGATCGATGCGCTGGAGAGCCTGGCCCTAGATGGTCACGCGCCCGATCTGACGATTATGCTGGATATGGACCCGGTGGCCGCGTTCAAGCGCGTCGCCGACCGGGCCGTCGAAGACGGGCTGGCTCTGACCGGCGATCGCTTTGAGAAAGAGGAACTCGACTGGCACATAAGGTTGCGCGATGGCTTCCTGGCCATTGCCCGCAACAATCCCGAGCGCTGCGTCGTGATTTCGGCGGCCCAGCATGAAGACGCGCTGGAAGCCGCGATCTGGGAGGTGGTCCGCCAGCGCTTTCCCGAGCTGCTACGCGGATCTCAAGCGTGACCGACCCCAATGCACTTGACGGCCTAGCCCCACCCGAGCGCCGCCAGCGGGCCCGCGGGCACGCGGCGGCCCGTGCGGGGATCGCCAGCCAGGTCGCCAGCCGCCGGCTCCCTGGCGCCATTCTGCTGCACGGGCCGATGGGCATCGGCAAGGCCACCTTCGCCTTCGAAATGACCGCTGCCATTCTGACGGCCACCGGCGATGAGGACGCCCATCGCGTCGAGGAACAGATCGCCGCGCTGTCCCATCCCAATGTCTCGCTGTTGCGCCGCCGTCCCAAGGACGCCAAGAGCTATTATACCGTCATCCGTGTCGAGGATGTGCGCCAGTTGCGCGACGGGCTGCACCACACACGGGGCCGGGCAGGGCACCGCGTCGCCATCATCGACAGTATTGATGACTGCAATCCATCGGCCGCCAATGCCCTGCTCAAGACGCTGGAAGAGCCCCCGGCTCACGTACTGCTGCTTCTCACCACGGCCCAAGAAGAGGCGCTGCTTTCTACCATCCGTTCCCGTTGTCGGCGGCTGGAGGTGCGACCCCTGTCGGAAGACAGGCTCGTGGCAGTGCTCACCGAAGAGCACAGCGTTGCCCCGGAGGATGCTCGGCTGCTGGCCCGCATATCCGGCGGTAGGTTGGGGTGGGCAATAGCCGCCGCCACAAACCCCAGGCTGCTGGAGGAGCGCCAGGTCAGGTTTGACACTTTGCTACAGGTGCTGGACGGCGGGCTGGAGCGTAGGTTCCAATACGCCCAAGAACTGGCTCAACAGTTCAGCCGAGACCGG
>NZ_JAUYGL010000181.1 GCF_030689745.1 Devosia sp.
GGTCGGCGTGCAGCCGGTCGAACTCGACGATTACGGCGGCAGCCTTCGCCCCGAGGTCAAGGCGCAGATCGGACCCGCCATCGAGATGGCGCTCGCGTTTCTCTCAGGTCACGGCGTCCATGCCGAGCCGCGGACCGCGCGGCTCGACGAGGACAAGACCATCGCCTCGCTCGAACTGACGCTGGGGCGCTACGAGGCCGGGCGTCCGGGAGAGGCCGAAGCCTTCCGGCATGGCGACGGCCGGGTGCTCGCCGACCGCAACTGGCGCGGTCCGCAGGATTTCGACGCGGAGATGGAACGCCTCGTCTCGGGCAAGGCGGAGGCCCGCTGATGTGCATCGGAATCCCCATGCAGGTGATCGAGGAGGGCGACGGGCATGCGCTCTGCCGCGCGGCCGATGGCGTCCACCGCATCGACATGTGCCTCGTCGGAGCGGTGCCGGCCGGCGGCTGGGTGATGGTCTTTCTGGGCACCGCGCGCGAGGCGATCAGCGCCGAACAGGCGCGCCGATCCGCCGACGCCATCGAGGCGCTGGGCAAGGTCATGCGCGGCGAGGGCGGGTTCGAGCACCTGTTTGCCGACCTGATTAACCGTGAGCCCGAACTGCCCGATTTCCTGCGCCCCGCCGCGACAGACCCCACCTGAAGAGAGGATCCTCCATGTTTTCACCCCTGCTGCAATCGATCATCGAACGCGAAGGATACCCCGTCGTCGACCACGACGACCTCGACGCTGTGACGGTGGAACTGCCGTTCGCGATGCTGTTTGTGGCGGGCGACGCCCTGCGTGTTGCGGAAAGCAACGATGTTGCCGTGGTCGTGCCCGAGCTGGACAAGGCTTTCGCAGGAGCCATCACGCCGCTGATCGTCAGCCGCGACAGCGAGCGCGACATCCAGCGGCGCTACCGGTTCAACGCCTTTCCGGTGCTGATCTTCCTGCGCTATGGCGAATACCTTGGCGTCATCCCGCGGGTACAGGACTGGAATGACTACATACGCGACATTCCCGAAATCCTATCGCGCGAGCCAAGCGAACCGCCAGCTTTCCAGTTTCCCGATGGCTGCGGCGCTCCGCAACCGAACCTTCAGCACTAGACAGAACCGTTCGAGGACACCGCCATGCAAGACCAGATCACCTCATTTATCGGCCCCGGCAGCCAGCCCGGCGAAGAGGACGGCACCACGCTCGATTACATGCAGATGCCTTCGGGCATGATGACATTCGCCACGCCTGATCTGCCTGAATCCGAAGAGGCGGAAAGCTTTCAAGCGGGTATGGCCGCGCTTGAACAGGTTCTCTCCCAGCTACAGGATTACCAGGAAGCTGAGCAGGGGCGCATGGTCAGCCTTCTCGGACTTGATCCGGAAAACCTCAATTTCGTTGGCCAGGTTCTGGGTGAAGGCGAAGTCTCGTTGATTGCAGGCGGTGTCGCGCAAGCCCAAGAAGCCGTTCTGGCCGGAGTATGGCGTGTTCGCGAAACCACCGATGATGGCTCGATTTTGCGCGACTATGTCGAAATCGGGGCCTTTCCCGCCCGCATTCTGGAGACCGCATTTGACGTCGCACAAAGCGAGATCGCCATTCCGGATTCATTTGGACCCAATATCTTCAATGCTCCACCGTTGTTGCCCGAAATAAATGATCAGATTCCGCGGGTGAACGGTGCGGGTTTCACGCATGTGATCAATCTGTCGTTGCTGCCGCACACGGAGGAAGATCTGCTTTTCCTCAATGAAACGCTGGGGCGTGGCGCAATCACGGTGCTGTCGCGCGGCTATGGCAATTGCCGCATCACAGCGACAGCGACCCGAAACGTCTGGTGGGTCCAGTTCTACAATTCGCAGGATACGATGATACTCAACACCGTGGAAATCACCCATGTTCCCGAGGTTGCCTGCGCGTCGCCGGAAGATATCGCGGATTCCGCTGAACGGCTCGACGAGATCCTGGAAATCTACCGATGAGCGATCATTTTTTTGCAGGATCCTATGGCGGTGACGCAGCCAAAATTGGCCCGCGCACAAAGCTTGAATGCAAGATTTGCTGGCATGTCTACGATCCGGACCAGGGCGACGACTATTGGCAGATCCCGCGTGGAGTGTCGTTTTCCGACCTGCCCGATCATTGGACATGCCCGGAATGCGACAGCGGAAAATCAGGCTTCATGGTCATTGGAGACAATTGAATGGCTGACCGCGCGGACATTGGCCCAAGGATGGAAGCCTGTTTCGAGGAGATCAGGACAAGCCGCATGGCTGGTATCCCGATCCTCAATGCGGCTCTGCCGGTGAAGGCGGTAGGCGGGCGATCCTGGAACGGTTACTGGCTCTGCGTGCTGATCACGCCGTGGTTCATGAACCTGATGGCTCTGCCGGATAAGGCTGGAGATGAGCCGGTCGCTACCGGCACCAAACGCATGTTCGCATTTCCGGCCGGATCGTTCGAATTCATCGCCGGAGGCGAGGCGGCAATTGGCCCCTTCTGGATGTGCTCGCTGTTTTCGCCGGTACTCGAGTTTTCCGATCAGGAGGGGGCTGAAGCGACCGCCGTTGCGGCGCTTGAGGCGATCTTTGAATCCGGCGGCGAATCGGATGCTAGCGAGCGTGACATGGCAGCTATGTGGCGGGGTGAAGTGCCCGTTCAGGCCGATGACGCTGGCAATGATTCCGAAGATGACGCAAGTGAAGACCGGGCTGCACCCGGCCATGGATCGCACGCACCGCGACCGGTCAGCCGTAGGGCCTTCCTACGCGGTGGTGCGCCCGCTGAGGAACGGTCATGATGCTCGAGGGCAAGGTGGAAATCATCCTCGGAAAGGGCCGCGGATCAGCGGTGCGGCACGACCGGACAGTCAATATCTCGCCGATGCTTAGCGGCCGCTCGCCTGCGGAGGCGATAACCTGCATTTCGTCGGTTTACGGCGTTTGCGCCAATGCCCAATCCCATGCCGCGGTTCTGGCGCTTGAAGCGACGATGGGCGTCGCGCCGGACCGGCAAACCGCTTGCGCCCGCGTGCTTGTCACGTCCATGGAGACATTGCGGGAAAACGTACTGCGCATCGCGCTCGAATGGCCGAGGTTTTTCGGTGGCGAGCCGGAAGGGGCGTCGGTTCGCCCGGTGATCGGTTATGTACCCCGAATCCGCCACGCTTTGTTCGGAAGCCGCAATCCATTCGCCATCGGAGCGGGATGCGTGCCTGACAGAGTGGCGGCGCTCGCGGTAATCGACGAGGCGGAAGCACTGCTTGCTGATGGAATATTCGGCGAGCCGCTGGAGGTTTGGCGAGCACGGCGAGGCATGGCCGGTTTTGCCGACTGGTGCGCTCTTCGCCGGACCGCTGCGGCGCGGATGATCGCCAATTTGTCTGAAAGGAACTGGATCCACATGGCGGATGCTGGACGCGATGCGGTGGGTTTGCCGCATACCGGTTCGGCAGTTGCATGGCCGAGGCTGCTTGCAGGCAACAGCAGACGCGTGCCCTTCGCATTGCAGGATGGGGTTCCGGAAACGACCCTGTTCTCGCGGCGTCTGGCCGAAGGCCCTGTCGAAAGTCTCAACAGCTCGGGTCTTGGTGCGCGGTTCATCGCCCGTCTCGCTGAACTTGCGTGCCTTCCTGCCGAAATGCGTTTATTGCTGGACGGGCAGGGAGAGCCAGGAACGATGACCGAAACCGACGACGGGACAGGCATTGGTGTTGTCGAGGCAGCGCGCGGACTGCTCATTCACACAGTCGGGTTGCGTGACGGGCGCGTCGATGCCTACCGTATTGTGTCGCCAACGGACTGGAATTTCGATTCCCGGGGTATCGCGGCGCGGTGTCTGGCCACGCTCGACGGTCATGATGAGGCGGACAGGATTTCACTTGCGCATCTGGTGGTCAACGCCATCGACCCTTGCGTCGCCTATCAAGTGAGGGCAGCCTGATGCATGAGATGTCGATTTGCGAAAGCATTCTCGGAGTTCTGAGGGATCAGGCTCACCAGCAAAAGTTTGACAAGGTCAAACGGGTCTGCGTGGAGATCGGCCCGTTGTCCGGGGTCGAAATCGAAGCGCTGAGATTCGGGTTCGATGTGGTCATGCGCGGCTCGATTGCCGAAGAAGCCGTATTGGATATCATCGAGACGCCGGCCAAGGCCTGGTGTTTCTCCTGCGGCAAGGACATCGTGATCATAGAGCGCTATGATCCGTGTCCCGATTGTGGATCGCACCAACTGCAGGTGACAGGCGGCGAGGAATTGCGGATCAAGGAACTGGAGGTCAACTGATGTGCACGGTTTGCGGATGCGGAGAAGGCGAAGTCCGGGTCGAGGGCGCGGACAAGGCGCAAGGCCACAAGCACGATGACCGGCATGATCACGGGCACGGGCATCACCATGACGGCCACCACCATCATCATCATGGCGATCACGGGACGCTCGATTATGGTGCGGGGGAGGCCGGTGCGGTGGTGCCTGGAATGAGCCAGGGCCGGATGATCCAGCTCGAACACGACATTCTGGCCAAGAACAATACCTATGCGGCCGAAAACCGGAATTTCTTTGCAAACCACGGTATTCTGGCGTTGAATCTGGTCTCCAGTCCCGGCTCCGGCAAGACCGCGCTGCTGGTCAAGACTATCGAACTGCTTGGTGACAGGCTCAAGAGCTATGTGGTCGAGGGCGACCAGCAGACCTCAGCCGATGCCGAGCGTATCCGCGCGACCGGGGCGCCTGCTATCCAGATCAACACCGGCAAGGGCTGCCATCTCGATGGCCATATGGTTGGTCACGCGGTGGAGCATCTGGGGCCAGAAGACGGCTCGGTGTTGTTCATCGAGAATGTCGGCAATCTGGTCTGTCCGGCGGCTTTCGACCTGGGTGAGGCGCACAAGGTGGCGATCCTCTCGGTGACCGAGGGCGAGGACAAGCCGCTGAAATATCCCGACATGTTCGCCGTCTCGGATCTGGTGCTGGTCAACAAGACGGATCTGCTGCCTTACCTCGATTTCGATGTGGGCGCGGCGGTCGCCAACGCCCGCAAGGTCAATCCGGCGATCAAAGTGCTGCAGGTTTCAGCCCGCAGTGGCGAGGGCATGGACGCCTGGATCGCCTGGCTGGCGGCGGCGCGGGCGATGGCGCTCGTCGGGCATCCGCTCGGCGCGGCGGCGGAATAGGGAGAGAATCCATGTGTCTGGCGATACCGGCAAAGGTGATAGCGCTCGAAGCCAACGACATGGCGGTGGTGGCGCTGGAAGGCGTCAAGAAGCGCATATCGGTAGTTCTGCTCGATGAGGTGGCGGTCGGCGATTATGTGCTGATCCATGTCGGTTACGCGTTGCACCGGGTCAGCCCCGAGGAGGCAGCACGGACGCTGGCGTTGATGGCGGAAGCCGGCATTTTGAAGGAAGAACTTGAAGAGATCACGGGGAGCGAGGCATGAAATATGTCGATGAATTCCGCGATGGCGGTTTGGCCGAAAATCTGGCCGCCAGGATCAAGGCCGAGGCTCAACCCGATCGCACCTACCATCTGATGGAATTCTGCGGAGGGCACACGCACGCGATCTTCCGCTACGGGGTGCAGGATCTGATGCCCGATAACGTCAAGTTCGTGCACGGGCCCGGCTGTCCGGTCTGCGTGCTGCCGGTGCGCCGTCTCGACGATGCGGTGGAACTGGCCGAGCGCCACGGCGTGATCCTGTGCTCCTATGGCGACATGATGCGCGTGCCGGGCACCAAACAGCGGTCATTGATCCGCGCCAAGGCCGACGGAGCCGATATTCGCATGGTCTATTCGACCATCGACGCGCTGAAGATCGCCCGCGACAATCCGGACCGGCAGGTGGTTTTCTTCGCCATCGGTTTCGAGACCACCACACCGCCAACGGCCGTGGCTATCAGGCAGGCCGAGGCTGAGGGACTGGAAAATTTCTCGGTTTTCAGCAACCACGTTCTAACCCCCTCGGCGATTGGCCATATTCTGGAATCTCCGGAAGTACGCGACCTTGGAACCGTCAGGATCGATGGCTTTCTGGGACCGTCGCATGTCAGTTCCGTGATCGGGTCAGAGCCTTATGAGTTCTTCGCCGAGGAATTCGCCAAACCGGTCGTCATCGCCGGGTTTGAACCGCTCGACGTGATGCAGTCGGCG
Organism: Devosia sp.; assembly: GCF_030689745.1. Lineage (GTDB taxonomy): Bacteria > Pseudomonadota > Alphaproteobacteria > Rhizobiales > Devosiaceae > Devosia > Devosia alba. The sequence goes on from NZ_JAUYGL010000181.1 coordinate 6,129, forward strand.
CTGATGCTGATCCGCCAGATCAACGAGGGCAGGGCGGAAGTCGAGAACGAATATACCCGCGTGGTCACCCGCGAAGGCAATCTGAAAGCCCAGAAGCTCGTTTCCGAGGTGTTCGAGTTGCGCCAGAGCTTTGAATGGCGCGGGCTCGGCGAAGTGCCGTATAGCGCGCTGCGCATCCGCGACACTTATGCCGCCTTCGATGCCGAGAAGCGCTTCGAGATTTCGGAGAAGCAGTCGCGCGAAGTCAAGTCCTGCGAGTGCCCGGCGATCCTTCGTGGTGTCAAGAAGCCAACCGACTGCAAGCTGTTCGGCACGGTCTGCACGCCGGACAACCCGATGGGATCGTGCATGGTGTCGTCGGAGGGCGCGTGCGCCGCCTACTGGACCTATGGCCGCTTTCGGGAGCCCCAGAAAACAGCCAAGGAGAAGGCAAGCAAGGAGGTGGCCGCATGAACATGGTGGAAAAGCGCATCTCGCTCAGAACCGGCAATGTCGACATGACCCATGGTGGCGGCGGCCGGGCGATGGCGGAGCTGATCCGCGACCTGTTCCACCGGCATCTGGGCAATCCGATCCTCGATCAGGGCAATGATGCGGCGTTGATCGACGTGCCGCAGGGCCGGCTTGTCATGTCGACTGATGGCCATGTGATCTCGCCGCTGTTCTTTCCAGGCGGCGATATTGGCTCGCTTTCGGTCCATGGCACGCTCAATGATGTAGCCATGGCCGGTGCCCGGCCGCTTTATCTCACCGCCGGCTTTATTCTCGAGGAGGGCTTTCCGCTCGCCGATCTGGAACGGATCGTCATCTCGATGGCGCGGGCGGCGCGCGAGGCTGGCGTTCCGGTTATCACCGGCGACACCAAGGTGGTCGAAAAAGGCAAGGGCGACGGGGTCTTCATCACCACCACCGGGCTTGGCGTTGTGCCCGACGGGGTGCGGGTTTCCGCAGACCGGGCTAGGCCTGGACAGGCGATCCTGCTGTCGGGTCCG
>NZ_JAUYGL010000194.1 GCF_030689745.1 Devosia sp.
ATCGCGAATGGCGCCCATTTCCAGATCATCGCTGATCACCACACCGTCAAAGCCCAGTTCGCCGCGCAGCACCCCCTCGATCCACTGTGGCGACAATGAAGACGGCGTCTGTTGGCCCGCATCGGCATAGTCGGCGTGGTAGAGATGCCCTGCCATGACCATGTCCACCTCGCCGGCAGCTATCAGTTCCCTGTAGGGATCAAGCTCGCTGGACTGCCAAGTCTGGGTGATATCGACAAAACCCTCATGGCTGTCGGTGGTGGAGGAGCCATGTCCGGGGAAATGCTTGAGCGCGGTCAACAGCCCCGCCGCATGGTGCGCCTTGATGAAGGCCGCATCATACAGTGCCACTGTGGCCGGATCAGCGCTGAAGGCGCGGCCAAATTTGCCAATTATCGGATTTTCCGGATTGAGATTGAGGTCAGCCACCGGGCCAAAATTGACAGTAAAACCCAGCCCGGCGATGGCTGCCGCCATCCTGACATAGATCGTCTCGGCCCCCGCCGGCGAATTGCGGCTGGCAATGCTGGCAGCACTGGGGATTTCCCGAAAGCCGACCGCCTTTGTCAGTCGCTCCACCGCCCCGCCCTCCTGGTCCAGGGTAATGAACGCCGGCAGCTCCGCGGCGTCGCGAAACGCGGCATTCATCTGCTTGACGGCCTCCAGGCTCCCAATATTGGTCTTGAGCAGCATCACACCGCCCAGCCGGCTCGCGGCAAGATCGGCGCGCAGCCCGGCTACTGCTGCGTCATCGACGCTATCGCCCTGAAACCCCACCACAATCATCTGGCCGGCCATCTGTTCCAGCGTCGCCGCTACTGCCAGATGGGGCAAGTTCAGCATCAGGACACAAGTCCAGATCAGACGAACAGCAAGAGTATTCACGGGGCAATCCAGATTGGAATCATCGCCGCACGATGTGCAGTAAATGCAGTCAAAACAATGCTCAAGGCGAAAACATTTCGTCCCGATGCACTTAGGGGCTGATATGAAAGGAAAAAAATGCAATTCTGCAGCGGGGCGACTTGGAGTACGGGCCGTTTTTCAACCTTCCGGCCCGTGATGCCGTTGCCTTTGATCGGGCGGAGATTTTGGGATCTCCGCCCGTGACCGCCCGATGCTAGCGGTTTTGCCGGTTTTCGATCAGATCATCAACCACGCCAGGGTCAGCCAGCGTTGACGTGTCGCCCAAAGTGGCAAACTCGTTCTCGGCCACCTTGCGCAGAATGCGACGCATGATTTTGCCCGAGCGTGTTTTGGGCAGACCAGGCGCCCACTGGATCATATCGGGAGTTGCGATCGGCCCGATTTCCTTGCGCACCCAGTTCTTGAGCTCAGTCCGCAGTTCATCGCTGCTGGTTTCCCCTTCCATCAAGGTGACATAGCAGTAGATGCCCTGCCCCTTGAGGTCATGCGGATAGCCAACAACGGCCGCTTCCGAGACCTTGGGGTGTGCCACCAGCGCGCTTTCGACTTCGGCCGTGCCCAGACGATGGCCGGACACGTTCAGCACGTCATCGACACGCCCGGTGATCCAGTAGTAGCCATCCTCGTCGCGGCGGCAGCCGTCTCCAGAGAAGTAGTAGCCCTTATAAGTCTCGAAATAGGTCGAAATGAACCGGCCATGATCGCCCCAGATGGTGCGGGCCTGCGCCGGCCAGCTATCGGCAATGGCCAGCACGCCTTCCGCCTTGGTCTGTTCCTGCAACCGGCCTTCTGGCGATAGCACGATCGGCTGAATGCCGTAGAATGGCACCGTCGCCGAGCCGGGCTTCTTGGCAGTTGCGCCCGGGAATGGGGCAATCATGTGCCCGCCTGTCTCGGTCTGCCACCAGGCATCGATGACCTCGCAGCGCCCCTTGCCAACCTGATTGTAGTACCAGAGCCACGCTTGCGGATTGATCGGCTCGCCCACCGTGCCCAGCAGGCGCAGGCTCGGCATGTCGTATTTTTCGACAAACTGCGAACCGGCTCCCATCAGCGCGCGAATGGCAGTCGGTGCCGTATGGAAGATGTTGACCTTGTGCTTTTCGACCACCTGCCACATGCGCCCGGCATCGGGATAGGTCGGGATGCCTTCAAACATCACCGAGGTCGCGCCATTGGCCAGCGGGCCATAGACGATATAGCTGTGCCCGGTAACCCAGCCCACATCGGCCGTGCACCAGAAAACCTCGCCGCGCTTATAGTCAAAGCTCAGCTCATGCGTCAGTGACGTATAGAGCAGATAGCCGCCCGTAGTGTGCACCACGCCCTTGGGCTTGCCGGTCGATCCCGAGGTATAGAGGATAAACAGCGGATCTTCGGCGTTCATTGGCTCGGGATCGCTGAATGGCTCGACGCCCGCAGCGGCTTCATGCCACCAAATGTCGCGAGCCCCCTTCATTGCCACTGCAGCGCCGGTATTGTGCACCACCAGCACCTTGGATACGCCCGGGCAATCTTCCAGCGCCTTGTCGACATTGCGCTTGAGAGGCACGACCTTGCCACCGCGGCGGCCTTCATCGGCAGTGATGACCACCGCAGAATCACAGTCATTGATGCGGCCAGCCAGTGCGTCGGGCGAAAAGCCGCCAAACACTACCGAATGTACTGCCCCGATGCGCGCGCAGGCCAGCATCGCATAGGCCGCCTGGGGAATCATCGGCAGATAAATGGTGACGCGGTCTCCCTTGCGGACCCCCAGCGACTTGAGCACGTTGGCGCAGCGGCACACTTTTTCATGCAGCGTGCGATAGCTGATGTGTTCGGATGCCGCGTTTGGATCATCGGGCTCCCAGATCAGCGCAATATCGTCGCCATGCTCTGCAAGATGTCGGTCAATGCAATTGGCCGCAACGTTAAGTACGCCGTCTTCAAACCACTTGATCGACACGTCCGGATATTCAAACGTGGTGTTTTTGATTTTGGTGGGAAACGTTATCCAATTAAGGCGCTTCGCCTGCTCGCCCCAAAATCCATCAGGGTCGGTAATCGAGCGGTGGTACATTTCATTGTACTGCGGCTCGGTCGTACGGGTGCGTGCGATCGCAGCCGCACTTGGCTGGAATACGAGCTGCTCGCTCATGGTATCCTCCCTTATCTCTCCCACATTCGTTCTACTGACCCGCCACCCACGGAGCAAGGCCCTGACGGTGCGACTTAATGCGTAACTGTGGGCTCATGCTCCGACAGTACCGACCATTAACCTGCAGACGCTTATGGTGGCGGCACCACCAACTGTCCGGTGGCATGATCGCAAGGCGTGGGGTGGTATGAGCGGCATCACACAAATCGATGAGCCTCAAAACGTCGCTGGTCCGCGCGCGCCTGTGTATCGGGCCGGCAGCTACGCCGACATAGCGCTGATCCACACAAAGCTGCATGAGGCGATTGCGACCTCGCCCTATTACAGCGATGAGTTCAAAAGCTATGAGATGGCGCGGCTGACGCGGGAGCATCTGGCGAGCCTGATCGATGCTGACCCGTACCATGTGCTGATCATGCTGCGTGACGGCAAGCCCGGCGGCTTCATGATTTCTGGTCCCGAACTCGGCACGCTTTGGCTCTACTGGTCCTACGTATTCCCCGAAAACCGCCGCTCATCGCTGGGCATTTCGGCCATGCGGGCCTTCATCAAGCACTGGGACAATGGTCGCTTCCACAAGATCGCGACCTATACCAAACATGGCAATGAGGCCGCTGCCGCCATTATGGGCCGCATGGGGTTCGAGCACATCGCCACGCTCAACAGCCACATCTTTGGCGAGGATTACCTGCTCTATGAGCGTCCGCTGACCAAGCTTGTGCCTGGTTATGACCGGGGCACTCCGGGCGGCCTGCTCCGCAAGCTGCAGCGCAAGGTCAAGCTCGCCCTACAGAAATAGCGCGGGCTGGTCGGCGCTATTCAGCAGGCACCGTTCTGGCGTGGCGGTTGCGGAACCATTGCATGATCGACACATCCAGCTTGGCCGTGCGCAGCGCAATAAACCACAGGCCCACCGACCACACCGTGATGGCGAAGATAGCACTCAGCGCCGCCCCCATCAGGCCCCAGAGGGGGACCAGCAGCCAGTTGAACAGCGCCAGCGAAGCAATACCCAGAAACACCGAGGGTAGACTGGCATAGGGCCGGTCATGGATCGACAGCACAATCGAAGCAGGACCCATCACCGAACGCACCACCAGCGCCAGGCACAGCACGGCCAGCGGCAATGCCCCGGCTGAGAACTTCGGCCCGAACAGCATCAGGGCAAATGGCCCACCGATCAACACCGCGACGAACAACACCACAGCCAGGCCGCTGGCGACAACATTGGCCTCGCCCACCTTGCGATTGAACGCCTCGCGATCGGCATTGGCCTCACTCTCGAACATGTCCGGCAGCGTTACCGCATAGACTGCGGCCACACCAAACGACATCAGCGAGAAAATTCGGGTACAGACACCGAAGATCGCCAGTTCCTCGCGGCTCAAACTCTGGCTGAGCAATAGCAGATCGATATCAAAGAAGAAGTCGGTGGCCAGCGAGATCAGCACCCATGGTAGGGCAAACCGCCACCACCGACGTGATTCCAGTGTGCGAACCGGGCTGGTATCATCCAGTCTGGGCACGGAGGTAACGACAAAGCCAAAATGCACCAGCGCCACGCCGACATAGCCGATGGCGATGGCCCACAACATGGTGGCGAAGCCTTCCGGCGCTGAAGCAAAGCCCATGGTCGCCAGGAACGCTGCCATCACGATCATCGGACGAAACATCGTATCGGCGAAAAACCCGGCCAGCGGCCGCTTCAACCCGACCAGCAGCGCTCCATTGACGTAGACCATGGCCGTTCCGAAGGCGAGCAGCACAACAGGAATGAAATGGTTGGCCAGCACCGTCTCGCCCAACCCCAGCCCTTCCAGCACTGGTGGACCGGCGATGAGCAGCAGCACGAGCGCCCCCACCACATGGGCGTAAGAGCGGGTGAGGAAAACCACGAACTGCTTGCGCTCGCCGCGCGCCCGATACTCGGCGGCAAAATAGGTACCCACCGTGTGAAAGCCCAGTGGCATAGCCACGGCAATCAGATTGACCATGGCGACCACGATCAGATATTCGCCCAGCAGTTCGGGGCCCCAGATGCGGGCAATCAGCGCCTGGACCAGGAAGATCAGGCCGGCTCCGCCGAGCCGGGCAGCAAATATTATGCTCGATTGCGACGCCAGATTGCGCTGAATTTTCATTGTCCCGTCTCATCCGCACCCGGTCGCACCTGTGTCGGCCTGGTCTTGGGATTGCGCCAGCCAGCGATCATGCGATGCAAGGAGTGGAGCGCGTCGCGGGCCGCAAATGCCGCCGTCCCGAACAGATAAGCCAGCCGGTTGCTGGCGTAATTGGCCACTGGCGGCACGGGCTCAATGACCCCGGCATCGCCGACCATGCCCTTTTTGAACTGGTGCAGCCCCTGGAAACCATCTGTGCCGCCCAGATCGTACCAACGGGCCCGGGTATTGTCGCGCAGCCAGCGGATAATGTTCCAATGCATGAAATAGCCAGCGCGCAGGGGCAGCGCCTGATCATTGGTGGCGCCATAGAGATAGACAGCGCGATCACCGGCCTTGAAGATCAACGCCCCGGCAACGACCACGCCTTCATGGCGCACGAAGAACAGTTCGGGTCGCAGTTTTTCATCCAGCGCCATCAAGGACGCTACGCTGTCATAGGCCGAGTGATCGGAAAACTGCTTGCGGTCGGTCATCGCGGTATAGAGCGTATCGAACTCGGCAAGCCGCTCAGGCCCGGCCCACTCAAAGCTCAATCCGCTCTTCTCAGACTTATTGAGATGATAGCGCCATTTCTGATTCAGGCTCTTGCGCTGAGCGGCATCGTCGAGCCGTAAATTGACGATGTAGCGGTTGGGAAACATCAGTTGCGAGCCAGCCTGAAATCCGTACGCTTCAAGCCGCTGAAACGCACCATTGATCGGCGTGGTTGACGCACAGGGCAGCACCGAGATCATCTGCCCCCGCTTGTCGGCATAGTCGGCGATCAGCGCCTCAATCATGCCTGCATGAAGGGCATCGGCATCCGGCCGCGCTAGATCCTTGAGCATCGGTCCCCATTTGGAGACCGCAATATGCCCCAGTCGCAGCGGCAGCGGCTGCACCATCATCAGCGAGCCGCCGACGATTTCTCCATTCAGCAGAAACAGCATCGGCTCGTGCTTGACCGAAGGCCAGCGGGCAACAGCGAATGCATGGAGCTGCTCCTGACAGACCTCGTCAAAGTCAGCGATTGTCTGATCCCACTCCTGGCCGGACACCACCCGCGTCTCCAGGACCGGGCGGGCTGCACCATTGGCGCGCACCAGGTCTCGGGCATCGGCTTGCGAATGGCTCAATCGATCGGCAGTCACGGACATAGTTGGTGTTTCCCGCACATATGATTGCGCGGAAAACTAGCGCCAGCAGATGATTAAATCCCTATGACGTCAGGCAAGGCCTCGCAAAACTCGGTCCGTGGTTACCAAAGCCTAATGGGCCGCGGCCGCAGCGTCGACCGCATGGGGCGTATAGAGCAGCGGAATCTCGGGCAGCACGATAAACATCCCCAGTCCCTCAAGCGCCATACGAATCGCGACAAACAGGATGATCACCAGGCCGACCCAGGCGATCCAGCGATAGCGGTGCAACAGGCCGGCAATGAAGCTCGCGGCCGCGCCCATCATGACCACCGACAGCGCCAGGCCAATAATCAGCGCCTCAACATGGTGCTGCGCCGCACCGGCCACGGCCAGCACATTGTCGAGCGACATCGAAACGTCGGCAATGATAATCTGAGTGATGGCCTGACGCAGGGTCTTGCGCGGCGCCTTGCCAGCAATGGTGCCATCGGCATTGATGTCGGCGTCTTCCAGCGCTTCCTGCGCTTCGTGCTCATCACTATCGGAGGTGGACAGCTCCCGATACATCTTCCAGCAGACATATAGCAGCAGGATGCCACCAGCGATCAGCAAGCCGCCGCCCAGCGCCAGCAATTGGGTGGTGATCAGCGCGAAGAAAATACGCAGCAGGGTGGCCGCCAGGATGCCGATCAGAATCGCCTTGCGCCGCACATCGGAGGCCAGACCAGCGGCGGCCAGCCCGATAACCACTGCATTATCACCCGCCAGAACCAGATCGATCAGAATGACTTGAACTAGCGAGCTGAGAAAACTCGGATCAATGCCGAACATGCAGGGGGCCTCATTGCGGAGATGGAATACTGTTGACGCCTATACCGCCACCGCCTCCCAGTGGGAAGGGCATCAAGCGGTCAATCAAGCCAGGCAGACAAATTTAGGCGTGCTGCGCTGACCGGCGGCGCCATCGGCGTCGACAATACGGGGGACAGCCAAAATGGCTCGCCGCTTGTTTAGGGCAGAATCTGCACCGCCAATGATAGGAGGACTTTGGTGGGCGAGCACGGATTCGAACCGTGGACCCGACGATTAAGAGTCGTCTGCTCTACCAGCTGAGCTACTCGCCCCCTACTGGAGCTTCCAAAGTAGGCGCTCTCTAGCAAAGGGATTTCGCGCTGTCTAGCGCCTGTCGTAACTTTCGTGAGCAAGGATGTCTGTGCGGTGTCTCGCAGAGCTGATCTTGGCGGTCTATGGCGGCGTCGCCTGCCTGGAGTGGCCGCATCCTGACGGGCGTTCTATCCGTCAGGATGGTTTCAGCATAGAGCGGCCCGTTTATGCGGTAGTCAGTGCCGACGCGGTATCAGGAATGACATTCGCGTTGGGCTTTGTACTCAACAAAATCCAGCACATTGTTGGCTGGGCTTGCCGTGGGGAGCGTCAGATCATCGATCAGACTGATGGTCCTTTGCACGATATAGACCAGTTGACGCGAGCGGCTGTCAGGCCCCTGCAGGATTGCAGCGGCTTGTTGCAGATGGTCTCGCGCGAGATGATAGGTAGTTAACATGACACGAGCTCCTTGATACTCCGTTGGTAGTGCGTCAGTTAAATGACGCGGTTCTTATACTGGCACTGCATACCTTCAAGAGGATTATCCTGCTTCTGACAATTTTAATAAAATGAAATCCAACCAAGACGTCGCACAGAACAAAGCCGCCAGTTGCTTTGATTGCGGTGAAAAAATGTGCAGAATATGTATAACTACGAAGATGAATACGCGCTGTTGAGCCCCACCATCATTCCCGCCTCGGCACTAAGTTTCTGGCACGCCGTGTTTTTATCCAGAATGACGGCCTATAGTTCCATACTGGGAATAATTCCGCTTTTTCGCCACAATTCAGGGCGCCGGCTTCAACGTTTGTGTAACTATCCGCTTGCCCGCTTGTCCAAATCGCCAGGAGCCCGCCCTTGACCCGTCCCAGCCTGGCCCCTATCGCCGCAGCCCTGTCTGACACCGTGCCCTTTGTCGGCCCTGAAGCTCTGGAGCGCCGGCTGGGTCAAACCTTTCTGGCGCGGTTGGGGGCCAATGAGAACCCGTTTGGCGCCGCGCCGACGGCGCTGGCTGCGATGGCGGAAGCGTTGTCGGCAGGCTGGAAATATGGGGACCCGGAAAATCACGATCTGCGGCTGGCTCTGGCCCGCCATCATGCAATACCCAGCGATGGAATCGTCATCGGCGAGGGGATCGACGGATTGCTGGGACTGGCCGTCCGACTCTATGCCGCACCCGGCGCCATTATTGTCAGTTCGCTGGGCGCCTATCCGACGCTGAACTATCACGCTGCCGGCTTCGGCGCTGAAGTGGTGAGCGTGCCCTATCGTGAAAATGCTGAAGACCTGGTGGCGCTGGCCACGACGGCCCGACGCGAGCGCGCGTCAATCGTCTATCTGGCCAATCCCGACAATCCGATGGGCAGTTGGCACTCCGCCCAGGCCGTTACCCAATTCATCGATGCAGTTCCCCCGTCCGCGCTCATCCTGCTCGACGAAGCCTACGGCGAATTTGCGCCGCCCGGCACCCTGCCCCCGCTGGACACCGACCGGCCCAATCTGTTGCGGCTGCGTACCTTCTCGAAGGCTTATGGGATGGCGGGTCTGCGGTGCGGCTATGCCATCGGGGAACGCCAGACGATTGCCGCCTTTGAGCGCGTCCGCAATCATTTCGGCGTCAATGCCGTCGCTCAGACCGGTGCTTTCGCCGCCATCGCGGCGCCAGAGCACCTGGACCAGGTTGTGCAGCTCACCGCAGCGTCGCGCGCTCGCATTGCCCAGATCGCCAGGGACAATGGACTGACATCCCTGCCCTCAGCCACCAATTTTGTCACCATTGATTGCGGCGGCGACGCCAGCCATGCGAGCGGCATTCTCACCGCACTGGCGGCCCGCCGCATCTTCATTCGCAAGCCGATGGCCAGTGGGCTCGACCACTGCATCCGCATCAGCGTCGGCACCCCCGCCGATCTGGATATGCTGGCCAGCGAGCTACCCCAAGCCATAGCCGCGCTAGGGTAACTATCCGACAATTACGTCGTCGGCAGGGCAATGTGCTGCCCCGCCGCGAAACTGTCTGGACTAACCGGCCATGGCGCCCTGCGCCGAGGCGCCCCGCTCGATCAGCAGGCGGTTATAGGCATTGAGATAGGCCCGGGCCGAGGCCACCAGCGTATCAGGCTCTGCCGCATTGCCTGACGCGATGCGGCCATTCAGTTCCAGCCGCACATGGGCGCTGGCCTGGGCATCGGTGCCGCCGGTCACGCCATCGACAGCGTAGAGCACCAGATGGGGCTCCTGGCCCACAGCCGCCTTGATGGCGTTGAAGATGGCATCGACCGAGCCGGTGCCCTCATAGGTGACGCTCGATTCCTCGCCGTCAATACTCAACCGCATGTTGCACTTGTGGGTACCACCGGTCTTTGACACGACTTCCATGTCCACCAGCCTGATCCGATCGCCGACCGAGCCGACCTCGTCATCGACCAGCGCCACGATGTCAGCGTCATAGACATGCTTCTTGCGGTCAGCCAGATCCTTGAAGCGCTGAAAAGCTTCCTGAAAGGCATTGTCGCCCAGCTCATAGCCCAACTCACGCAGCTTGTCCTTGAACGCAGCACGGCCGGAATGCTTGCCCATCACCAGGGTGGTTTCCTTGATCCCGACACTGGCCGGGGTCATGATCTCATAGGTCTCCGCGTTCTTGAGCATGCCGTCCTGATGGATGCCGCTCTCATGGGCAAAGGCGTTCTTGCCGACAATGGCCTTGTTGTACTGCACCGGGAAATTGGCCGCCGCCGAGACGATTCGGCTGGCGCGGGCCAGATGGGTGGTCTCGATTTCGGTGTGATAGGGCAAGGTGTCACCCCGGGTGCGCAGCGCCATCACCACCTCTTCAAGCGCCGCATTGCCGGCCCGCTCGCCCAGGCCATTGACCGTGCATTCGATCTGCCGCGCCCCGCCGGCCACCCCGGCCAGCGAATTGGCCACGGCCAGACCCAGATCATTGTGGCAGTGCACCGAGAAAATCGCCTTGTCGGCATTGGGCACGCTTTCGATGATGGTCTTGAACATCGCAAAATGCTCGTCCGGCACCGCATAGCCGACCGTATCGGGCAGGTTGATGGTGGTCGCACCGGCCTTGATCGCGGCATCAACGCAGCGCTTGAGGAACTCCATCGGCGTGCGCGTCGCGTCCATCGCCGACCATTCAACGTCGTCGATCAGATTACGGGCATGTGCCACCGTCCGGGAGATGATCTCGATCACCTCGTCCTCAGTCTTTTTCATCTGGTGCGCCAGATGGATCGGCGAGGTGGAGACAAAAGTATGAATGCGCCCCTTCTGGGCATAGCGCACCGCTTCACCGGCCCGGTCAATATCGGCAGTAATGGCCCGGGCGAGGCCGGCGACAGTGGCGCGCTTGACCTGCTTGGCCACCGCGACCACGGCTTCAAAATCACCATTGGAGGCAATAGGGAAACCGGCCTCGATGATGTCGACGCCCATCTCGTCGAGCGCTTCGGCGACCTGCAGCTTTTCTTCCAGCGTCATGGTGGCGCCGGGCGATTGTTCGCCGTCGCGCAACGTCGTGTCGAAAATGAAAACGCGGTCGGTATTGGTATCGGTGGTGGTGGTCATGGTGTCGTCCCTATCAGTCGGCCCAGAGCAATGCTCTGATAGGCCGGACATTTACTGTGCGGCTGGTGGCGTAATCCCCTGACGACCCGCTCGGTAATCCGAGCAGCCGGTGATCAGGGGCTGATAAGAAGGAGCAGGAGTGCGGCGGGCAGCAGCAGCAAGCTGGCAGCAATAATCAGGCGGGCCCGCAGGGCGTCGCGCTGGCTGATTGCAATGGCTTGAGCGCGAGTGCGCGGCATGGATCAATTCCTGATGTCCTCTCAACATGCGCGAAACCTGTCGAAGGCGCAAGCCCAACCGCCCCCTAAGGGGTGCTTTTTGCTTGACCCGCTCAATCACCCAGATCCAGTTTGCCCTCGCCCACCACGATCGCCTGCCCGCCAATACCACCATGCACCAGCTTCCCCTGCTCCTTGCGGAACTGGATGAGGATACGGCAGGGCCGGCCCATTTCATGCCCCTGTCGCAGTACCAGATCGGTCTGCCCACTCGCTTCCGCGTGTTCCGCCAGCAGGCCGATCAGCGCCGCTGCTGCGGATCCTGTCCCAGGGTCCTCCCCCAGACCCATGCCAAACATCCGGGCGGCCAGATCAATACCGTGTTCCTCGGGCGTCTGGGTGAAGACATAGGCCGAGTGATGCTCATGGCTGAACACCTGATGCCAAACCACCGGATTGAGGGTGATGCGCTTGAGCACGCTGGCATCGCGTACCGGCACGAGGTGGAACGGCACCCCGGCAGTGAACACCGCCGGCCGGTAGTCGCCAAAACCAATGTCGGCGGCATCAATGCCCAGTGCCTGCGCCAGCCCCGCCGTGTCGATAAGTGGCGCCACCCGTGACGGCAGGCGCGGTAGCGCAAAACGCGCCTCGCCCGTGCGTTTGTCGAGCTTTTCAACCAGCGCCGTCACCAGGCCGATCTTTTCATCTATGCGGACGGCGGTCACATCCTTGGTCAACCCCAGCACCACCGCCGCGCCAATGGTCGGATGGCCGGCAAAGGGCAGTTCTTCATAGGGCGTAAAGATGCGGATGGCTGCCGTGCTGCGCTCGCCACGCGGTTTGAGCACAAACACCGTCTCGCTGAGATTGAACTCGCAGGCGATCGCCTGCATCTCACCGTCGAGCAGGCGGTCCGCATTGGTCACCACGGCAAGCTGGTTGCCCTTGAGCCGCTCTCGCGTGAAGACGTCCAGCAGCAGATAATTGAGCTTCATCGCGTCCTCTACTCCGCCGGCAGGGCATAGATGGCGTGGTCGAAACCAAGATGGTCGCACAGCGCGGCAACCGCAACGCCATGGTCACTCCGCCCGGGCAGGCCGGAAATGGTCAGGCACCCGACAATGCCCGCGCCCTTGACCCGGATCGGAAACCCACCCCCTGCAATGACATAGTCAGCCGGGTCGGCACCGGACTGCAGCGAGAACGGCGCCTCGCCCCGCTCCAGCACCATGCGGTAGCTGGCACGCTGAAAGCGGCGCACCGTATTGATCTTGCGACGTACCCATTCGGCATTGTCGGCGCTCGTGCCGGGCGTGGCGGCAAAGAACATCTGCCGGTCCCAGCTGCGTACATCCACCACCAGCGACAGCCCTTCGGCCAGTGCCCGGTCGCGGATGGCGCTCCCCAGTTTGAATGCGACGGCCTCGTCGAATTCGGCAAGCACTAGGTCCTGCTCCTGCTGCTTGACGAGGGCAATATCTTCGGCGGCGGCCATGTCAGGTGTCCTTGTGGGTATGGCGGGTCCAGGCATCGTAGAGTGGCTGGCGATCCGTGGCGCCCTTGGCAAAATTGGTTTGCGCCGGGTCGATGCTTACCCAGGCCGCCTTGCTGTCGGTCCAGATATTGCCCACCGGCGCTGCCCCGTCCATGTCGTCGAGCGTTCCGGCCCGCGCCACCTTGATGCCGGGTGCCGGCGGCTCGTTCCAGATCCAGCCATGGCAATGGGCGCAGAAGTTCATGACGATGACATTGCCGCTGTCAGCCGTGCGACGATACTGCACCAGTTGCCCGGACAGCAGCTCGAAATCCTCGTCGCGCACGATCATGGACATCGACCACCCCGCGCCCGAATAGCGCTGGCAGTCCTTGCAGTGGCAATTATAGACCGATAGCGGGCTGGCCTTGAGCCGGTATCGCACCGCACCACACTGGCAGCCGCCTTCGACTGGAAATTCTGGCAGATTCACCGCACCCTCCGCGACTCGGACCCGGCATCACGTCTAGACGAAGTTCGAACAGCGCAAAAGTGCGACCTGCCACGATTTCGTCCGTCGACAGCCTCGCGATGCGGGCAGCAACAGCAGAATTTTGGCGACACTCAGGTCGGGTTGGCCGGCTCGCTGACCCCATGGCGGATACGCTCCAGGCGCTTCTCCTTGTTGAGCCATTCCTGAGCGTCGGCCGACTGGAACATCTCCAGATCCTCCTCATGCGCACTGACCGGCGTCATGGCGACATCCGTATAGGCGAACTTGTTGGGGTCCTTCTCCACCCGGCGGTAGATCATGCCGAATCGCAAATAAAGCCGGGCCCAGGCCATCAGCTTGAGCGCCGTCTCGCTCCAGTAGCGTGGATAGAACAGCAGCGGATGCTCCAGTCCCAGTTCAGGTCGTCGCGCGTGGCGGAACTTGAGCCGCACGCCGCCGCCCTCGAGCGGATGCACGCCCTCGATCTGCACCGAGCCGACGAACCAGGTGACCAGGAACAGGATGTTGGATGCGGCAATGCCACTGGCAATTGCCCGCCGCATGATCGTCTCGACGTGTTCGGGTGTGTAGTAGCGCTCCCAGGCATGGGCATAGATGCCCTCCCACTGCGCCCGGCTCATAATGGGATGGGCCGTGGTCATGTGATTGAGATCGTATTTGTTGAGGTCGGGGTCCATGTCCACCCCGGCACGATGCAGCTTCTGGTGATCCTCAGAGCCCGGCAGCGGCGTGAGGAAGAAAAATTCCAGGATATCGACCGGCAACTCGCGCTTGATCACGTCGATGTCGTGCATGATCCGCTCGGGTGTGTCGCCGGGAAAACCCAGGATATAGCCCGCATAGGTGATAACATGATGCGCCTTCCAGGCCAGCAGCATGGTGCGGTATTCGGTGATCTTGTTCTGCTTCTTCTTGGCGCCCATCAGGTTGGCCGGGTTGACGTTCTCGAGGCCAATGAAGACCCGTTTGACCCCCGCCCGCGCGCATTTCTCCACGAAGTGCTCGATCTTGTGGCAGAGCGTATCGACCTGGATGATGAAGTTGAAGTGGAGCTTCTCCACCTCCCGCATATGGATCAGCCGATCCATGATCGGCTCCCAATCCTTGTTGCGGGCAAAATTGTCGTCAGTGATGAAGAAGCGATAAACGCCCTGTGCCAGGTTGGCCCGCACGATTTTCTCGATATCATCGGGCGACCGCCGCCGCGACTTGCGCCCCTGCACATTGATGATGGTGCAGAACGAACACTGGTAGGGACAGCCCCTGCCCGCATCAAAGCTGGTGAGATTATATGCCGTCTTGCCGACATGGCCGGCGGGCATAAACGGCACCGGCGTATCTTCGATGCCCGGCAGGTCGTTCATGAAATTGTAGAGCGGCTTGAGCGCCCCGTTGTTGGCATCGCGCAGCACGTCCTCCAGCCGCCCCTCCGCCTCTCCGGCAAACAGCGATATCCCCATCGCCTGTGCTTCCCTGAACCGCGCATCCTCGCCATTGAGCATGGAGATGACGCCCGAAACGTGAAAGCCGCCGATACCGACCTGGATGCCGCGCGCCCGCAGTGGCCGCGCAATGTCGAGGGCGCGCGGGAACTGGTTGGATTGTACCCCGACCAGCATCACCATGCCGATATCGGCCGCCTCGATATCTCGGGCGATCCGGTCGATATGCACTTCGGTATTGGTCTCGTCCATGGCGTGGACGTCGATCTCGGTATCGGGCCCCAGCGCCTGCCGGTCGATACAGTCCTGCGTCAGCCCATAGACGGCCGCCAGCGAATTGGACGGGATGGGGGACTTCCACCACTGGATCACATAGCCGTCGTCGTCGTAGTGCGAGGGCTTGATCAGGTAGAGACAAAATCTGCGCGTGGTCGCCGCCATGAATCACCTACCGGTTGATAAGTCCGACAAGAAGACGCCGCGCTAGACTAGCCTCGTTACTTCAATAAGGAAAGATGCCGATCCTGCAGCAGGTCTATTCGGCAAATATTCGTCCGGCAAAGAACGCTTCTGCCAGGGCGACTGCATAGGGCACGCAACCGGCGGCTTCAGCGTCTGCCCGCGAGCGCACGATGACCACGTCAGCCAGTTCCCGGTGTTGCTGGAGGGCCAGATTGGCGCGAATGCGGTTCACCAGCATATGCGCCGGTTCAGCAAAGTGCAGCACCTGACCGACCGAAATCACTGAGTGGTCGAGTATCGCTACCGTCACCCCCACCCGCGCCTCGGCGACCGACAGACCGGTTTCCTCCACCAGTTCAAGCGCGATACAGCGTAGGTAATCAACCCGCCCATCGGGCATTACGTCGCGCGGCTCCAGCGAGCCACCGGGGGGGTAGACGCGCCCGGCATTGGCCGTGTGGTTACCCATCACGCCATAGATCAGTGCCCCGTCCTGGCTAACGATCAACGCCCAGCCAAACGCATGCCGCACGCCAATCTCGGGAAACCCGCGACTGCGCCAGGCCAGCAGAGCCGAATAGGCGTCTTCGCGCGCCTCCGCCCGCAACACGCCGTCGCCAGCGACGAGCGGTTCACCGCCCACCGCAGACAGCCCCAATATCCGGCCATCCCACAGGTGCGGATTGACTGCTACCGCTTTCGCCCAGTGGTCGGCCACAGCCGCGCGCAGATCAGGCGGCAACGGCCAGGCGCCCGGCACCATGCGGATCACGATATCGGTAACAGGAACAATCTGCATAACAAGAAACGGGGGCCGCAGCCCCCGTTCTCAGTTCTAGTTCTTGGCCTTATCGACCAGCGCGCCGGCCTTGATCCAGGGCATCATGTCACGCAGCTTGGCGCCGACTTCCTCGATCTGGTGCTCGTCGGCCAGGCGACGGGTTGCCTTGAAGCGGGCGCCGCCCGACTTGATTTCCTGCATCCACTCAGAGGTGAACTTGCCGGTCTGGATGTCGGTCAGCACGCGCTTCATCTCGGCCTTGGTTTCCGAGGTGATGATGCGTGGACCCGAAACATATTCGCCCCACTCAGCCGTGTTGGAAATCGAGTAGTTCATGTTGGCGATGCCGCCTTGGTAGATCAGGTCGACAATCAGCTTCACTTCGTGCAGGCACTCGAAATACGCCATTTCGGGTGCATAGCCGGCTTCTACCAGCGTTTCGAAGCCAGCGCGGATCAGTTCGACCACGCCCCCGCACAGCACCGCCTGTTCGCCGAACAGATCGGTTTCGCATTCTTCGCGGAAATTGGTTTCGATGATGCCCGAACGGCCGCCGCCAACGCCCGACGCATAGGCCAGCGCGATGTCATGGGCATTGCCCGAAGCGTCCTGATGCACGGCGATCAGGCAGGGCACGCCGCCGCCTTTCTGATATTCACCACGCACAGTGTGGCCGGGGCCCTTGGGCGCGATCATGATGACGTCGACGCTTGCCTTGGGCTCGATCAGGTTGAAGTGCACGTTCAGACCATGCGCGAACGCCAGCGCGGCGCCGTCACGGATGTTCGGCTCGATGTGCTCCTTGTAGATGTCGGCCTGAAGCTCGTCAGGCACCAGCATCATGATGACATCGGCCCACTTGGACGCGTCGGCGACGCTCATCACCTTGAGGCCTTCGCCCTCGGCCTTCTTGGCCGATGGGGAGCCTGGGCGCAGGGCAACGACCACATCGGTGATGCCGGAGTCGCGCAGGTTCAGCACATGGGCATGGCCCTGGCTGCCATAACCGACAATGGCGACCTTGCGGGATTTGATGATATTGAGATCGGCATCACGATCGTAATAAACGCGCATGGGGGTGCTCCCTTGAAAAGCGGTGTTATGCGTTATGGGCTTTCGTCCCGTACAGGACGAAAAACTGGTCGGTGGCGGATTTTACATCCGCCTCGATATTGGCTTCGACATTGGCCTGGGTCAGCGCTTTGTCACCGAGCAGCAGGCGGATCTGCACGTCGCGAACGACGAGGCCGAAAAACGTGCGATAGGCATCTTCGCTGCTGGTAAACCGCAGCAGCCGCGCATCGCGCCCGGCCTCAAGGATCGGTTTGAGCCGGCGGCGAATGGCCAGGGGGCCGTTCTCCAGCACGATATTGCCCAGCCGGTCCTTCTCCTGCGCCGCATGGGTTACGGCAGTGCGATTCAGGGTAATGGAGACTTCCCCGGTGATCACCGTCAACAGATCACGGGCAAACTGCTCAATGCTGGCGCGCAGCGTCTTGGCATTCAGCCCGGTGCGATCGACCTGCGGCATGCGTACCTTGGCGGCCTGCCACTGCACTGTTGCGGTCAGCAGACCGTCACGGTCGCCAAACCACTTGTACAGCGTCTCCTTGCTGCACGAGGCGCGGCGCGCCACAGCGGTCATGGTCAGCCCATCGCCGTTTTCCACGAGAAGATCCAGCGCCGCCGTCAGCACAGCCTGCTGGCGGGGGGTGAACGTCTCTTCGTTGACCTTGATGGTCACGGCCACAGTGCAAGTCCTCGCAATCATGCCGAACGGTTTCGGCCAATTTCGTTCGTAGGCGTACCGTACGGTACGGTTCGACGCAAGGGAAATATTGGATTGATCTGGGGGGAATTCACTCGTCGGGCATCACATGGTTATCCCGCGTCGGCGTAGTGCCAACGATGCTGGCTCCCTTAATATTCGTCCAGCTTTTCTTTCATCGGCACTTGCCGATGAACGCGTTAGTGTCCATCTTGGGCGAGCCATCCTCCCGGCCCCCAGCAATAGAGCCCTTTCATGTCAGCACTTTTCTCCCCCGCCACACTGCGCGGCCTTACTCTGCGCAACCGCACCGTCGTGGCGCCGATGTGCCAATACTCAGCCAGGGACGGCCTGGCCAATGACTGGCATCTGGTGCATCTGGGTCGCTTTGCCTTGGGTGGCTTTGGCCTGGTGATTCTTGAAGCCACGGGCGTTACCGCCGAGGGGCGTATTTCCTACGGCGATTTGGGCCTGTGGAATGACGAGCAGATCGCCCCGCTGACCCGCATTGTCGACTTCCTGCACAGTCAGGGCGCTGCCGCCGGCATCCAGCTGGCCCATGCCGGTCGCAAGGCTTCCACACCCGTCTCCTGGAATGACACCGCCCGGATGTCTGAAGCCGAAAAGGCCGCTGTGGGCTATCAGCATTGGACCCCGGTTGCGCCCAGCGCCATCGCCCACGCGGCCGACGATCCCGATTATCAGACGCCGACGGCGCTGGACGCTGCTGGCATCAGCAACCTCATCGACGCTTTCGTCGCGGCCGCGCGACGTGCCGACCAGGCCGGTTTCGATACAGTGGAAATTCACGCGGCGCATGGTTATCTGCTCAACCAGTTCCTTTCCCCGCTGGCCAACAAGCGCACCGATCAATATGGCGGCAGCCGTGAGAACCGCATGCGCCTGGTGCTCGAAATCACTGCCGCCGTCCGCGCCGTCTGGCCTGCCGAGAAGCCCTTGCTGGTTCGGCTCTCGGTTAGCGACTGGCATCCTGATGGCTGGCAGGTCGAGGACAGCGTCGCGCTTGCCCGCGAACTCAAGGCGCTGGGCGTCGATGCCATCGATTGTTCCAGTGGCGGCTTTGACCGCGCGGCGGTCAAGGCTGCTGCCAACTACCAGGTGCCCTTTGCCCAGGCAGTGCGCGATGGCGCCGACATTCCCACTATCGCCGTTGGCTTGCTCGGCGACATCCAGGGTGCCGAAACCATCCTGACCAGCGGCCAGGCCGATTTCATTGCCCTGGCCCGGGGCGCACTGGACGACCCCAACTGGGCGCTGCACGCCAATCATGAACTGGGCGCCAGCGACTACACACTCTGGCCCAAGCAGGCCAACCGTGTCAGCAGCCGCGACCGTTCGCTCGGTTTGCGGTCATTTGCCACCAACTGAGCGCGGCGCAGGCGTCCCATCAATCATCTGCTGGGGCGCCAACTGTTGCACGAAAACCCTGAAAGCGTCTGATCGACAACGCAATCTCGCCGCTTTGCCTGCCCATCTTGTCGGCGGCTCAGTCAATCACCAGTTGAGCAGGCATACAGGGAGAACGCTCTATGGATACCAAGGCCGCAATCATCGCCCTGCTGAGCGTCTGGGGCGTCGGCACCTGCGTCGCCCTGCCCGTTGCCGCCCAGGATGCGACAGAGTCCGCGGACGAGCAGCCAGACCGCGGCAATCCCTTGCTGAACAAGGTCTGGGTGCGTTCGGATGCCGATGGAGATCGACCCGGCCCGATGCAGATCTTTCTCGCTGACGGTACACTGGTGAGCGACAGTTGCTGGGAAACCTACCGCCTCTCCAAATGGCAGCAGGTGTCAGACAGTGCCATCAGTTGGGACGAGGACGGCATGACCATCAATGCCGATATTGCCAGCCTGACCGAGACCGAACTGGTGCTGCATCTGAAGCTGGGCAGCGAAGTGCAACAACACTATTTCACGACGGCCAGTGTGCCCTACGTCTGCCCCGACATGGAGAAGTAGCCAACGCGGCTACAGCACCACCTGCGTGCCGATTTCCACCACCCGACCGGTAGGAATGTGGAAATATTCGGTGGCGTCACTGGCGTTTCGGGCCAGCCGGGTAAACATTCGATCCTGCCAATAGCGTAGCGGATTTCCCGGTTTGGGGCCCGGCTTCAGCGAGCGGCGTGACAGGAAGAACGAGGTCGACATGATGTCGAACTTCCAACCCAACTTGCGGCCCAGCGCCAGTGCCTTGGGAATGTTGGGCGTTTCCATATACCCAAACGTCACCACCATTCGGCTGAACAGCTCATTATAGGCGTCGATGGTCACCTTCTCGTCGTCCGCCACGCGCGGCGATGCCGAGGTGCGCACGGTCAGAATGACGTTCTGCTCATGCAGCACCTTGTAGTGCTTGAGGCTATGCAGCAGCGCCGTTGGCGCGCCTTCGATATCGCTGGTCAGGAACACTGCCGTACCGGGCACCAGTGTCGGCTTCTTTTTGGCAAGGTTCTCGACCAGAAACTCCAGCGGCACCTCGTCGCGCCGGGTCTTGTCGGCGAGCCGGCGCCTGCCTGCCATCCAGGTCCACATCACCAGCGCAACCATGGCCGCAACAACCGCCGGCACCCAGCCCCCCTGAAACAGTTTGGATGCATTGGCTATGAAAAACGACCCATCAACAATGGTAAATATCACGCCAAAGGCAATCACCGCAGCCGGGTGCCACTTCCAGTTGCGCCACATCACCACCACCAGCAGCGCCAAGGTCACCATCATCACGCCCGACACCGCAATGCCATAGGCATTCGAGAGTGCCTCGGAACTGCCAAACGCCACCACCAGAATCAGCACCCCAATCATCAGCATGGTGTTGATTTGGGGCATGTAGACTTGGCCGCTCTGCGTCTCTGAGGTGTGGAGCACCTGCATGCGCGGCAGCATGTTCAGTGCAATGGCCTGCTGCGCCAGACTGAAGGTGCCCGAAATCACCGCCTGGCTGGCAATTATGGTGGCCATGGTCGCCAGACCAACGAAGGGCAGTAGAGCCCACTCCGGTTGCATTTCAAATATCGGGCTTTCTACATTGTGCACGCCCACTTGCAGGACGAATGCACCCTGCCCGAAATAGTTCAGCAGCAGGCATGGGAACACCAGGCCGAACCAGGCAAGGACGATCGGCTTGCGGCCAAAATGCCCGAGATCGACATACAGCGCCTCGGCGCCGGTGACAGCCAGAAAAATGGCGCCAAACACCACAAAGGCAATGGCGTAGTGGGTGTAGATGAATTCCAGTCCCAGCAGCGGATTGATCGCCCACAGCACCGCGGGGTACTCGATGATGTGCACCACACCCGAGAAGCCGAGGACGAGAAACCAGACTGCGGTGATCGGGCCGAATATGATCGAGACCTTGGCCGTGCCAAACCGCTGCACGAAGAACACCCCGACAATGATGACTAGGGTAATGGGCACCACCCAGCGCGCCATACCCGGCTGCACCAATTGCACACCTTCAACCGCCGACAGCACCGAAATGGCCGGGGTAATGATGGCGTCGCCAAAGAACATGGCTGCGCCGAGCACACCCAGAATGGTAATCCAGACCGGCGGATTGGTGAAAGTCTTGCGCGCCAGCGCCATCAGCGACAGCGTTCCGCCTTCGCCATTATTATCGGCGCGCGTGACGAAGAACACGTATTTGACGGCGACCGTCAGGGTTAGTGCCCAGACGATCAGCGACAGCAAACCCAGAATTTCGATGCTGCTCTCGGCCGCACCGGGTCGAACGCTCATCGCTTGGCGGAACGCATAGATCGGGCTGGTTCCGATATCGCCATACACAACCCCGATCGCTCCCATGGCGAGCAAAGGAAGGTCTTTATCGGAATGTGGGTGGCTGTTGTGGTCGCTCGCATCGATGCCGACGGTGTCGTCGGTCGAATTCGTCTGCGTCATGAACCCGGTGCTCTCATGGTCATAGGCGGGGGCGCTATACACCCCACCTTGCTCACACACAACACCTTGCCGCCATAATGGTTCAACCCGCAAGGCGCAAACCAGCAAGGGCCGCCCCGACTGGAGCGACCCTTGCTGTTCAAGCAGGCTTGATGGTCTTGTGGTGTTTATTCAGCAGCCTTGGCAGCCGCAGCATCGTCGGCGCGCGCAGCCTTGGTGGCCGTGCCCCACCACACCAGCTGCGAGAGCATGTCCGTGGCGCTGGCACCGATCGAGCCCTCGAGGTCGGACATCGGCTTGTTCTGCTGGCCGAGCGGATGCACGGCGAAGAAGTCGGCGCCGCCGATGTGCACGGCCGAGCGGGTCGAGACCATCTGCAGCTCGACGCCGATGCCGCGCAGGTGCTCGGCAGCACGGGTGCCGCCAACGCTGCCATAGGCCACCATGCCGAATGGCTTCTTGTTCCACTCGAGGTAGGCCTGATCGAGCGCGTTCTTCAGGGCGCCGGTGATGGAGCGGTTGTACTCGGCAACCACAAAGATGTAGCCGTCGAATTCGCCAATCTTGTTCTGCCAGGCCACTGCCTTGGGATCGCTCGAGGGCATCCACAGGTTCGATGCGGCTTCATTGAAGAATGGCAGGTCGAAATCCTTGAGGTCGACCAGTTCGGCCGAAATGCCATCAAATGCATTGGCCTTGTCGAGGATCCACTGCGCTGGCTTTTCACCAAAGCGGCTGTCGCGGGTAGAGGAAATGATAACGGCAATCTTGAGATCGGACATGGCGCCCTCCTTGGTAACAAATCGTAACTGAGGCGATATATGTGCCTAGCGCGATCCTTCACAAGGAGGCACGCAGGTGTCGCCCAGCGACAGCAAGCTGCGCAGGGCACACCCATGTAAGTATGTAAAAACCCGAATTTTCAGGAGTTTCAGCGATAGGGCCACAACATAGCGAGGCACTGGCAACGCCGGGCTGACGCACTGTTCGTACAGGCGCTACAATCGCCTGCGCCTAACTGGCGCAATCATCAATCACGAACGGCGAGCCTGATCGCCCAACAGGTCGCAATAGGCCCTCACCGCCGCAGCAAACCCCATCAGCAAGGCATCGGCGGTCAGGCCATGCCCGATCGAAACTTCATCGACGCCCGGCACCGCTGCCTGAAAGGCGGGCAAATTGGCCAGCGTCAGATCATGCCCGGCATTGACCCCCAGCCCCACACGCCGGGCCGCCCGGGCCGTCTCGGCAAGCGCGGCCAATTCGTATTCGGCCTTGTCGGGATCCGCGTAACAGGCGCCATAGGGACCAGTATAAAGTTCGATCCGGTCCGCGCCCGTTGCCTTGGCTGCTGCCACGCCATCGGCACCGGCCTCGGGGTCGCAGAACAGCGAAATGCGCCGCCCCGGTGCCTTGAGCAACTGCACCAGAGAAGTCAGATAATTGCCCTTGCCGCGAAAATCCCAGCCATGGTCCGAGGTCGCCTGCTCAGGACTATCGGGCACCAGCGTGACCTGTTGGGGATTGACCTGGTTGATCAGGGCAATGAATTCCGTGCTCGGGTATCCTTCAATATTGAACTCTGCAGCCGGATACTCATCGCGCAGCAGTTCGGACAGTTCGAACACATCAGTGCGCCGGATATGGCGTTCATCGGGACGCGGATGGATGGTGATGCCACTGGCGCCGGCATCCAGCGCCACACGCGCCAGCCCGACCACACTTGGCCACGGCAGATCACGACGGTTACGCAATTGCGCGACGGCATTGAGATTGACGGAAAGCAGAGTCATGAGCACACCGGGTCTGATAATGCTCCATCACTACACTATCAAAAGCGCTGCACCCATCCCGCATTTGTGATGACGCCGCTCCTCGCTGCCATGGGCGCTCCTCTGCGCAGGGCAACAGCGCAGGCAGATTTCGCCGCCTCGCGCTGGGTTGGTTTTCGGTGCCGGGCTACATGCTCTGCGGGCCACGCGAGATGGCAGCTAATCCGGTGCGCACCACCTCGACCAGCCCCAGGGGCTGCATCAGCGCGATGAAGCTGTCGATCTTGGCCGGCTTGCCGGTAACTTCAAACACGAAGCTCTCCACCGATGCATCGACGATCTGGGCGCGGAAGGCATCGGCCAGCCGCAAAGTCTCGGCGCGGCGATCGCCCGATCCAGCCACTTTGATCAGTGCCAGTTCGCGCTCCAGCGAGGCGCCTTCCGCGGTCAGATCGTGCACCTTGTGCACCGGTACCAGCCGCTCCAGCTGCAGCTTGATCTGGGTCAGCGTCTTGGGCGTGGCGATGACGACAACGGTGATGCGACTAAGTCGGCGGCCATGTTCGGTTTCGCTGACGGTCAGGCTTTCGATATTGTAGCCACGGGCCGAGAACAGGCCAACCACACGAGCGAGAATGCCCGGCTCGTTGTCCACCAAAACCGAAAGCGTGTGGCGCTCGATTTCCTGGGTTTCCTTTGTCAGGAAGTAGGCCGAACCGGTCGGCTGAAGATGTGCGTTCATTTTCTTGGTCCTCAGTGGAGCCGTTTGTCGATCAGCCCCTCATTCCGCTGCATCAGCTGTCCAGCGGCGTAGAAGGGGTGGCGATCAAACCAGCTGCCGTCCCTTCTCGTCGATGATGGAGCCGATATTGGCCGTATCGGGCAGGATGATCTCATTGTGCGGCTTGCCCGAGGGAATCATGGGCAGGCAGTTCTCATCCTTTTCCACGATCACGTCGAACAGCACCGGGCCGTCATAGTCGAGCATTTCGGCAATTGCCGCATCGAGTTCGGCTGGGTTCGAGCAACGAATGCCCTTGCCACCATAGGCCTCGGCCAGCTTGACGAAATCGGGCAGCGATTCCGAATAGGAATGGGCATAGCGCGAGCCATGCAACAGATCCTGCCACTGCCGAACCATGCCCATGCGCTCATTGTTGAGGATGAAGATCTTGATCGGCAGCCGATACTGCACCGCAGTCGACAGTTCCTGCATGGTCATCTGCACGCTGGCTTCGCCGGCAATGTCGATAACCAGCGCATCGGGATGAGCCACCTGCACGCCGACCGCAGCCGGCAGGCCATAGCCCATGGTGCCAAGGCCACCTGAAGTCATCCAGTGGTTGGGCTTGTCGAAGTGAAAATACTGCGCCGCCCACATCTGGTGCTGGCCCACCTCGGTGGTGATGAACACTTCCTTGCCCTGCTTCTTGCTGGCCTCGCGCAGCCGCTCAATGGCGTATTGCGGTTTGATCACCGTGTCCGAATTCTTGTAGCCCAGCGATTTGACGGCGCGCCACGTCTCAATCTGCTTCCACCATGGGGCCAGCGCCTCGGTGCGCGGCTGATTGGTCTTGCTGCGCCAGACACGGACCATTTCGGACAACACCCGCTCACAATCGCCAATGATCGGCACGTCAACACGCACCACCTTGTTGATCGAACTTGGGTCGATATCGACATGGATCTTGCGGCTATCGGGCGAGAAGGCGTCGATCCGACCGGTAATGCGATCATCAAACCGCGCGCCGATATTGATCATCACGTCGCAGTCATGCATCGCCAGATTGGCTTCGTAAGTGCCGTGCATCCCCAGCATGCCCATCCACTGCGGATTGGACGCAGGAAATGCCCCCAGGCCCATCAGCGTCGAGGTCACCGGAAAGCCGGTCAATTCCGCCAGCTCACGCAAGCGCGCCGACGCCTCTGGGCCGGCATTGATCACGCCGCCGCCAGTATAGAAGATCGGCTTTTCGGCCTTGAGCATGAGATCGACAGCAGCTTCGATCGCTGCGGCATCGCCATCCATTTGCGGGCGGTAGCTCTGATGGCGCAGCGTATCGAGGTCAGGCTTGTAGTAGTCGCCCATGGCAAACTGGATATCCTTGGGGATATCGATCACCACCGGCCCGGGGCGACCGGTCGTGGCGATCAGAAAGGCCTCGTGCATGATGCGCGGCAGGTCTTCGATCCGCTTGACCAGGTAATTGTACTTGGTGCAGCTGCGGGTAATGCCGACCGTGTCGCACTCCTGGAAGGCGTCCGTTCCGATCAGCGTGGTGGGAACCTGCGCCGTGATGCAGACAAGGGGGATGGAGTCCATCAGCGCATCGGTGAGGCCGGTAACGGCGTTGGTCACACCGGGACCTGAGGTGACGAGCACCACGCCGGGCCTGCCGGTTGAGCGGGCATAACCTTCAGCCATGTGCGTCGCGCCCTGCTCATGCCGCACCAGAATGTGCTGGATGTCTTCCTGCTGGAACATCGCATCATAGATCGGCAGGGCGGCACCGCCCGGATAACCGAAAATATGCTTGACCCCTTGATCGGTCAGCGCCTGGATTACCATTTCCGCGCCGGTCATTCTTTCGGCCATCGTTCTAGTCCTTTTCCTCAGTCCATTGTCCTGACCCGGTCTCATAGTTGGCGGAAACCGGGCAATAAAAAAGGCCCCGTTCGGGACCTGTTTTCGGCGCACCAGCTATCGCGCGGGATGTTATCCCACGTTGCCGATGCGCCTACCTACTACGAGAATGAGTGCCCGCACGGGACCTCTCCTAAAAGAAATTCTGGTGGCATTGATAGGAGCAATTTTGCAAAGCTGTCAAGGCCCGCGCCGATCAGCCTGTCCAGTGCATGGATTTTCTTTGGGCGCACGCAATTGCGACAATGTGTGACAAAACGGTGGTTTTTCACACTGACAATGCTATTGCCCCCTCACACACCTCATGTGACGGATAGATGACAATGGCAAAGCCCGTGCTGGACAAGGACCTCAAGCGGGTCGCCGGTCTCGAACTCGCCACGCACGATCTGGCCCGCTCTCTTGCTGCCCCCGGCATCGCCCTGGTGTTTCTGCTGGCTGCTGCGGTCTGGGCCAGTTTCGTCGTAGCGGACGGCCCCACCAGTTATATGGTCGTCATCGCCGCCGTGATCGCTGGTTATATGGCGCTCAATGTGGGCGCCAATGACGTTGCCAACAATATGGGCCCCGCCGTGGGGTCAAAGGCGCTCACCATGCTGGGCGCCCTGCTTATTGCCGGGACCTTCGAGGCTGCTGGCGCCTTGCTGGCCGGTGGCGATGTGGTCAGCACCGTGGCGCAGGACCTGCTTATCGGCGATCAGCTCGATGGCGATACCTTTGTGCTGGTGATGATGGCGGCGCTGCTGGCGTCGGCGCTCTGGGTCAACCTGGCCACCATCATCGGCGCCCCCGTCTCCACCACGCACGCGGTCGTCGGTGGCGTTGTCGGCGCCGGTATTGCCTCGGCCGGCATTGGCTCGGTTGCCTGGCCCGTTATCGGCACCATCTCCCTCAGCTGGGTCGTTTCACCCGCGCTTGGCGGCTTGTTTGCCGCAATACTGCTGGCCTTTATTCGCGCCACCATCACCAAGCGTATCGACAAGATTTCTGCAGCCCGGGTCTGGGTGCCCATTCTGGTGGCATTGATGACTGGTGTCTTCGCCATGTATCTGGCCACCAAAGGCCTCAAGCGCATCTGGAGTCCAGGTCTGACCATGGTCTTGCTGCTGGGTCTGGGCTTCGCCGTACTGGGCTGGCTTGTGGCCATGCCACTGATCCGGCATCAGTCGCTGAAGATCGAGAACCGCACCAAACATATCGCCAAACTGTTCCGCCTGCCCCTGATCGTGGCCGCAGCATTGCTGTCATTTGCCCACGGTGCCAACGACGTAGCCAATGCCATCGGTCCGTTCGCCGCCATTGTCACGGCGGTGCAGACTGGCCACGCTCAATCGGCAGATATCACCTTGCCGCTGTGGGTGCTGCTGATCGGCGCTATCGGCATCGCGCTTGGGCTGGCCTTGTTCGGCCCCCGCCTGATCCGTACCGTCGGCGAACAGATCACCAAGCTCAATGAAATCCGCGCCTATTGCGTCGCGCTCTCGGCGGCCATCACCGTGTTGGCAGCGTCCGCCCTCGGCCTGCCAGTGTCATCGACCCACATCGCCGTCGGCGCCATATTCGGGGTCGGCTTTCTGCGCGAGTATGTTGCAATACGCGAGATGAAGGGTAACGCCGTGCCAGTGCAGGCGCGCTTCCTCGATCCAACCATGCTCAATGCCACGCCTGAAGAGGCATTGTCCAAGGACCGTCAACAGGCCGGTCGGCGTCTGGTGCGACGCCAGCACGTGTTGAGCATCGCCGCCGCCTGGGTCATCACCGTACCCGCATCGGCTGCACTTGCCGCCCTGGTGTTTCTCGTCCTTAATCTACTGATCGGCTGACTCAACCAAACCGCTTGGCCAGATCAAGCGCAATGCGGGCCAGTGCGGGGTCCGCCAGCAGCCGTTGGGCTTCCGATACCACCACCCAATGACGCAGCCGCTGCCCGCGCTCCTTCCACTGGTCGAGCTGGGTTTCTACCAGTAGCGGATAGATGTCGACATCCACCAGAGCCGAGCCATCAAGGTCCGATCCGGTGCGATAGCTGCCGATTGGGGTGTCTTCAATCTGGCCGACCACACCAGCTTCCTCAAGTGCTTCATGCGCAGCGCTTTGGCTGGCCGAAAGGCCCGGCTCGATGGCGCCCTTGGGAAAAATCCACCGGCCACTGCGCCGGGAGGTGATCAGCAGCATGCTGAGCCGACCATCCCGCAAGGCGTAGGGCAAGGCACCGACCTGCCGCTGTTCGGACGGAGTCTCGACCTTGGGACTCCAGTTACGCAGAAAATTCTTGATCATCGAAACCTTTGGCAGCGTCATCAGGGCGCAACATGGAGTCACTACGCCTGTGCCTATATCTGTATTCCGGCTGCCGCACCGAGAAATCCACCGGCACTACAAAAAAGGGCCCCAGCAGGGGGCCCCTCCAGAAACGCAGACGCTCTGCCTTAGCTGAGCAGGGTCAAATTGGTCGCCGACTCCTTGCCATCACGGCCGGTCTCGAGCTCATAGGTGACCTTATCGCCTTCATACAGGCCCTGCAGGCCCGAACGCTGCACGGCAGAGATATGGACGAAAGCATCCTTGCTGCCGTCTTCAGGAGAAATGAAGCCGAAGCCTTTGGTGGTATTGAAGAATTTTACAGTACCGGTAATGACAGCCATAGAACCTAGTCCTTGCGAGTGGTCGCCGCTAGCGCGGCTAAGGGTTGAAAACGGACCCAAAGTCAGGCCCGGCCTAACGATTCACAGATCAGGAGATAGCCAAGTTCCCGGAGCAAACCGGTCGATCAGATAGCGCGAGACAGTGTCGTAGAACCAAAATATGGCGGCTATCTCTCGCAATTTCAAGACGTTTCCTGCCCGTGACAACGCCCGGCCGCGGATTAGGTCCGGACCGAGCGTTCAGCGCCTGTCAGGCGCACCGCAGCATGGGGGGATGCTGCAGCTTTAACCTAACCCTTGGGGCAGGTGTCGTAATAACGGCGGCCATCGCGAAGTTCATAGACGCACTGATTGGTATAACCCGAGCGCTTGCCAACCAAGCTGCCAGCAGCAGCACCAACGACGCCGCCAACGCCAGCGCCAACGGCGGTGCTCAACACAGTGCCGCCTGCGGCCGCACCAACAATGGCGCCAGCACCAGCACCGACAGCAGCGCCTTGCTGCGTGGTCGTGCAGGCTGCGAGCGAGAGACAGGTAGCGGCGATAATCAAGATCTTGTGCATGTAACCCTCCGAGGAAATCTCACAGGCCATAATGCGCGGTCCGGCAGATGGTTCCAGTGCAATTTCAATTAGATTGCTTTAATCCCCACGCACCTGCGACCGCAATGGTCAGCCAGCCCAAGATCATCACCCCGCCGCCCAGCGGCGCCGCACCGGGAAACAGCCCCTGCCCCATCCATTCGCGCACGCCGAGATCGGCGGCAAACACTAGCGTGCCACCTGCCAGGAACAACCCGGCAATTCGCAACAACTTGCCCCGACCCAGCAACCCCAATGCCAGCAGCACCGGCCCATGGGCCAGACAGATCGCCGCCAGCGCGGCCAGATTGCGTGACTCCCCACCATGGGAAGATGCCGCCGCTGCCATCACCCCACTCATCCCGGCCAGACCAGCGGCCAGGATCAGAATGCGGGCGCCTCTATCATTTTTTTCGTCCATAGCCTGCTCCTCAGCGCTGCCAGCAACCGCCCCTTCCGCCGCCCTGCGGTTTCGGCTAGAGCAGACCTTGCGAGTAGGACATTTTTTCATGACTGAGCAAGTAACAGGTGCGCCAGGACCGGCCGCCCGGAAAATTGCCCCGGCCTCGACCTGGGGTGCGGAACTGCGCGCCATGTTTACCCTGGCTTGGCCGCTGGTCATCGCCCAATTGGCGCAAAACGCCCTCACCACCACTGATGTGATCATGACGGGCTGGCTCGGCCCCGATTTTCTGGCTGCCGGCACGCTGGCCACCACCTTTCTGATGCCATTTCTGGTGGGCGGTATCGGCATTGTCGGCGCCGTGGCGCCGCTCGTTGCACAGGCGCGCGGCGCACGCGACATCAAGGCGGTTCGCCGTGTTGTCCGGCAGGGCATGTGGGCGGCCATTCTGATTGCCGCAGTGCTGGTGCCCTTCCTCTGGCAAATCAAACCCATCTTTGCCGCGCTCGGTCAGGACCCCGCAATCACCCTGATGTCAGAACAATATATCCAGACCGCGGTCTGGATGCTGTTCCCGGCGCTGGCCATCATCGCCCTGCGCTCCCTGCTATCGGCCTTTGACTCAACCCGGATCATCCTGCTGATTACCGTCGGGGGCGTCGTGTTCAACGCGGCGCTCAACTACGCGCTGATTTTTGGGAATTTCGGCTTTCCGCGCCTCGAATTGCGCGGCTCGGCCGTCGCCACCGTGCTGACCAATGCGCTGATGTTCGGCCTGATGCTGCTCTATGTGTTGCGCCACCGCCGCTTCAAGCGTTTCAACATCATGATCCGCTTCTGGAAGCCCGATTGGCCACGCTTCCGCCAAATCTTCCGGATTGGCACGCCGATCGGCCTGACTGTGCTGGCCGAAGTGGGGCTCTTCACCGCCGCCGCGCTGCTGATGGGCCTGCTGGGCACCGATGAAGTGGCCGCCCACGCCGTGGCCCTGCAAAGTGCTTCGATGGCATTCATGGTGCCGCTGGGCCTGGGCATTGCCGCCACGGTGCGGGTTGGCGTCGCCTATGGGCGGACCGACCCTGAAGGGGTGCGCAAGGCCGGCTGGACCGCCTTTGCTCTGGGCACCGGTTTCATGACCCTGAGCTGCATTGTGTTTCTGACAATGGGCCCAGTCATCGTCTCATGGTTCCTCGACCCGCGTTCGGCCGCCAATGCCAATGCGCTCGGTCTGGCCGCCACATTCCTCGTGGTTGCCGGCTTCTTCCAGATTGTAGATGGCGCGCAGGTTGTGGCCGCCCATGCCCTGCGCGGCTTGAGCGACACCAAAGTGCCGATGGTTATCGCCATTGTCGGCTATTGGCTCATCGGCCTGCCCGTTGCCTATTTCCTGGGGTTTGAACTGGGCTGGCGCGGCGTTGGCATCTGGCTGGGCCTGGCGGCGGGGCTGGGTAGCGTCGCCGTGGTGCTGGTCGCCCGCTTTGCCATGCGCGAGCGCCTCGGGCTGATGCGCACCATGGCCTAATCCGGCGCGCGCCGGGGCCAGTCGCCAAACCGGTTGCGAAACCAGGTTCGCTGCCGCTTGGCGTATTGCTGGGTAGCAATGGTGGCTAGCGCAACGGCCTCATCGCGCGTCCTGGTGCCATCGAGCCAGTCGCCAATCTCGCGCACGCCGATCGCCTTGCTCACCGGCAGGTGGGAGTCTAGATCGAGCCCCCGCAGGGCCTGCACTTCCTCGACCGCGCCGCCGCTGAACATCGCGGCAAAGCGCTCGGCAATCCGGGCGCGCAACACATCGCGTTCGGGGTCCAGCACCAGGCGCTCGACTTCAAACCCTTCCAGTCCACCAGCCTGCTTGTCATCCTGAAAGCTCGACAACGTCCGCCCGGTGGCGCGCTTGACCGCCAGCGCCCGGATCAGACGCTGCGGATCGACCACCTTGAGCCGTGCCGCCGCGACCGGGTCCTCGCGCAGCAACAGCGCCAATCGTTGTGCACCATCAAGATCCTCAATCTCCTGTTGAACCTGAACTGCAATTTTGGCCGGGACGTCGGGAATGTCAGCGAAACCATTGAGCAGCGCATCGAAATAGAGCCCGGTGCCGCCAACGAAAAACAGCGGGGCATCGCCTGTCTGATTGATAACGCTGTGCACCGCCGTGAGCCACTGTCCGGTCGAAAACCGGACCGCCGCCGGCACCGTGCCATAGAGGCGATGGTCGGCCTGTGCCACCTCATCCTGCCCGGGCCTGGCCGTCACCACGCGCAAGGTGTCATAGACCTGCATGGAGTCAGTGTTGACGATCACGCCACCCTGCTCGCGCGCCATGGCCAGCGCTAGCGCCGACTTGCCGCTGGCAGTCGGACCCGCTATCAGAACGGCGCGCCTGCGGCCCGTCACGCGTATCCTCCCAGAGTATTGCTCATGCCCGTTCTTTGCCTCATCACCAATCCCACCGATTCCGAACTCGACCCGGTGCTGGCCGCTGCAGTGGTGCAGGAAACCGGCGGCGAACTCAACTGGCTCGACCACGGCATTGCCTGCGAGATCATCGAGCCTGAGTCAACCGAAGCGCTGAACCTGGCCCGTCAGGTCATCGGCACGGCCAAGGTCGACGCCGTGCTGGTCCCCACCGAGGGCCGCCGCAAACCGATCCTGATCGCCGACATGGATTCCACCATGATCAACGAGGAGTGCATCGACGAACTCGCCGCTGCCCTGGGGATCAAGGACCAGGTCGCCGATATCACCGATCGAACCATGCGCGGCGAACTCGACTTCGCTGCCGCACTTGATACCCGCGTCGCCCTGCTCAAGGGGCTGGAGCGCAAGGTGATCGAAGAGGTCCGCCGCGAGCGGATCACCCTGGCCCCCGGCGGCCGCGCCCTGATCCAGACCATGAAAGCCTATGGCGCCTATACCGCCCTGGTGTCGGGTGGCTTCACCTATTTTGCCGATTTCTTCGCCAAGCGCATCGGCTTTGATGAAGCTGTCGCCAATGTGCTCGAGTTTGACGGCGATCGCCTCACCGGCACCGTCGCCAAGCCCATTGTCGACAAGGCAACCAAACGCGAACGGCTGATCGCCCTGGCCAGCGAACGCAATGTCCCGCTCAACCGCACCATGGCCGTGGGTGATGGCGCCAACGACCTGGAGATGATCGCCATTGCCGGCTTTGGCGTCGCGCTGCATGCCAAGCCCGCGGTCGCTGCCCAGGCAGACATTCGCATCGACCATGGCGACCTGACCGCCCTGCTCTATCTGCAGGGCTATACCGATGAAGACATCGTCCGCTAACCCATTCGATACCACCAGCAGACAGCAAAAAGCCGGCGCAGTTGACTGCGCCGGCTTTTCAATTCTTGCAGCCGAGCCTGGCTACTGCGCGGGCGCCGGTGCCTCGACAGGCGATGGGGTAGCCGACGGAACGCTACCCTCGGCAGGCGCTTCAGCCGGAGCGGGTACCTCGGTGCCCACGGTTGGGGTCAACTCCGAGCCATCCTCCAGCGTCATGCTGGGGGCCGTTGTCTCTTCAATGCCCAACCCATCCAACGCCGGCTCATTGCTCACTGGCGCCGTCAGTGGCGCTGCAGTCGGCTGGATCGGTGCAGCAAGGTTGGCGGCTGCTTCTGGCAGGGTGCCATCGGAACCGAAGTAGCTGAAGAACGCGCTATCTGGTGACAGCACCATGGTGGTCCCTGTGCCGGGCAGTGCGGTTATATAGGCCTGCATGGAACGGTAGAATTCAAAGAATTCCGGGTTCTGGCCATAGGCCGCCGCAAACAGCCGGTTTCGCTCGGCATCACCCGTACCGCGGATGATTTCCGCATCACGGGTCGCCGCCGCCACGATCTCGACCGACTGACGGTCGGCGATAGCGCGCAGCGACTGGGCCTGTTCCTGACCACGAGCCCGCAGCAATGCGGCCTCGGCCAGACGTTCAGCCCGCATGCGTTCGAACGTGGTTGCCGACACGTCGGCGTCCAGGTCGGTGCGCAGGATCCGCACATCGACCACGTCGATGCCCAGACGCGCCAGATCCGGGCGGATCAGGTCACGCACTTCCTGCATCATCTGCGCGCGCTGTTCAGACAGCGCGGCGTTGAACTCACGCAGGCCGTAGACTTCGCGCAGAGCCGAGTCGAGGCTGGCCCCGATGCGGTCTTCGGCCACCGACAACTGGCCCGTGGCCCGTTCGCGGAACAGCCGTGCATCAGAGATACGATAGGTCAGGAAGGCATCGACCTGATAAAAGGCGTTGCCGGAAACCTGTACGCGCATATTGGCGATGTCATAGCGCAGCAGACGATCTTCGATGATCTGTACGCTGTCCACGACATCGGTCGGGACCTTGAAATAGATGCCCGGTTCAGTGCGCACGTCGGTGATTTGACCGAAGCGCATGACGATGGCTTGCTCGCGTTCGTCCACGATATAGATCGAGGAGAACACGATATAGAGTGCCGCAAGGACGATAGCGCCCAGGATGATGAGACGGTTTTGCATGACTTAGTTCCCCGTCGTCGTCGTCGGAGTGGTCTTGGGACCCGAACGCAGTTCAGGCAGCGGCAAGTAGGGCACGACACCATTGCCGTTGGCGCCGTTTTCGATCAGCACCTTTTCAGAACCACCCAGCACCTGCTCCATGGTTTCCAGATATAGCCGCTTGCGCGTCACATCTGGTGCATTGACGTATTCGGCATAGACAGCGTTGAAGCGCTGCGATTCACCGGTTGCTTCCTGCACCACACGGTTGGTGTAGGCTGCCGCGTCTTCCCGCAGCGCCGCCGCCCGGCCACGGGCATCGCCGAGCAGGGTATTGGCATAGGACCGCGCTTCTTCCTGCAGACGCGTCTCGTCCTGGCGCGCACGCTGGACTTCGTTAAACGCGTCAATCACCTCGGCAGGCGGACCGGCATTTTCGATCAGCACCTGACCGACATTCACGCCCAGCTCATAGCTTTCCAGGATGCCCTGTGTGATCGACAGCACCTCGGCTGACACACCACTACGATCGTCACTGTAAATATCCTGGGCGGGACGGCGGCCAACCACTTCGCGCATGGCGCTTTCAGCAGCGAAACGCACCATGGATTCCTGGTCGCGCACGTTGAACAGATATTGTACCGGATTGTCGATGGCCCAGAACACCGAGAACTGAACGCTGACGATGTTCTGATCGCCCGAAAGCATCAGCCCTTCGCTCGATCCGGACGCATTGTTGCGTGCCGTGCCACTGGATTCCGAAGCACCGATCTGGGTC
Source organism: Devosia sp. (assembly GCF_030689745.1). Lineage (GTDB taxonomy): Bacteria > Pseudomonadota > Alphaproteobacteria > Rhizobiales > Devosiaceae > Devosia > Devosia alba. Next base: position 34,945 of record NZ_JAUYGL010000194.1, read on the forward strand.
TGATTGACGGTTGTCACCGCCCGCTCGACAGTCTCCACTGGCCAGAACAGGAAATGCAGACCCGGCATGGACAGTTCAGGCTTCGGCGCGCCAAAGCGCAGCTCAACGCCAACTTCCTGTGGATCGATGGTGTAAACTGAATTCAACCCCCAGAACGCGATCAACGCCAGGGCGCCGCCGATCAGCGCCCAGCGCCCACCAGGCAACCCACCGCTGAACTGGTCGCGGCCGCGATTGAGAATGTCTTCGAGATTGGGTGTGTTACCGCCACCAGGACGCCGGGGACCACCGCCACCACCGCCGGGTGCCTGCCCCCAGGGACCGCCAGTATTGCGGCCACCCCCGCCTCCATTATTCTCCCACGGCATTGCGTCCCTTTCGGATAATCATTTCGTCGTTGCGCCCTTATATAGGCAAGCACTCCGCGCGATCAATGCGCAGCGGCGTTACGTCGCTTATACACGTTAATGCGGTAGCTGGCTTCGTCCCTGGGATTCGGCGTTACCTCGGGCTGCTCCGCCACCTCCCAGATCGTCGGATCGATCGGCGGAAATTCTACATCGCCTTGCGGCGCCAAGTCGATATGAGAGATGTACAGTCGATCAGCCCGGCCCATCATCTGCGCATAAATATCCCCGCCACCGATGATCACGATCTCGTCAGCGCCGTCGCGTTCGGCGATGTCGCGCGCCGCATCCAGCGCCGCATCCAGACTGGCGACGACCACCACCCCTTGAGGCTGATACCCATCCTGCCGGGTCACCACGATATTGGTGCGCCCCGGCAGCGGCTTGCCCACCGTCTCAAATTGCTTGCGGCCCATGATCATCGGCTTGCCCAGCGTCGTGCGCTTGAACCAGGCAAAATCGGATGGAATATGCCAGGGGATGGTCTGATCGCCGCCGATCACCCCATTCTTGGCCACTGCGGCAATCATGGCGATGGGAATGCTCATGGCGTACCCAGCTTGATCAAATCGGCGCCCTCGACGCGCACCTTGGTCCACTCATCCTGCATTACCCCGCCCTGCGCCTGATAAAAGGCGATTGAGGGTTCGTTCCAGTTCAGCACCCACCACTCGAACCGTCCCAACCCTTCGGCAACGCAACGCTGAGCCAGATGGCCAAGCAGCGCCTTGCCCAGACCTTTGCCGCGCAGTGCCGGCTCAACATAGAGATCTTCCAGCCAGATACCGTGTCGACCCTGAAAGGTCGAATAGGTGTAGAACCACAGCGCGAAGCCCACCGGCCGGCCGTCCCACTCGGCAATTTCGCAGAACACCTTGGGGTCGGCACCAAACAGATCACGGGCAATATCAGCCTCACTCGCCGTGGCCTCGTGGCTCAGCTTCTCATAGGCGGCCAGCGCCGCCACGAACGACACAATCAGGCCTTCATCGCCCGTTTGAGCGGGGCGGATCGTTAGGGTCATGGCGCGTCCAGCAAGCGATTGAGAATGAGAATATTGAGTTCCTGCTGCGGCCAGAAGTTCTCCTTGACCATCTCGAAGGTCGTCGGGCCGATTTTACGCACCCCCTCGCCACAGAAGGAAACGAGATTTTTTGGATCACCCTTGTCGATCACCAGGCGGAATTTCTCAATGCCGTTGCCGCCCCAATTGCCGCCAGTAGTCAAAATGTAGGAGATCCAGCTTTCGCTGAACGGCGCCGACCATGGCTCATCCGGGTTGACCAGGGTCTTGCGCACCGCGCTGACAAATCCTGCATCGGTGCAGTATTTTTCCGCATAGTCGCGCGCCGGATCATAGCCGTCCGTGGCTTCGGACAAAAAGCTGACCCCCACCGTGCCGCCGACGCTCGGCCGATAGGTATGGACAACCTCCACCGTCTGCCCAGCCGGAAAATTGGCCTCCCAGGTATAGGTGGCCCGATAGGTCCAGGCCGGAAAGTAGTGCGTGGTCATGCCGCTGCCATCGTCATATTCATCGGGCGTCAGCAGGCCCAGATGCAGCAATTGGCCCCGTGTCTCATCGCCGAGCGCATCGGTGACGGCGCTGGCCGCTGCGCTGATCGGCACCAGCGGCAGGTCCAACTGCCGCAGCAACTTGGTTCGGTCCACGCCCAGTGCATAGGCATATTCATGCAGCGTCGCTTCTACGGGCTGACCATCAAATGTCGTGGTGAATTCAAACAGATTGTCATCCGGCCCCTGCGGAAACGCGACAGGCGAATAGATCGAGGGCACGATGTCGGGCATCGGGAACGCCACCAGCACGCTCTGATCCTCGGCCCCGTCATTGCGGAACTGATACACCACCCGGATTTCATCGGCCGAGATGAACAACTCTTCGCTGGCCATGACGATGTCCGGATTGGTCACGAATTCCAGCCCGCCTGTCGTCAGCACTGCGGAGGTATCATTGCCCAGCGCCGGCAGCGCGGCAGCCAGAACCGCCGCGATCACACAAAATGACTTCATGATCATTCTCCCAAACGGCCTATTGCTCGAAACCCGAATGCCAGACACTGGTTTTCTTCGGCAAGACGTCAGGCTGATTTCGGACCTATCTAGCCTGTTCTACGCCTGCTGCGGAAGATGCTGGAACCATTTACGGGCCAGCGCGGCATCGAGGTCGATCCGGTTGTTGCGGGCAAACAGCAGCAGCATGGCCAGCACGTCTGCGGCTTCGTCTGCCATCGCAAGACGCAGATCCGCCGGTGTGGCGCCCTTCAGCCGGCCGCGGCCGGACAGTTTGAGATACTCGGCGGTCAATTCACCGAGCTCCTCCTGCAGCTTGAGCAGGTACCAGTCATCATCGCGCGCAATGTCGTTGCGCTGTGCGTAGATGTCGGAAACCCGCGTCACCAAATCGCTGAGCACCGGCAGGTCGCGGCTCATACCGAAATCGGCGCCTTGATGCCCGGGTGCGGATCATAGCCTTCAAAGGAAAAATCCTCGAACGCAAAGTCTTCCAGTCGGGTCACCGCGGGATTGAGCACCAGCCTCGGCAGCGGCCGCGGCTCGCGCGTCAGCTGCAATTGCGCTTGCTCGAAATGATTTGAATACAGATGCGCATCGCCAAGCGTGTGCACGAAATCGCCGACCTCAAGCCCGGTCACCTGCGCCACCATATGGGTCAGCAGCGCATAGGAGGCGATGTTGAATGGCACGCCCAGAAATGTGTCGGCCGAGCGCTGATAGAGCTGACAGCTCAGTTTGCCATTGGCGACATAGAACTGGAACAGGCAGTGGCACGGCGGCAGTGCCATATTGTCGACTTCCGCCGGATTCCAGGCGGAAACGATATGGCGTCGAGAATCCGGATTATTCCTGATCGAGTTCACGACCTGCGCCAGCTGGTCAATCTTGCGGCCATCCGGCGCCGGCCAGCTGCGCCATTGCGAGCCATAGACCGGTCCGAGATCGCCGTTCTCGTCGGCCCATTCGTCCCAGATCTTGACCCCATGCTCCTGCAGCCAGCGCACATTGGTCTCGCCGCGAATGAACCACAGGAGTTCATAGATGATGGATTTCAGATGCAGCTTCTTGGTGGTCAGCAGCGGAAAGCCCGCGCTGAGATCAAACCGCATCTGATAGCCGAACAGGCTGCGCGTACCGGTGCCGGTGCGGTCGGACTTGTCGGCCCCAGTTTCCAGGATATCGGCGAGTAGCTTGAGATAGGGCTGCATGGCTTATCTGATACGACGATTCGGCCTGGGCTTCGACCAGTGATCGCAGGCAAATTCGGTAGGTGAATACCGTGAAAACTCATGACATGTCGTGTCAGCAGTGCTTCCATAGCCTGTCTGGACAACGGCAGAAGGAGGCAGTCATGTCCATTGTACATCTCAACCCCGCAGGAATGTACCAGAGCCCGGTTTTCTCACAAGGCATCATCCTGCCGGCGGGCGCCCGCACCCTGCTGATCGGGGGCCAGAATGGCGTCAACGCCAGGGGCGAAATTGTTGGCAAGGGCGATGTCGCCAGACAGACGGAACAGGCGCTGAGCAATCTGCAAATGGTTCTTGCCGCCGCTGGTGCAAGGCTTGAGGACCTGGTCAAGGTAACCATCATCATGCAACAGGACATCGACCTGAACGCGGCCTTCGGGGCCTGGATTGCCGTGTGGGGGACCAGAGGCAATCCGCCGACCGTAACCGCGCTGCGGGTTGTGGGCCTTGCCAATCCGGACTTCCTGATCGAAATCGAGGCTCAGGCAGTTCTGCCATGAGCCCGGTCCTGCGCCCCTTGCGCAAACGCGAGGAAATGCCCGATTTCGTTGCTGAAGCCCTCGATGCCCGGGGGCTGCGCCCTGCCTATGATGCCCGCCCGCCCTATCAACGCAATGATTACCTGCTCTGGATAAACAAGGTGAAGCGCGAAGAGACCAGGCAGCGGCACCTCGCCCAGATGCTGGACGAACTCGAAGCGGGCAAGGTCTATATGGGCATGTCGTGGAACGGCTAATCCGCGCGCCCGGAAAGGGAGCCTATTTCGCCCCCGGGGCATCCCCCGTACGATCCTGAACCAGCCGCATCAACAGCTCAATCTGCTCCTGCTGCTTGGTCAGCAATGTCCGGAGATCATCGTCACGCAGCCGGTCGAGCTTGTCGTGCAGCGCCATGATCTCGATCTCGGCCTTGAGGTTGCACTCATAGTCGTGGCTGGTGACCAGGCGGTCCTTGGCCGACTGGCGGTTCTGGCTCATCATGATCACCGGCGCCTGCACCGCTGCCAGCATCGACAGCACCAGGTTGAGAAAGATGAAGGGATAGGGATCGGGCGCTTCGCCGCGCCACGCCAGATTGGCGGCCACCCAGGTCAGCAGCAACGCGCCGAAAATAATCAGAAATGTCCAGGAGCCACCAAAACTGGCCACGCCATCAGCCAGTCGCTGCCCAAAGGTAGCGCCCTCGTCGAACAACTCGCTGGCATCCTCGGCCAGGGTATGTTGGCCCAGGGCCCGCTGCAGCACCTTCCGCTCGCGCTCATCAAGCGCCGTCTCGCCCTTGCCGAGAAAGCGCTCCGCCGCATGCACCAGTTTGTCAGTCGCGTTGTTTGCCATGCCAGCCTCACCAGGATTTGCACGCGCCATTCTATATTACATTCGCCCCTGGCGCGACGCCGCGCGGCTACGCCTCGAACAGACTGCACCGACGAAGAATGGCCCATTGCTCATGCGAGCCTGCAATGGAGCGCTGGCGACAAACGCATAGCCACCTGGCGATACCAGATTGAATGGCAGCCCCGGTGGGGCCGCCAAAAAGCGGCTAAACGGCGGCCTGAAACAACCGCCCCTGCAACAGCGATGTCCCGCGCTGGCGACCAGAGAGTTTGGCCAGGCCAAGCACTGCCAGATCGATCAACGGTTCAAGTACGATCACGAGCAGATAGGCGGCGCCAAAGCTGGCGGTAGCGGCCAGGTTTTGCGCACCAAGCCCGCCGCCATAGAGCGACCAGAAGGCCACCCATGCCACAGTGCCCCCCTGATAGGCGCTCGACAGCATCAGCGCCTGACCATAGCCCACATCCTTGTAGGCAGTCGCCTCGGGAATGATGCGTTTGGCCAGGAATGTCATGGCAAACAGCGGCACGATCAGCGTCGTGACGTTCATGCCATATTGCGGCAGATCGAAGGGCGCAAAGAACAGACCCTGCAACAGCAACCCCATGGCAAGACCAAGCCCGGCCGCGCCAGCGCCAAAAATCAGGAACAGGGTGGAGCCCAGGATGAGATGGACTTCCGAGACGCCCACCGCATGATGCGGAAAGACCTCGAAAAAGCTGAACACCAGCGCCGTGGTGGCCAAGGTGCGCAGGGCCAGTGCGGTTGCCCCGTCCCTGTGGATGGTATCCAGCGCCATTTTTGCGGCCAGACCGAAAGATCCGGCGGCAGTGGCATAGCTCAGCGTAATTTTGGCACCGTCGACGATGCCTGGTTCGATATGCATGATGTCTCCTCTCCGCACCCACCGTGCGGCATGCTGTGATCAATGAGCGCGGACGCGCTCGCGGTGATGGCAGGTCTCCTGGCTCACGGATAATCGGCACGCGCCTTCCCGACATGGCGTCAGTGGCATCTTGCGTGCCGCAAACCGTTTACAGTTGCGGGGGCAGCCACGGTCTTGGCTCCTGTTGGATACGCCGCACCGTGTTCCCTTTTCATCCACCTTGCGCTTGCACAGGTGGAAACCATCGGGTCAAAACTACCAACGGACAATTGCTTGCACAAGCACGATGCGGAGTTAACCCGCTCGCGATATGCCCATTTTCCTGCCAGACGGCGGCGCTGGCCACAAAAAACACCCACCACGCATTTGCATACCGTCCGTACCGCGCCTATATAGAAACTGCTCGCAAGAGCTATGGCGATAAATTGTCATCGTAATAAACCATTCGGACCCGGGGGCAGTACCCGGCGCCTCCACCATCTACTCCCCTTAGGGGCAGCCAATGGGGGCGAAACAGGATCGACGAGGGTGTAAAAGGTGTGCTTTTGCTCGGTGAGGTACCACCGTTATCGGTCCGAAACTTATAGTTGCAAATGACAACCATAAGGCTCCAGTCGCTCTCGCTGCGTAAGCAGTGCTAGCATTGGGAAACTAAGTCCTCCACTCCTAGCCGGGTGACAGGCGGGGTTCGCAGGCACCTGGCAACAGAAGCCTGCACTTTCATTCATTTGCTGGGCAGTTAACACCTTTAATCCTTGAATTCTCATGGAACGTAAGGCTGATATGGGCTGTTCGGGATTCTATCTCTCTGCACCGGAAGGGTGACCATGGCCGAAGACCACATGCGCTACGATATTCTCGCTCAGGAAGCCCTGCGCGGCGTCGTGCGCAAGGTACTGGCTGAAGTCGCCAAGACCGGCCTGCCGGGCGAGCATCACTTCTTCATTTCCTTCCTCACCCGCGCGCCGGGTGTGCGCCTGAGCGAGAAATTGCTCGGCCAGTACGAAAAGGAAATGACCATCGTCATCCAGAATCAGTATTGGGACCTCAAGGTGACCGAGACTGGTTTCGAGGTCGGCCTGTCGTTTGACGGCATCCCCGAAACGCTGGTGATCCCCTTTCCGGCGGTCAAAGGCTTCTTTGATCCATCGGTGCAGTTCGGCCTGCAGTTTGATCCGCAGACTGCGCCGGGGGCCGATGAGGTCGAAGACGCCGACGACAATGCAGTTGAATCCGCCGCAGGCGAGGACAGCGGCGACGAGGAAAAGTCCGGCGAAAAGGTCGTCAGCCTCGACGCATTCCGCAAGAAGCCCTGACCCCCGCTGATGGACAAACGATCCCTGTCCATCGCCGGGCACCGCACCTCGATTGCACTCGAGCCCGAGTTCTGGGCGGCGCTTGAACAGATGGCCGCCGAAACCGGGCAAACCATGACTGCCCTGATCTGCTCCATCGACGCCAATCGACAGACTACCAATCTGTCATCGGCGGCGCGCTTGGCCGTGCTCGGCTGGTATCAGGCCAAGACGGCCCCAGAAACCCACCCCTAAAATAGCGGCGCTAGCGGCAGCGTCAGGTCGATTGGCCCATCAATCACCGGGTTATCGCCCGGCGCTGGCTGCTGCTGTCGCTGCACTTGTTGCTCCTGCCGCTGCGTGTCCGCTTCGCTGGGCTGTTGCGCTGCAGCTTCAGCGGCCGCCCGCGCCGCTTCCTCAGCCGCGGCCTCTTCCGCGAGGCGTGCAGCCTCTGCCGCTGCGCGTTGCCGTTGTTCCTCGATCAACCGGTTGCGCGCTTCAGCCGCAGCGCGCTGCCGCGCGGCGTCCTCAGCCCGCAGGGCTTCGAGACGATCCACTTCCAGCTCATTGGCCCGCACCTGGATGGCGGCCACGATTTCGTCGAGATCAAGCCACGATACCGGCGCCAACAGCGTGCCGCTGATCCGGTTGAAAATCCGTGCAGTCTCGCTCCTGATTAGTCCATTGTCATCGGCAAGTCCGCTCGGCATCAGGGCAAAATCACCACTCAGGTCAAGCGTGCCAAGATCGAGATTGAGATCGCCGGCCAGACGGGCGCCCGCCCCCTCGACAATGAAATTGGTCAGGCGCAGCACGCCCCCGGCAATGGTGAAGGCCCCGGCGGCTTTGGGTGCGACGAAATCGCCCTGCTCCAGCCCCATCCCGATAACCGCCCGCAAATCATCTGCACTCATGTTCAGGGCGTCTTCCAACCCGGCCAGCGTGGGGAACACGGCGGGCGACATCTGCGCCACCACAAAATCGGCCAGCGTGACATTGCCTTCGCCGGCCAGCACCTTGGCCATTTCGGCCAGGCTGGCACCCGTCGCGTTGACCTGCACACCGCCGGTCAGCGTTCCCGCCATTGCCCGCATCACCGCCGGCGGCGCGACTGCTGCGATGGCGACATCCCCAAGGCTCAGCCGCCCGCTCACCGTCTTGTCGCTTAGAGGACCCGCGCAGCACACCGTCAGGTCGAGATTGGCCATACCCGCTCCCAGAACCGCCTCAAACCGGGCCAGCCGCAGTCGCGTTTCGTCCCAGACCAGCTCAAAGCTGGTAGCGCCCCATCGCTCGCTGCCAGCAGCGGTCACCGCTTGCGCTGTCACCGCCACCGTGCCCCGCGTCGTCCGCGCCTCTTCGCCAATGCTGATCGGCCCCTCGGGCCAAACCGCACCACCACTGACCATGCCCGCCCGGCCAAACAATGTCGTTGCCAACCCCTCCACCGAGACAGATCCAAGGTCGATGGCGCCGCTCAACACAGCCCCGTCGCTGCTGCCGGTCAGGCTCAATGCACCGCTAAACGCGCTCTCGCCCGAGCGTCCCCTAATTTCGGTCAACCGCGCCAGACGCCCGCCCTCAAAGTGCAGCTTGGCCTCGGCGCTGGCCGGCGGCAGGCTGATCCCCGGCGCGCCAATGATCTGCGCCAATCCGCCGGCGTCGGCCAAGGCGATTTCAAGCCAGCCAGTACCCTGCACCTCGCCAGCCTCGCTGGTGACCAGATTGCCCGAGAAGCCGACAAATTCATCGCCCGCACTGAGATTGATCCGGCTGTCCAGGCTGTTGCCGGGCGCGCCTTCCAGCCTCAGGCTGACCATCATGGCATCATCTTGGAACAGCGGCACCGGCCCCAGGCCAAGCTGTTCGCTCAGCGCCACTGAATCGTCGGTCTCCAGCGTCGCCGTCAGTCGCAACGGCGCGACGGCCAGGCGGGCCAGACCACCATCGAGTTGTGCCCGCAAATCCAGCTTGGCCGCGCCCGCCGTGCCGTCAACAGTCAGCACCTGTGCATCGCCACCCTCACCCGGCGTCAGATCGAGCAGCACCTCTGCCGGTGCCGAACGCGCCAGAAATTCCCGCCATTCCGGCGGCGTACCCGCCAGATCATACAGCCCCGCCAGCGCTGGCGCCGTGGCAGCATCGATCCGCACCCGCCCGGAGCCGGACAATTCGGGGGCTGCCATTGTGCCGCTGGCCTGCAGCGTGGCGTCAAATCCCAGCCCGCCCCAATCGCCGGCCGATAGCCGCGTGAAGCTCAGCGCCGTTGCACTCCACTGCCCCTCTGCCACCAGCGCCGAGCCGTCATGGCCCAGCACCCGCGCATTCTGACCGGTCAGCGAAAAACTGCCTTCGGGAAAGCTGATGCCAAAGCGCGGCTCGGCCATGCCATTGGGCAGCAGCGCCGCCAGCACGGCGCTCCCCTGGGCGCCGAGATCGGCAAATTGCCCCACCACATCAAGCCGCTTCTCTTCACCAAACCCCAACCGCAGCTCGACGCCATGCGCCGCCCCGTTCAGCGTCAGCTGGCCTTCGCTCACCCGCAGGGCATCGCCGGTCAACATCACCTTGCCGGCCAGCGCCCCGGCCTGGTTGAATAGCGCATTGTCCTCACCCGGCTTGCGCCAGAGGTGGACCAGACCGTCCAGCCGGGCGCTGCTCAGACTGAACTGGCCACGGAACGCTGGATGATCGGCCTCCCCGGTCAACTCGCCTGCTGCCCGCACCGTCGTCTCACCCGGCAGCTGGCCGATGAACTGCTCGATTGTCCACACCTGGCCATCTGTGCTGGCGTCCAGCCGCACATCGCGCAGCGCGAAGCCGCGCAACCCCACTTCGGCCAGATCAATCCCGACCCGCCCCGGCAGGGCCGGGATCAGCGGTGCGGGCAGTTCCGCCAGCAGCCGCACTGCCTCATAGGGCTTGGCGCTGGCATCTTCCTTGGCATCGCGCGGCGGCAGCGAAAACACCCCACCCGAGACCACGGCGTCAAAACTCAGCCGCGCGCCCAGCTGGATGCTCGCGGCGCCGGTCAGGCGCGTGCCCGCCCGGTTCTGGTCCGGCTGCAACGTATAGCCGGTGAGCACGATGCGATCGGTTGAGCCGATCACCTTGCTCTCCAGCACCAGATCACCGCGGATGTCGTCGGCCTTGTCAGCGATCGGCGGGGTCTGCCGATAGGTCATCGTACCATCAAATTTCGGCGCGATCCCGGGGGTCAACAGGCCTTCAGTACTCAGCGAAAACGCCCCGCTATCCGGCTGCACGAAGGCCGACACCCGGGTCACTCCTGCGCCATCGACCTGCGACGAATTCAGCCGCAACCCATAGCGCTCATCGCGATAGACCCCGCTCCCTTGAAACTGAAACGGCCCCGCAAAGCTCGACAGTCGCAATTCGCCATCAATATCACTGGCCACGAAATTGCGATCCAGCCGCCTATCCATCAGGCGGATCGTGCCATCGACAATGCTGGCTTGGGCCAGAGCGACGCCACCCCCTGCCGCCGCCACGCTGACGCCACTGCCGAACAGGCCGCTTTCATCAATGCTGAAGTCAATTACCGGTCCGCGCAGCACCAGCCGGGTCACATCGTAATTGTCGCGCAGGAAGTCCATCAGCGAGAACTCGACCTCAACGCTGTCCACCGTTGCCGCCGGCTCTTCGGACGAGCCCACCAGCACATCGCTGAAGTTCAGCCGCGGCTGCGGCAGCAGGGCGAACGCGATCTCGCCGCGAATGGTCACCGGCGTGCCAAGAACACCAGTCGCCAGCGCCTCCATGCGGCTGCGATAATCTGCCCAGTGGATCAGATAGGGCGCGATAAACGCGCTGCTGAGCACGATGATCGCCAGCATGCCAACAATGATGTAGATGCGGTTCAGCACAGCGCGTGGGTCATCCGGATTGAAGCGCCAGAGTGTAGGCAAGCGCCGCCCGGGCGCAACCCCGCCGCGCTATTGAATACACGCCAGAACCCACCCCGCTGCCATTTCCTCGGATTCGCACTATCCACGACGACCAATGGCCGGTCCCGCAGGACCGGCCATCCGCTAATGCCTTGATCGAGACGTTACAGCGCGCCGATCGACCAGAACATGGTCTCGCCCGAGCTGTCGTCGACACCGTCATTGTCGGTCACGGCAAAGCCTTCGCCGCTGGCGTCGATGGCAAAGCCTTCGACCTTGTCGAGCACATAGCCGCCGGTCGAGGTCAGGTCCGGCACGAAGTCGCGCACCAGCGTCTTGGTGACCGTGGTCAGTTCGCCACCCAGGGCGCCCGGCACCAGTTCGGCAACCGGCACGCTATAGAGCGCCTTGAGCACGGCCTTGCTGCCAATCTGATTGTCACGCTCGACGATATAGACCAGCTCGCCATGCGCAGTAATTTCCGAAAGGCCGACCCAGCCGCCTTCGGCGGGGGCCTCAAGCGGATAGTTGACGGCACCCCATTCGCCAGAAGCGGGATTGTAGGACACCAGCTTGACCACGCCCTTGGCGTCGTTCTTCCACTCGCGCTGCATGGCGATCCACAGCGTCGTCTCGTCGCCGGTGCCGACCACGGTGACGCCTTCGGCGCCAAAGCGGATTTCCTCGGCCAGCAGTTCGGCCGGGAACGGCACTTCCTTGGCGATTTCGCCATCCGCATCGACGCGGTAGAGCGCGTGTGGGATCAACCGGTCGCTGCGGCCTTCCGAGGCCAGCCAGAACCCGCCTTCGCCATCAAGGGCAATGCCTTCAAGATCGAGCTTCTGGGCCGGGTTGCCATTGCGGGTCACCAAAGTCTTGGCGGTGATGCGGGCGGGCTTGGCGGTCGCGTCGATAGTGTAGATCGCCGGCTGATTGCCCAGGAAGCTGTCGGACACGCCATAGAGCATGCCGGGCTTTTCGGCATCGGCAACCAGACCCGACAGGGCGACCCAACCCAGTGGGCGGCCATCGGCATCAAGGTCGCTCATGATGTGCGGATAGCTCGGAGCCTCGGCTTCGGCCAGCTCATAGATCATGACATGGGAGCGGGCTGCGCCATCGGCGCCCAGGTCCTTCTCATTGGCGGTGATGAAGAGG
>NZ_JAUYGL010000205.1 GCF_030689745.1 Devosia sp.
GCTCTCACCTTCGGTGAGCCTTCCGCTTCGCTTCGCCTTCAGACAGATCCTCGCGGAAATGCCCTTGCCTTCGGCTAATACTTTTGCTAATATCTTCAAGATATTAACAGGATTCACGTATAGGGGACTTTCACCCCTTAAGTTCACGCCCACGCCGGGCGTACACCATGCCTTCCAGCGGACGCAAAAATCCGCGCCGCTGAAGGCCGCGATATTTCAACGACAAATGGATAGATATGTTTCCATGAGTTAATTCAATTTCAGCCTTTTCCATATTTCTTATTTAAGTCTTGACCATCATACCGGATTCCGGTATAGTTGGTATAAATTCGTTAAGGTTTTTAATGGCTATTCGAAATTTCAAAAACAAAGGAACCCAAGACATAAACTATGGGAAGGCCTCCAAGGAGGCGTTTCGAATTCTTCCCAAGGAGTTACACCGGAAAGCCCAGATAAAACTTGCCCGTTTGGGAGCTGTAATATCAATACAAGATTTACAAGAAATACGTGGGAATCGTTTTGAAAAATTGACAGGTGATCGAAAAGGCCAATACAGCATTCGGATAAATGACCAATATCGAATTTGTTTCAAATGGGAAAAAGGAAATGCAGTCGATGTCGAGATTATCGACTATCATTAATAAAGGAGCCAACAGATGAATGAAACACATTACACCCCAGTTCATCCCGGTGAAGTGTTGAAGGATGAGCTTGATGAGGTAGGTCTCACCCAATCTGCGCTGGCAAAACATATTGGAGTGTTACCGAAAACTATTAATGAAATTTGCCGTGGTAAGAGAGGCATTAGTGCGGAAATGGCAATGAAGCTTTCAAAGGCTTTAGGGGGAAGTGCACAGTTTTGGTTAAACTTGCAAAATAACTGGGAGATCAGTCAACTGGATGAATCTGTTTTTGAAGGTATTGAACATGTTGCCGCATGACGGGAATATAACCTTGCTGCTCCACCAGACTGGCGGGGCCGGGCCGTTTTATCCAACCGAGCAGCGCCAATGCCATCTGTTTTAACCAAAGGAGTGCTGCCAACCGCGAGCCCGTGAGCAGCCCGTTATGCAACTGACGTACTCGAAAAAAAAGGCATAGACATATGGCACGACAAGACACAAAACTCGAATCCATAGGAGCGGAGTTCCTCGTCCTGGGGCAACTTTTGATTCATCGCATTGTGTCTTATAAAACGTACACAAACATGCCTGGGTATGATCTCGTTGCCACGCACCCAGAGAACAACACGTCTGCGAGAATCCAAGTCAAAAGCCGATGGAGAACTGGCGCACCCGGTTTCCTCATCAACAATTTCAATTGCGATTTTGTTGTCGTCGTAAAGCTCAACCGTGGTAAGAAAGACGGAACCGGAGAAACTAAGGATCCCGAGTATTTCGTATTCCCAACTGCTGACCTAAAAAGTATACCACGAACCGAGGGCTGGGGACGGATCGACTTCAGGAACATTCCAGATCTCGACTCGTACCGCAACCGATGGGACATGATCGCTGACTTTCTCGCGCCCACGTTAGTGGGGTAGAAAACGCGGCGTAACCCGGCGCTCAACCGGACGCGCGAAAAGCCGCGCACCGGTTAAAAACCGGGGACACCATACCAGTTATTTTTCGGAAACCAGTATGGTATCCCCAGATTTCGGCATGTCATATATTGATCTGGTGTGGTAAAATATGACTAATCGATAGTGCACAAGGGAGATGAAAAAACATGACAAAGCTACTGGAAAGAGCGTTCAAAGAGGCGTCTAAGCTGCCAGAGGTTGAGCAGAATGCCTTGGCAAAATGGGTGATAGAGGAACTCGAAGCAGAAGGAAAATGGGAGAAGGCTTTTGCAGGTTCAGAAGATATCCTGGATAGCCTTGCCGACGAGGCCCTTTCTGCATATAAGCAGGGGGGAACAAAACCTTTGAGCATCGATGAGTTATGACCTCCCGAACCACTGACCGTTTCTGGAAATGCTATAGGGAATTGCCGGAACAGATAAAAAAAGAAGCAAAGAAGGCATACAAGAGATTTAAAAAGAACCCATACCATCCCGGTCTTCATTTCAAACGGATACATTCGACGCGGCCAGTCTCCTCTCTGCGCATCACTAAGGATTACCGCGCTGTCGGAATACAACAAGACAACCAGATTATATGGTTCTGGGTCGGTTCTCATGGCGATTATGATAATCTCTTAAAGCACTTAAGAACCGCATAGCATGGCAATCCAGCCGATCGCTACGCTCCGGCTGATTTTTTCGTTAGCCGCAAGAAAGGAACTTTATGAACAAACTGATAAGACAACTACTTCTGGGTTGCCGGAAACTTCCTTTGTTGATAGAAACAAGGTTCGACAAAGAATTCCTCGCACCAGATGTTCCAATGTCAAAAATAGTTAGTCATCAAAAATGGCAAAGATACTTGAATGAAATAGGCAACAAGCCGGTTAATTAATTGCTCTCAAGCATGATGGCGCTAAATCCGTATCCACGACTTTGCGGTTCTTTCATATTCTGGTTAAAGGGTTATATCAACCTGAATACTGGATGCATTTAAAAGTTGCGGGGGATGCCCGGCTGGAGAATCTGGACAAGTTTCTGCGGCAAGTCTGGCTGGAGTGCTGCGGACATTTAAGCGCTTTTCGTATAGAGGGAAACGAATTAAAAAAAAGCAAAAAGCTCCGACACGCACTTTCGCCGGGCATCGAACTGGTGCATGAATATGATGAAGAAATGCTGCTTCCGGTGGTGAACTCACCCAGAACAGGCGTCTGTGGATATGCAGGTTGATATAATAAAAAAAGGATCATCTAAAGTCATACGAACTCTGTTTAGAGATATATAGAAATAACAGCAAAATTACCAAAGGAATGACCTGCAGGATAAAATCCGCGGTCTGGAAAAGAAAAATCGAACGAAGACCTGGATGACTTTTTCAGGAAGCAGCAGTACAATACAATGGATATGGAATTCGACGCGATCTATGTGAACGGTGACAATAACCTGATGAATCTTCCTGTGGCCGGCACTGAAAGTGACACCGAGCCGCGTTACAAGGTTCGTCTGATTGAGGAAGAGTTCAAACGCCTGATGTTTGAAGTAGAGGACGTGTAAAAAAGCGAGAACATGAAATAACTTGTCCATCAATACCTGGAGGTAAATCATGAGTGTGGCATGGCCTTGGGCAGGCGCCCGCTGGTGGAAGTTTGACTTTCATACCCATACGCCCAAATCCGACGGGTACGGAAAGGGGCCGGATCAGGAAGTTCTAAAACAGCGCACAGCCAAAGAGTGGCTCCTGGATTATATGCGAGCGGGTGTTGACTGTGTTGCGGTGACAGATCACAACACGGGGGCATGGATAGACGATTTGAAAGCCGCCTTGGAGGAATTGAAGAAAGAAAAGTACCCGGATTACCGTACGCTCTACCTTTTCCCCGGAGTGGAAATTTCTGTAAACGGCGGAATTCATATTCTGGCTGTTTTGCCGCCGGAAAAGAGGGCTTCGGATATCGATACGCTTCTCGGAGCTGTTGGTTTCAACGGGGAAAAAGGGGGAACAAACCACGCCACGACAAAATCCCCCATCGAGGTCATTAGTGAAATCATCAATGCCGGCGGGCTTGCTATCCCGGCACATGCAGACCAGGAAAAAGGTCTGTTTAAACTTCCGGGAACATCGCTCCGGCCGATATTTAACAACGACCAGATCATTGCCATGGAGCTATGCGATCAATCAGCACAAAAGCCTCAGCTTTATAGAGACAACAAACTGGAATGGGCGGAAATCCTTGGTTCAGATGCACATCATCCTGCCGGATTAAAGTCGCCGGGAAGCCATTTTTCCTGGGTTAAAATGGGTACGCCGAGCTTTGAAGGGCTTCGGCTGGCGCTTCTTGACGGACCGCTGTCCATCAAACGAAGCGATAGTTTTAAAGGCGACCCCAATGCTCATGGGCATTTGGGTATCGAAAGCATGACGGTAAATGACGCACAATATATCGGAAGAGGAAAGACCTTCGAATGCAGGTTCAACCCCTGGCTGAATGCGATAATTGGCGGCAGAGGGACCGGCAAATCAACATTGATAGAGTTTTTACGCCTTACACTTCGGCGCGATAAAGAACTCCCTGACGCGCTCAAAGACGATTTCAATAAGTATCAACAGGATTGCGAGACTCGCCATGATGATGGTCTGCTCACAAGAAATGCAAAGCTGGTCGCAGTGTATCGCAAAGATGATGCCGAATTTCGAATTCAATGGAGTTTTGACGGCGGCGTTGAACCGATTTTGGAGGCAACGGCAGACGGCAATTGGCAGGCTGTACAGGGAGAGATTGCACAACGGTTTCCTGTGCGTATTTACAGCCAAAAGCAGATCTTCGAATTGGCCAAACGTCCCCAGGCGCTATTGAGCATCGTCGATGACGCTCCCGAAGTCAGGATTCGGGAATGGGCTGAAAAATGGAATGAACTGCAAACCAGGTTTTTCTCATTACGTGCCCAGGCCAGGGAAATTGAGGCAGGCTTGAATGAAGAGCCAAGGATCACCGGCGAACTCGATGACATCATGCGAAAACTAGCCGTTTTTGAGAAAGCCGGTCATGCCGATGTGCTCAAAACATTTCAACGAAGGCAGCGACAACTCCGTGCGTTGGAATACTGGGAAGAAAGCTGGAATAACTCGGGAGTAATAATACGTGATCTGTCCAAAACGATTTTACCGGAGGATATCGATAAAACAGGGTTCGATTTGGATCGGGGCACAGATACAGCATGCCTGACCGAAGTTCAGAATGTTGCGGCAAGGTTGAACGGAATTTGCAGGCAAATAGATGCCATTGCTTCGGATATTGATCAGCTTGCTGCGGCCTGGAAACAAACGAAAAAAAATTTGGAATGGACCAAAGCGTTTGATAAAGCTTTTTCCGCATACGAGCAGCTTCGTGAACAATTGGCGGACGTCGGCGCAGGAGATCCCAGTGAATATGGACGTCTGGTTCAGCAGAGGCAGTCTCTGGAAGAACGTTTAAAGGCTTTCGGTTCAAGGCGGAAAAATTTGGATGCGTTAAAAATACAAACAAAAGAGTGTCTGAATAAACTGAATACCCTTCGCAAAGACTTAACGGATCGTCGTTCGCGCTTCTTTGGCGCTGTACTCAAAGATAACCCGTATGTGTCAATTAAGATTATTCCTTTCGGCAACAAGGATACCGTGGAGAATGAATTCCGGGAAATGATAAACCAGGCGGACGGAGACAGGTTTAAAAGAGATATCGGTAGTGTGGACAGTGAAGAGGGCGTGGTTGCAGAACTTTATCAGAACTATTCGTTTGAAACAGTTTCCGGTGTTCAGGACTTTGAACAAAAATTGGACGATTTGAAAACCCATATTCGAAATATTCGAAGCGGCGACGAATCTTCTGTTCGCGACCATCGCTTCGCCGTGCATATTCAGGGTTTGCCGCCGGAGAATGTTGACAGGCTCGAATGCTGGTTTCCCGAAGATTCCCTGGAGGTGCTGTACAGCGTAAAGCAAGGCGGCGAATTCAAGGCAGTTCAGCAGGGCTCACCCGGTCAGAAGACGGCGGCATTGCTTGCATTTATCCTTTCTTACGGCGATGAACCGCTGATTCTCGATCAACCGGAAGACGATCTGGATAACCATCTTATCTATGATCTGATTGTGACCCAACTTCGGGAAATCAAGCAGAAACGCCAGGTCATCGTGGTGACCCATAACGCCAATATTGTTGTAAACGGCGATGCAGAGAACGTGACGGCTCTTGGTGTCCGCGCCGGCCAGACCCGTATTGTATGTCAAGGCAGTCTTCAGGAAACAGAAATCCGAAATGAAATATGCCGCGTAATGGAGGGTGGGAAAAAGGCATTCAACCTTCGTTATAAACGGATCGGTGAAGGAGGTAAGCATGTTTGACAGCCAGGAAGAATTGCTCGGTAAGATTCGGCTTGGAGAGGACAGCATTCTTGAGCTAAAGGCAGTCAGTTTCCATGCGGGCAGGATTGCCGGTCCGAAGCGTGATGATCTTGCGGATGAATTAGCAGCGTTTGGCAACTCCTTCGATGGGGTGCTTTTATTAGGAGTAGATGATAAGATCAGGGAAATAAAAGGTATCCCCCTGGATAGGCTGGATGTTGTCGAAACATTCGTGCGCGATATCTGCAGCGACTCGATCGATCCACCGCTCAATGTAAGAATTATACGCATGATGCTGCCCGATTCACAAGGAGTCGAGCGGGCAATCATCAAAATGGACATACCTCGCAGCCTTTTTATTCACAAAAGTCCCCATGGATATTTTCACCGTTTGGGCAGCTCAAAACGTGAAATGAAACCGGATTATCTTGCCCGGCTGTTCCAACAACGCAGTCAGGCCAGGTTGATTCGATTCGACGAACAGTCGATTCCTCAATCAGGCATGAATAATTTGTCCGAAGGACTTTGGCAAAGATTTACAACCCGGTCCCGGGAACCTTCGGAAATCGTGTTGCTGAAGCGAAACCTGTTGACGAAAGATGAAAGCGGTGCGGTTCTCGCATCCGTGGCCGGCATATTGATGTGTTGTGAGCAGCCGGAACGTTTTCTGCCCAATGCCTTTATCGAAGCTGTTCGCTATCGAGGCGCAAGGCAAGACTCCAATTACCAGACGGATGCCCAAAGAATCCGAGGGCCTCTGGATCAACAGATTAAACAGGCGATGGCATTTCTGAAGAGAAATCAGAAAGTAACGGCAACAAAGGAACCGCATCGTGTTGAAGTGCCTCAATTCAGCGAAAAAGCCGTTTTCGAAGCTGTCGTAAATGCCGTGGCCCATCGCGACTACTCCGTTTCAGGGTCCAAAATCCGCTTCTTTATGTTCGATGACCGGCTTGAAATATTTTCACCAGGGGCGCTGCCGAATACGGTCACCGTTGATAGCATGGCCTTGCGCCAGTCTACCCGGAATGAACTGATTACAAGCTTGCTTGCCGAGAGCCCGGTAGCAGAAACAATCGGTGATGTGGGGCAAGGCTTTTATATGGAAAAACGTGGAGACGGCGTTCCGATAATTCTAAACGAAAGCACAAATCTTTCTGGCAAAACACCGGTTTATCAACTCATCGATGATTCAGAACTTCTATTGACTATTTATGCGGCTAAAAATGCGTAAAAAAATAAAACTATCGTAAAATTCGAGCATCGGCTCGCATTGGCCAGCTGGTTACTGGATTTGTTTGAAGCAACAAGTCTTGAAGACTTGGCTAAGGGCGCGCGAAAAAATAAATTAACATTTTCGCATCTCAGCTTCAGGCCAACTTTGGCCGCTTCTCAATCGCGAAGTCCTCAAAATACTTGTAGAGCGAAAGCAGAAAATTTATGTATCGTGCCACAGAAATTTGCCATGGCTGATAGATGTGTTTTTCAATACAAGATGAGCCTAAAATAGAATATTCAGTTGCGGATAAGGTATGGAAAGTTCAAAGAACTCTACATATTCCTATCGTTATGTCATCGCCGCCGCCTGCTTTGCCGTCCAGGCAATCGGGATCGGGGCATATGTCTCCTATGGCGTATTTTTCCACCCGTTGAACGCCGAGTTCGGCTGGTCAAGGGCAACGATCTCCGGCGCGTCTTCCACGGCTTTTTTCCTCATGGGTCTTTTGGGCATCTTTGTCGGCAGGTTAAACGACAGGATCGGGCCCCGGGTGACCACGGCGGTCACCGCTTTTTTTTTCGGACTGGGTTATTTCCTCATGTCCGGGCTGCATGCCGTCTGGCAGCTTTATCTTTTCTACGGAGCCGTCATCGGCATCGGTTTAAGCGCCGTGGACGTCATCCCCATGACCACCACGGCCCGGTGGTTTATCCACAACCGGGGGACCATGACCGGCATCGTAAAGGTCGGCACCGGCGCCGGACAATTTATCATCCCCTTTGCGGTGAGCATGCTCATCGCCGGCCACGGCTGGCGGACAGCTTTTATCATCCTCAGTGCGTCGGTGTCCTCGCTGCTGTTTTTCATCGCGCTGTTGCTCCGGCGGGACCCGGG
>NZ_JAUYGL010000223.1 GCF_030689745.1 Devosia sp.
CCACCCCTTGATAAGCTTTGCCGCCTTAGCTCAGTTGGTTAGAGCGCTAGATTGTGGATCTAGAGGTCCTCCGTTCAATCCGGAGAGGCGGTACCATTCTCCCCCAGTTCCCATCATTGCGACAAGCGCAGCGCTGCTAGCCTGGCAGCGATAGCGCGGAACACACCGTTGAGCTCGCTGGCACTGTCTGGGAAATACGCGAAGTCTGGGCCGGACGAGCAGTTGTTGAGCATGATTTTGGTCTCGGAGCTGGCGCCCAGCCCGATTGTGTAAACATCAATATCGCGATGTTTCTTGGCGAATTCACAAGCCGCCACAGTCCGGTCATCCATCACCGTGGTCAACTTGCTGCCGCTGACTTCGGCCTTGGTGCCAAGCCTCCCGTCATAGCGAAAGCCCCAAGAATAATAGACGCTGCCATTTATGTCGTTCGAGTTGTTGATCGTTGCGGGCTCGTTCTTGCCGTCTGTCATCACGATTAGCACCTTGGATACCTGCCCGGGTGCCTCTGGCTCGGCTTCCGTCAGCGGCTCGCCCGACGTCAACGAATGCATGCCCCAAACGGTGCCCTGCTGAATATTGGTGTTGCCGCTTGCTACCATGCCGTTGATGCGGTCCAGTACCGATTTTGGATCCTCGGTCAGTGGAAGAATTTTGGCACTGGGGCATGTATAGTTTGTTCTGTCAGAGTTCAGAGAGGTGCCATTGTATTTGCACATCCGTTCCTGCAGTTCCCGCTCGCTCAGCAGGCTGTAAACCGTCGTGGTCTTGGTTGTCCATCCACCAACAGTATCGACCGATAGCGCCACAGCGTCGGCCGGGACGCAGGAGGCGCTATACAAGTTTTCGGTCACGCTGCCGACTTGCTTGGTATACGTATAGCTTGACGACCCATAGCAGGACCAATTGCCCCACCAGTTTTTTGAGCAGCTATCCTGCGACTTTACCTGAGTACACGTCTTGACGGCACAGGTGCCTCCTGTATCCGACACGTAGTTGTTGTTGTTGCTGATATTCGGGTTATTATTCGGAATGACCGTGTCGGGCGAAAACAGCGGAATGAACTTGCGCTCGGCAATATCAGGCGGGTCATCGGTCGTATCATAGGGCGAAATGCGCGCTTCGACGCAGCCCTGCCACGCCGTGTTCGTTTCGGCAAACAACGTGCGCCGATCCATTGGCCCCCGAAACGGGGTGCTTGAATCATCGTCATCGTCAAAATTGAGAATTTTGCCATAGGCAGCAAGCTGCGACGCACCGGTCCAGTCCAGCCAGGTTGCATTCTTGTATTCCGTGCCGATATTGACCAGCGCGGTGAACGGCACCACCGCCATCTTGACGTTGGCGTTCTTGGTGGCACCGGTCGGCAGCATGCAGCCAAGGCCATCCTTGTCGTAAAATAGAATGTTGACCGCATTGCACGCCGCGGTCTTGAGATTGGACATCCTGCTGCCACCCATGGATCCCGAATTGTCCAGCACCATGGCGACTTCAACATCCAGCATCCGGCGCGTTGCCTGCGAGGTAATGCGCGCATTCATTTCGTGCACCCCCACCAGCGCCACGAATACCGTTGGCACGGTCATCTCCGCCTCAAGCGTCAGCGTGCCATTGACCACGTCCACCGTAGGCTCCACCAGGCCGGCGACCACCCCGTGCTCGCCGGCGAGCCGGTCCAGCATCAGGTCCTGCGCCCGCTTCTTGATGTCTGCAACGTCGATGGGGTTCTTGAAAATTTCCGGCTGCAGCGCCAGGGCCGCCGCGTCCAACGCGATCTGGCCGCGATTGCGCACCTGCTGCAGCGACACATAATCGACCACCGCGCCACCTAGCGCGACCAGCACGATGGCCATCAATCCGAAAATGGCAGCAAAGGCGCCGCGCTCGTCACGGCCAAAGCGACGGATTAGGCTAGGAAATTGACGCATGACAGTCACCCACGAGCTGGCCGCCCCTATTGAGGCGCGGCGCAGTGTCGCCAGAATTCGTTATGAAAGCACAACCACCTTGCTGTTAAGTTTCACACGATCGTAAAGATCGATGACGTCCGCATTGGTCATTCTGATGCAGCCTGAAGACACATTCTGCCCGATGCTCCACGGTTCCGTGGTGCCGTGAATGCGGTACAGCGTAGAGCCGATATAGAGCGCGCGCGCGCCCAGCGGATTGTTCGGACCCCCCACCATATGCCGCGGCAGATCGGGTCGCCGTTTCAGCATTTCAGCTGGCGGCGTCCAGCCCGGCCACTCCGCCTTGCGAGAAACCCGATGGGTGCCGCGCCACTCAAAACCTGATTTGGCCACGCCGATGCCATAGCGCAGCGCCCGCCCGTCACCGAGCACGAAATACAGGAAATGCGCCCGCGTATCGACCACCAGTGTGCCGCTGCGCTCCTCTGTCGGGTAGCTGACGACCTGACGCAGATACATCGGATCGACCGCCATATTGGCCTGCATGGCCAGGGCATGACGTGGCGTGGTCTGAGTAATGGTAACGCCGGGCGGTGGGGCAAACCGCCACCCCGGCTGCAGGCCCGCGCTCATTGCCGGCATGACCATTGCTCCACTCAGCAACAGCGCCAGTGCGCCCCTGATGGCGATTGTGTTTGCCATTATCCCACTCGCATTTTGGCCGCCGGCCCGTTGCCGGCATTGGGGGCGAACAGTGCGGCCAAATTTTCAATTTGCGGTGAACCGGCATAGTTAAGTCATTGATGGAGCTCATGGTTAGCGCATTCCTAATGCCTTGAGCTTCGGCGAGTTACTCGCTCGCCGCCATGCCGCGCGGGGCGCAACCGTCCGCGCAACAAGGTCCGTGACTGCGCAAAACGTGGCCGTCGCAGTTCCCATCGGCGGTTTTGCGGTTTAATCAGAGCCCTCCACGCGTCGGTGAGGTTTGGCCAGCCATGTCAGTTAGCGACCAGTCCTCCGCATTGCCGCGTTGCCCCTGGGCGGGCGATGACGCGCTCTATCGGCACTACCATGATGCCGAATGGGGCCGCCCCGTGCTCAGCGATACCAGGCTCTTCGAGAAGATCTGTCTTGAGGGGTTCCAGTCGGGCCTGTCCTGGATCACCATCCTGCGCAAGCGTGAGCGCTTCCGCGCGGTGTTTCACGGCTTCGACATTGCCCGCGTCGCCGCCATGGGCGAAGCTGACATTGCCCGCCTCTTGACCGACACCGGTATCATCCGCCATCGCGGCAAGATCGCCGCTACTATCAACAATGCTGCCCGCGCCCTCGAAATTCAGCGCGAATTCGGCTCGCTGGCCGCCTATTTCTGGGGTTTTGAGACGCGTCCCGAACACCGCCCCGATGATTTGAGCTGGGCCGCCCTGCGGCTGCTCGCCCAGACCGATGCGTCGCGCGCGCTGAGCAAGGATTTGCGCAAGCGGGGCTTCAAGTTCGTCGGCCCCACCACTTGCTACGCCTTCATGCAGGCCATGGGTCTGGTCAATGATCACACCGAAGATTGCTTCTGCCGTGGTGCGGTCGAAGCCGAGCGCGCAGCGCTGACCCGCCCAACTCCGCTGCGCCAGCGCCCGCCGCTCTAACCTGTTGCCATCGGGCAACATTCGCTACCAAGTGCGACATTCCACCACACGGCTTCTTGCGGCTCACTTTCGCGTGAGCTAGAAGCAGATCGTCCACAACAGCCAACCCAAGGGAGGCACTACATGACAGGCATGTTTGATCTCCATCTGGGTAAAGCCACCTGGCATTGCACCCGACGCTAATCGTCGGCTTTTGATGCCACCGGTCCAGGCGCGTTTCCTGCTTGTGACCACGGACACTCCCTAACCAGTACTGCATGATGTGTGGAATCCGGGTCGCTCGCGGTCCCAATTCATCCCATCAAACCCACACCACAACAAAAAAGGCCGGTCGCGTGCGCGTCCGGGCATCATCATGTCGCAAAACTCTACTCCAGAGGGCAGCATTGTGCTGCGCCTCGAATTCTCCATCGCCGATGCCGTGCAGCAGCGCGGTCTGCTCTCTGTCATTGGCACTGCCATCGCTGCCTGGTGGAATCGGCCGCGGATCCCCGACAATCTTCCCAATCATCTCCGGGCCGATATCGGCCTGCCGCCGGCGGACGATCCCCTCTTGTGGTATTCGGTGCCATCCGTCTCCGCAGTGCCCAGTCTCGACCGGCGGAGACGGCAATGATCTGCCATGGCGGTCGGGGTCCCCCCGGCGGCCAGCCTGGCCCCGCCGCTGTTGTTTCCGCCGGGCCAATCGTCTAACAACAGCCCGACCGAGCAGGACTGCCAAAATGACCGAAAAAATCAAGCTGATCGCCCCACGCCTGCCGCGTGGCTTTGAAGACCGCACGCCCGGCGAAATCGCCGCCGTTGGCACCATGATCGACAAGATCAAGGCGGTTTATGAGCGCTATGGCTTTGACCCGGTGGAAACCCCGCTGTTCGAGTTCACCGAAACCCTCGGCAAGTTCCTGCCCGATACCGACCGGCCCAATGCCGGCGTATTTTCCCTACAAGATGATGACGAGCAGTGGATGAGCCTGCGCTACGATCTGACCGCGCCACTCGCCCGCTATTTCGCCGAGAATTTCGAATCCCTGCCCAAGCCTTATCGCTCCTATCGCCAGGGCTATGTGTTCCGCAACGAAAAGCCCGGCCCCGGCCGCTTCCGCCAGTTCATGCAGTTTGACGCCGACACCGTCGGCGCCGCCAGCCCCGAGGCTGACGCTGAAATGTGCATGATGATGGCCGATGTCATGGACGCCCTGGGCTTGTCCGGCCAGTACATCGTCCGCGTCAACAATCGCAAGGTGCTCGATGGCGTCCTGGCCACCGCCGGGGTCACCACCGAGGAGCAAAAGCTCACCGTGCTGCGCGCCATCGACAAGCTCGACAAATTCGGTGTCGAGGGCGTCAAGCTGCTGCTCGGTGCCGGCCGCAAGGATGAAAGCGGCGACTTCACCAAAGGCGCCGGGCTTTCCCCGGACCAGATCGCGCCACTGCTGGCCTATGTCGCCAGCGGCGAGGTGGCCGAGGGCATGGAAAAGGGCAGCAACGCCCATGTCGTGGCCACCATCAATGCCCTGGCGGGCTTGATCGGCGGCTCGGAGACCGGTCTCGAAGGCGTCAAGGAACTGGCGACCATTTTCGGCCTGGTCCAGGCCAGCGGTTTCGGTGATCGCGTGGTGCTCGATCCCTCGGTGGTGCGCGGCCTAGAATATTACACTGGCCCGGTTTTCGAGATCGAGCTGACCTTCAAGGTGCAGAACGAAAAGGGCCAGGACGTGGTGTTCGGCTCGGTCGGTGGCGGCGGTCGTTATGATGGGCTGGTCTCGCGCTTCCGCCGTGAACCGGTCCCGGCCACCGGCTTTTCCATCGGCGTGTCGCGGCTGGCCAATGCCCTCAAGCTCACCGGCAATCTGCAGGCCGACGAGCCTGTCGGCCCAGTCGTCGTGCTGGTCATGGACAAGGATCAGACCGCCGGCTACCAGGCCATGGTCGCCGAACTGCGTCGCGCTGGCATCCGTGCCGAAATGTTCCTCGGCAACACCAAGAATTTTGGCAAGCAGGTTGCCTATGCCGACAAGCGCAACGCCCCCGCAGTGATCATCGAGGGCAGCCAGGAGCGCGAACAGGGCATCTTGCAGGTCAAGGATCTGGTGGCCGGCAAGCTGGCCGCCGCCGCCATCACCGATAACGCCGAATGGAAAGCCGCCCGTCCCGGCCAGTTCGAAATCAAACGCGACGACCTGGTTTCAGCGATCCAAAATCTGCTGAGCCAGCCATGAGCGGCGCCGCGCTGCGCCGCGCCAATCTTGAGGCCCTGGTCGAGGCGCAGGGGGCCACCCGCGCCACGCCGCCACTCTTGCTGTCGGCCGATCCCTATTTTGATCTGGCCGGCGAGGAGTTCGGCCGTCGCCTGTTGCTGACCACCGATGCCACCGGCGCCGAGTACTGCCTGCGCCCCGATTTTACCCTCCCCATCGTCAAAGCCTACATTGAGAATGGTGTCGGCAAACCGGCGGCTTTCTCCTATCTCGGACCCATCTTTCGCCAGCGCAACACTGGCGCCGCCCAATTTGATCAGGCCGGCATCGAATTGCTGGCCCAGCCTGATGGCGATGTGGCGCTCGATCAGGTGCTGACCTTCGCCCGCGCCGCTTTGTCCATATATGGCGTTGCCCCGCAATTTCGCCTCGGTGGTGTCGGTCTGTTCGAGGCGCTGCTGGCCCAGGCCGATATGCCCGATGCCTGGCGCCCGCGGATCCGCAACCGCTTTGGCCACACCGAGGCGCTCAACCGCCTGCTCACCCGGCTCGAAGCCGCGCCCGATCTGCCGCGCGAGGCCCAGCCCAGCCGCGATGAACTGGTCGAGGACGTCACCGCCCAGATGGTCGCCGCCGGCCTCAGCCTCTCGGACGGCCGCACGCCCGATGAAATTGCCGACCGCTATCTCGAACAGCAGGCGCTCGACGCCGCTCTTGTTCCGCCCGCCACGCTCAAACTGCTGCGCGACTATCTGGCGATTTCCGGGCCTGTATTGCAGGCCCTCACTCAGATCGAGGCCCTCGCCGCCGGCCATAAGCTGATGCTCGGCGCGCCCATTCGCGCCCTGCGCCGCCATCTCAATGGACTGGGCGAAGCCAAAGTCAGCTTTGATGCCGGCTTCTCGCCCCGCCTCGATTATTACACCGGCATCGTCTTTGAGCTGACCGGTCAGAGTGGCGCCATCCTCGCCTCTGGCGGCCAGTATGATCGCCTGCTCGAACGCCTGGGCGCCACCGCCCCCATCGCCGCATCCGGCTGCTCGGTCTGGGTTGATCGTCTCGAAGCGGAGGTTGCGCCATGAGTGGCATTACCCTGGCCGTGCCCTCCAAGGGGCGCCTTGAAGAACTAACCCGCGACTGGTTTGCGTCCAAGGGCCTGACCATTACCCGCCCCGGTGGCGCGCGCTCCTATCTTGGCGCCATTGATGGCATGCCCGAGGTCACGGTGCGCTTTTTCCCGGCCTCCGAGATTGCCCGCGAACTGATCCGGGGCAGCATCGATATCGGCGTCACCGGCCTCGACCTGATTCACGAAACCAGCGAAACCGGTCCCGCCAGCGTCTCGATCGCCAGCCGGCTCGGTTTTGGCCAGGCCGACTGCGTCGTTGCCGTGCCCGAAGCCTGGATCGATGTCACCCACATGCACGACCTGGCCGATGTCGCGTCCGATTTCCGCGCCCGGCATGGTCGCTGGCTGCGCATCGCCACCAAATACATCACCATCACCCGCCAGCATTTTGCCAGGGCCGGCATTGCCGAATACCGCACCGTGGAGAGCCTGGGCGCCACCGAGGCCGCGCCGGCGTCCGGTGTGGCCGATATCGTGGTCGATATCACCACCACCGGCTCGACCCTGGCAGCCAACGGCCTGCGCGTGCTCGAAGATGGTGTGATGCTCAAAAGCGAAGCCTGCCTGATCGTCTCGCGTACAGCTGGCTGGTCGCCGGAGCGTCGCGCGATCCGCGACCAGATGCTGGCCCGCCTCGGCGTCACCGCCGAAGTCTGACGGACCCATTCGTGCCCAATGGGAGATTGCCATGGCAAGCCGATTCACGGCACACCTGACTTGCAGCGGACCGGGGGGATGATTTGGCTGATCAACTTGAACTGACCATCCTGATGCCATGCCTCAATGAGGCCGAGACCCTGGCAACCTGCATCGCCAAGGCTCGCAGCTTCCTGGCGTCCAGTGGTATCGCTGGCGAAGTGCTCATCGCCGACAATGGCTCCACCGACGGCTCGCGCGAAATCGCCGAAGCGGCCGGTGCCATCGTTGTGGCGATCGAGCAGCGCGGCTATGGGGCTGCACTGGCGGGCGGCATCGAGGCGGCGCGCGGGCGTTACGTGATTATGGGCGATGCTGACGACAGCTATGATTTCTCCCGGCTCGACGCCTTTGTCGCCCAATTGCGCGCCGGGGCCGATCTGGTGATGGGCAACCGGTTCGCCGGCGGCATTGCCCCAGGCGCCATGCCCTGGCTGCACAGATTTGTGGGCAACCCGGTGCTCAGCTCACTGGGGCGTCTGTTCTTCCGCACACCGATTGGCGATTTCCACTGCGGTCTGCGCGGCTTCTCGCGCGACGCCATTCTGCGCTTGAACCTGCGCACCACCGGCATGGAGTTCGCCTCGGAAATGGTGGTCAAGGCCACGCTGTCCCAGTTAGACGTGCGTGAAGTGCCCACCAAACTGGCCAAGGATGGCCGCTCGCGCCCGCCCCACTTGCGCTCGTTTCGCGATGGCTGGCGGCATCTGCGTTTTCTGTTGCTGTTTTCGCCGCGCTGGCTGTTTTTGTATCCCGGCATTGCCCTGTTGTGGGTTGGCCTGGTCGTTGGTGCAATCCTGCTGCCCGGCCCGGTGCGGCTGGGCGGTGTCAGTTTTGACGTCCACACCTTTCTGGTGGCGGCGCTTTGCGTAATTGTGGGGCTGCAGTCGATCTCCTTTGCGGTCATCGGTCGTCGTTTTGCCTCCCGCTACGGCTTCATTCCGCGCTCCGATACCTATGACCGGCTGCTTGAGGCGCTGACCCTGGAGCGCATCCTGCTGGTTGCCATTCTGCTCATGCTGACGGGCTTTGCGGCGCTGGTCTGGGGAGTTGGCGAATGGGCGGCCCGCGATTTTGGCGCTCTCAACGCCAGCAGGACCATGCGCCCGGTCATCCTCGCCATGACAGCGCTGGTCTCGGGGTTCCAAATGATGATGAGCGGCTTCATGTCCTCCATGATCAATATCCCGATCTATGAACGCCGCCTCGCCGAAGTCGCTACCCCCAGTGCTTCCCAGCAACGCCATCGCGAGATGGATCGGACCTGATCTTTTATGCTTGATCCCATGATCCTGCTGGCCCTGGCCGGTGTCGGCCTGCTGGCCGGATTTGTTGATGCCATTGCCGGGGGTGGCGGCATGATCGCGCTGCCCGCGCTGCTGTCAGTGGGTCTGCCGCCGGTGGCCGCGCTCGCCACCAACAAGCTGCAATCAGTGTTCGGCACCGGCATGGCCGCCTATACCTACTGGCGCCGCGGTTTCATCAATCTGCCCGCGCTGGTGCCGGCCATTGCGCTGACCTATGCCGGCAGCTTCTGTGGCGCGCTGATCGTCAAGCAGATCGATACCAGCCTGCTCAATGTCGCCGTACCAATCGCGCTGATCGCCATTGCGCTCTATTTTCTGTTCGCGCCCAACCTGTCCGATGCCGACAAGGCAGCCCGCTTGCCATTCCACCGTTTCGTGCCGCTGCTGGGCTTTGCCGTCGGCTTCTACGACGGTGTTTTTGGCCCCGGCACTGGCTCGTTCTTCACCATTGGCTTTGTCATGCTGTTCGGGCTGGGTCTCACCCGCGCCGCCGGCAATACCAAGATCCTCAATGTCACCTCCAACCTCGCGGCATTGACCATCTTCATCACCGCTGGCGACGTGGTCTGGCCGGCCGCGCTGGCCATGGCCGTCGGGCAATTGCTGGGCGGCTATATCGGCGCCCACACCGGCATTCGCTATGGCGCCCGGCTGATCCGGCCGCTGGTGGTGGTGGTTTCCATCGCGCTGGCGCTGCGCCTGTTGTTTTTCCGCTAGGGCAGGGGTCAGCCCTCGCTTAGGCCCGCCGCTGCGCGCAGTGCAGCATTGATGCGGTCCTGCCAGCCCGGACCGTCGTCCTGAAAATGCTCCAGCACCGCGCGATCGAGCCGTAGGGTCACCATTTCCTTGCCCTCGGGCACGCTCTTGGCTTTGGCCGGCGCCTCCACCGGTTTGCTGGTGGCGGCCTTGAAGGCAGCTTCTGCCTGGTCCATGGCACTGCCTGTGCGTCTTGGTGGTCGCATCGAATCGTCCCTCCGGTTCGCGCCATGTTATCCCCGCAACCGCGCGCGGATACAATAAGCGGCAGCTTGGTGCCTTGAGTACTCGGAGGCGGTACCAAAAAAGAAAGGCACGGTGTTTCCACCGTGCCTTTCCTGAGAAGTCCGTGACTGGGAAGTAACGAACTTCTAAGTCTTGGTGAGGCTGGACTAGAAGTCCATGCCGCCCATGCCGCCCATGCCGCCGCCGCCGCCGGGCATTGCCGGTGCTGCGTCCTTGGGAGCCTCGACGATGAGGGCTTCGGTGGTGATCAGCAGCGAAGCAACCGAAGCGGCATCCTGCAGCGCGTGCCGCACGACCTTGACCGGATCGATGACACCCATGGTGATCATGTCACCATATTCACCCGTTGCGGCATTGTAGCCGAAGCTGACCGAGGAGTTTTCGAGGATCTTGCCGACTACGACGGAGCCTTCGGCACCGGCATTGTTGGCGATCGTGCGAACAGGTTCCTGCAGCGCGCGCTTGACGATGGCAATGCCCGCGTCCTGATCGGCATTGGCGCCCTTGACCTTCATGGCGCTCGAAGCCCGCAGCAGCGCAACGCCACCACCGGCAACAATGCCTTCTTCAACAGCAGCGCGGGTAGCGTTCAGCGCGTCGTCGACGCGGTCCTTGCGCTCCTTGACTTCGACTTCCGTCGAGCCGCCAACCTTGATCACGGCAACGCCACCGGCCAGCTTGGCCAGACGATCCTGAAGCTTTTCCTTGTCGTAGTCCGAAGTGGTCTCTTCGATCTGCGCCTTGATCTGGCCAACACGGCCCTGGATGTCTTCCTTGGTGCCAGCGCCATCAACGATAGTGGTGGTTTCCTTGGTGATTTCAACGCGCTTGGCAGTGCCCAGCATGTCGATGGTCACGTTCTCGAGCTTGATGCCGAGATCTTCGGAGATCACCTGGCCGCCGGTCAGGATGGCTATGTCTTCGAGCATTGCCTTGCGGCGATCGCCGAAGCCAGGCGCCTTGACAGCAGCAACCTTGAGGCCGCCACGCAGGCGGTTGACGACCAGGGTCGCCAGTGCTTCGCCATCAATGTCTTCAGCAATGATCAGCAGTGGACGCTGGCTCTGCACAACCGATTCCAGGATCGGCAGCATGGCCTGCAGATTGCTGAGCTTCTTCTCGTGCAGCAGAATGACGGGATCTTCGAGAACCGCCGTCATCTTCTCGGCATTGGTCACGAAGTAGGGCGACAGGTAGCCGCGGTCGAACTGCATGCCTTCGACGACTTCAAGTTCGGTCTCGGCGGTCTTGGCTTCTTCGACGGTGATGACACCCTCATTGCCGACCTTCTGCATGGCTTCAGCAATCATCTCGCCGATAGCGGTTTCGCCATTGGCCGAAATGGTGCCGACCTGGGCAACTTCGCTCGACGACTTGATCTTTGACGAAGCGGTCTTCAGCGAAGCCACAACTTCTTCGACAGCCATGTCGATGCCGCGCTTGAGGTCCATCGGGTTGAAGCCGGCGGCAACTGCCTTGACGCCTTCAACAACGATAGCCTGACCGAGCACGGTCGCGGTGGTGGTGCCGTCACCGGCAACGTCATTGGTCTTGGAAGCAACCGAACGCAGCAACTGTGCGCCCAGGTTTTCGAAGCGGTCTTCCAGTTCGATTTCCTTGGCGACGGTTACGCCGTCCTTGGTGATGCGCGGTGCGCCGAACGACTTTTCGATAACGACGTTACGACCCTTGGGGCCGAGCGTTACCTTGACCGCATTGGCCAGGATGTTGACGCCGCGCAGCATTTTGTCGCGTGCGTCGGTGGAGAACTTTACTTCTTTGGCAGCCATGTGAGGCGCTCCTTGGAATGGGTTGAGAAGGAATGGGCGTGAAGCGGTTTAAGCTTCGATGATGCCCATGATGTCGCTTTCCTTCATGATCAACAGCTCTTCGTCGTTGACCTTGACTTCGGTGCCGCTCCACTTGCCGAACAGCACGCGGTCGCCTGCCTTGACGTCCAGCGCCGTGATTTTACCGCTGTCATCGCGAGCGCCTGGGCCCACGGCAACGATTACGCCCTCGGAGGGCTTTTCCTTGGCGGTGTCGGGGATGATGATCCCGCCTTTGGTCTTTTCTTCGCCATCGAGGCGGCGGACGACCACGCGGTCGTGCAGAGGACGGAAGCCCATGATTTGCTCCTATAGCAGCATTTTGAATGCAATATCTCGACTGTTAGCACTCACAGATGGAGAGTGCTAACAGGTGTCGGGGATATAGGATTGCGGCTGCGGAGAGTCAAGCGCGTGTGAACCTTGCAGCCCGTCAAACGTTGCTTGTATTCAACCGGCAATAATCTGAATGGCAGGTAATTATGACGCGTCAATGTCTCGACAAGGATATCAAGATCACCCCGGTCCAGGGCCGCGTGCACGTTTTCTTCGACCAGGCCGAGATCGGCAGCTCCATCAACGCCCTGCAGCTCGACGAGCCCGGCGCGCCCCTGCGCATTTATTTTCCGCGCAGCGACATCCAGCCCGGTATTCTCGAAGAAACCGAGACCCGGACCCAGTGTCCCTACAAGGGTGAAGCATGGTACTGCACCATCAAGACCTTGACGGCCACCGGTGTTGACCAAGTCTGGTACTATCCCGATCCGTGTCCCTTGGTGGAGCCCATCCGCGACATGCTCGCCTTTTGGGGCGATGGGATCGAGATACGCCACTCCGTAGTTTGATCACCGCAATGTAGCGACGACGCATGGCGGGACCGTAACTTTTTCTTCCAGCCCCTTCCAAGCCCGGCAAAGCTAAGCCATAAGGCTGTCATGACCCAGAACAACACTCTTCAGATCAAGCTGAGCCTCAAGGGCGGCAGCGGCCCCAATGCCAACTGGCACTGGGAAATTCACGACGCCACCGGCAAGGTGGTCAAGACTGGCAGCGCTGTCGGACCAGAGCACAAGGCTTTCACGACCGCGCGCATTGCCAAGGAAAAACTGGAAGCGGCCAAGAGCTGATTTCCTGCCCGGCGCGCCATAACCTGCTGCGCCGGGCATAATTTACGCCTTGTTTCCAGCCACGAGCCAATGGTGCCCCCTCCAGCGCCCGCCACCAAAGCCAATCCTGAGCGCGATGCGGCAGATCCGTTTCGCGGCATCCTGCTCAAGGTGCTCTCGGTGGTCAGCTTTGTGGTCATGGCGACGCTGCTCAAGGCAACGCAGACCATTCCCGCCGGCGAGCTGGTCTTTTTCCGCTGTGTTTTTGCCATTGTGCCCGTCCTGGCCTATCTGGTTTGGAAGCGGCAATTGCACACTGCACTGCGCACCAGCAATCCCATGGGCCACGTCGTGCGCTCCTTTATCGGGGTCACCTCCATGGGTCTGGGCTTTTTTGCGCTGACTCGCCTGCCGCTGCCTGAAACCACCGCCATCGGCTACGCTTCGCCGCTCCTTATCGTGGTGTTCAGCGCTCTGCTGCTCAAGGAACGCGTGCAACTGTTTCGCTGGTCGGCCGTGCTGATCGGTCTGGTGGGAGTGGTGATCATTCTCTGGCCGCGCCTGACATTGTTCTCTGGTGGTGCGCCTTTGGGCAACGAGGAAACCGTCGGTGCGGTGGCGGCTCTGGGAGCCGCAGTCATGTCGGCCTTTGCCATGATGCAGGTGCGCCGCCTGGTACAGACCGAGCGCACCGAAACCATCGTCATCTACTTCTTTATCTGTGCCAGCCTGATCTCGCTGCTGACCATGCCGTTCGGTTGGCTGATGCCAACGCCGGAACAGAGCGTGCTGCTGGTCGGTGCAGGGTTCGCCGGCGGGGTCGGCCAGCTCCTGCTCACATCGTGTTACCGCTACGCCGATATGTCGGTGATTGCGCCTTTCGAATATGTCTCGCTGATTCTGACCATTATCATCGGCCTGCTGGTGTTTGCCGACGTGCCAACGCTGAGCATGATTGCTGGCGCACTGATTATTGTCGCCTCGGGCATCGCTGTGATCATGCGTGAGCACTATCTGGGGCTTGATCGGGCCAGGGCCCGCGCTGCCGCCACGCCCTGATCGCTCCTGGAATCTAGCTGGCTGAGGCCAGTTCCGCCCAGCCCTGCCGTTTGCGGTAGATCGTGGACGGGCTGATTTCGAGTGCCGCTGCAGCCAAAGAGACATTGCCGCCAAAACTGGCGATCGCGTCTTCAATGATGCGCTGTTCCTGCTGCCACATCGGCAGAATGGCGGGCCGTCTTTCCTCGTGTGGCGCTGCTTCGGGCACCCGGGACATGCCACTTGTCTCGATATCGGCCGCGCTGAGCATCTCCGCTGTGATCTCCCCGCCATCAAACATCACGACCAGACGGCGCACCAGGTTTTGCAGCTGGCGCACATTGCCCGGCCATTCGGCGGCCGACAGCATATTGCCAACCTCAAACGAATAGCCGGTAAAGCGCTTGTGTTCCTCGGCGGCATAGCGGGCCAGGAAATGGCGCGCCAGCACAATGATATCGGTGGGTCGCTGGCGCAGCGGTGGCAGATGGATGGGCAGCACATGCAGCCGGTAGAACAGATCCTCGCGGAATTTCTTTTCCGCGATCAACTGCATCGGATTGCGATTGGTGGCGCAGATCACCCGTACATCGACCCGCCGCACCGCCCCTTCACCGACGCGGCTCAGCATGCCGGTCTGCAGGAATCGCAGCAATTTCGCCTGCAGGGACAAGTCCATTTCCCCGATCTCATCGAGAAACAGCGTGCCGCCATCAGCCAGTTCAGCAGCGCCCTTGCGATCTTCATGCGCGCCGGTGAAGGCGCCACGGGCCACCCCGAACAATTCGCTTTCCATCAGATCGCGTGGAATGGCGGCGCAATTGATCGCGACCAGCCGCTTGCCGGCGCGATGGCCCATCTCGTGCAGCGCTTCGGCGCAAACATCCTTGCCCGTGCCGCTTTCCCCGGTGATGAACACCGGCGCGGACGACGTCGAGATGCGCCCGATCTGCTCATAGACAAACTGCATGGCGCTTGAGGCGCCGATAAACCCGCCGAAATTGCTCGTACCCGCTTTGCCGCGGGCTTCAATGCCCAGCGAATGACACTTGCCGTGCCGCTGCGCCAGTTCGCCGATACGGGCAGCCATGCTGGGTCCGTTGATGGGCTTGGCCACATAATCATGCGCGCCGGCCCGCATGGCGCCCACTGCCGCCGATACCGAAACGCCATCCGACAGTGCTACCAGCAGCGCGCCCTGGGCCAGCCGGACCAGCCGCAATACCGCGTCATCGCTGTGGCGTGCCAGATCGTCCAGACTCGATAGATCGGCCAGGACGATGTCAAAGCTGGTTTCGCGCAGCAGCGCTGCTGCCGGCTCGCCCCCCGCAACCACCGTGATGCTGGTGTTTGGTTCGAGGCATTGCGCCAGCGTCTCGGCCACCAAATGGGCCTGCGCCTGGTCGCGCTCGATCAGCATCAGCCGGCCGCTGGCATTGCTGTCGCTTCGATTCTGCATCGCCATGCGGCCCGGTCCTCGCGGTTGGATCTATTTGAGTTCCGGTGGTGCGGCGCCCGCAGCTTTTCCGGTGTTGATCCAATTGTTTCCTAACAGGGTAAATTATCCGTTCCAGAATTCAGCCAATGATTATTGTATTGGGCTTGATCGGAGTAGTTGCAGTCGATTAAGTCACGCCCATGCAAAAGGATTCTGACCCGCCCGATTTCAATCCAATGTCTCGCGGCGTCGCCCAGTCTGGTGTGCGCATTACCAATGAGCGCGCGGTATTGACCTTGCTCGAGCAAAATCCCGGCGCGTCCAATGCTGATCTTGCACGCCTGTCCGGTCTTGGCCCGCAAACCACATCGCGAATCATCGCCGAGCTGGAGTCACGCGGCCTGGTTATTCGCGGCGATGTGCTGCGCGGCCGCCGTGGCCAGCCCGCCACGCCGCTTTTCGTCAACCCCCAGGGTGCCGTGGCAATCGGCATCGAGATCGGCTGGCGACATTTTGAAGTGCTGGTGGTGGAACTGTCGGGCAAGACACTGGCCAGCGTCCGCCGCAGTTACCCCTGGCCTGACGCCCGCACCATATTTTCCGAGATCGCTGCCGAAGTGGCCACCATCCGCTCCGGCTTGACTGAATTGCAGCAATCACGCCTGGCTGGTATCGGCGTCGCCAGCCCCTCTCATATCGGGCGCAATATCGACCTGCTGGATGCACCCCAAGAGCAGGCCGCCTTGTGGCACGACCTCAATCTGGTCGAGCGCCTGGCGCAGGAAACCGACGTCTCCGTGCAGTGGTTCAATGATGGCAATGCGGCCTGCTGGTCTGAATTGGTAGCGCGTTCCACCCAGCGCCCCCAGGCGTTCGCCTATTTTCAGGTGGGGGCATTCGTCGGTGGCGGTTTGGTTGCCAATGGGGAACTGTGGGAGGGCAATGGTCATGCGGCCAATCTGGGCTCGATCTTGGTTTGTGACGAGGAGGGTAATCCCACCTATGTTCATCTGCTCGCCTCGATCGTGGCGCTGCAGCGTTTGCTGACCAGCGCCGGTCGGGAGGTGCCCAATGGCAGCCCGTTCAACTGGGATTGGGAGGCGCTGGAGCCGGTCGCCACCCAGTGGCTGGATACCGCCGGCAGGGCGCTGGCCGCCGCCATTGTCAACGCTGGTGCGGTGATCGAGCTGGATAATGCCACTATTGACGGGGCGATGCCGCGGGCGATTGTGGCGCGCCTGATCGACCGCGTCGAATACTATTTGGCGAACCTGCCGACCCTCACCACCGACCACCCCACCATTCAGATGGGGCAAATGGGCGCCTCGGCGGCTTCCACCGGCGCGGCGCAATTGGTGTTGTTCCAGCGCTACTTCTCGCGCGCCTGGAAGCTGTTTTCCACCTGAGCGGGCGCAATTAGCCTTGGGAAGAGCGGGCACGCGGCTTTTGCCGCCCTCGGCGCGATGCTAAGAGGGGAAGCCGAATCCCGGCAGATTTACAGGGTTCATAGGTCCGCGCGTGCAGGCACTGGTCTATACGTTCATCGCCCTTTCCGCAGCTGGCGTCGGTGCCGCTGCCTATTTTGGGCTGACGTTCACGCCTGCGGAAGCAATCCTTGCCGCCGTGGTCTTCGGCTGCGTCTGTGTTGTGCTGATGGAACGCAAGCTGCGTCAGCGCGCCGAAAACCGCCTCGAACGAGCGATAGAGGATCTCTCCCGCCTGCTCGCTACCGATGCCCAGGCCGGTGCCGTGCTCGGTCAACGCATCAATGCCATGGCCGATATTGATGCCGAGCAGCGACTTGAAGGCGTGGAGGCCGATATTTCCGTGCTGGGTACGGTAATCCGCCAGGTGGCCGAGGCCGTCTCCGAAATCGAGGAACGTGTCACCAAACCGCAGCTCGACGGGCGCGATCGAATGCTTGCCGCTGCTGCAGCTCCCCCCGCACCGGCGCGTGAACCCGATCCTGTCATTCCAGTTGAGATGGTGCGCCAGGCATTGGCCGAAGGCCGCTTGATCTTTCATGTCCAGCCCGTGGTAACACTGCCGCAGCGCCGGCCGCAGGGCTATGATCTGGTGCCGCGCCTCAAGCTTGAGAGTGGCGATATTGCCGATAGCGCCGACTTCATGCCGCGCGCGGGTGGCCCTGATGTGCTGCGTCATATCGAGGGACTCGCGCTGGCGGAAGCCATCACCATTGGCCGCCGCGCCCGCTCCAGCGGCCAACCCATCCGGCTCTACATTCCGCTTTCGCGCGCCACGCTTGGCGATTCTGCAGCGTCCGAGCAATTGCTGGCCTCACTTGAAGCCAACCGGGCTATCGCCGAGGGGCTGATCTTTGCCATCAGCGGGACCGATTGGCAGGCCATGGCTAGCGGTGAACGGGCCATCGCCGACGCTGTCGCCCGCAAGGGTGCTGGATTCTCCCTGGTCAACGTGACATCGCTTCGCATTGATGTTGCCGAACTGGCCGACCACAATGTCCGTTCCCTGCGCATTGATGCGGCCCGTTTTATCGAATCCCCCGAGAGCTTTACGGATTTCCACGCCTCTGACATTGCCGACTATGTGGCGCGTTTCGAGGTCGTCCTGCTCGCCACCGGCATTACCAATGAACGCCAGATCATCGAACTGCTCGATGACGGCATTGCGCTGGCTCAGGGGCCCTACATCGCCGCGCCTGGACCCGTCCGCCCCGATCTTGTGGTCGATGTTGGCCGACCCGCGCGCCCACAACTGCGCCGCGCTGAACTTTAGCCGATACTGACTGGCACGTGGCGCCTGCGCGCCTCTGAAATCGTCCGCTCCCGCCAAACCCACGTTGCGAGCCACGCCAGCCAGACGAAGCGCCGTTTCGGTTTTCCAGCATGGTTGTGATACCCACTCATTTGTGGTTTTCCCTTGATCCCGAAGGGCAAGCTGCCACATAGAAACCCTCAACTCTGCCCGCATCGGACCTTCGCGATGACCAGCCCGCTACCCTTGATCTCCGGCCTTGCCGATCTCACCGGCCGCTATGATGCCGTGCTGAGCGATGTATGGGGGGTCGTGCATAATGGCGTGGCGGCCTTCCCCAGCGCTGTCGACGCGCTGGTGCAGTTCCGCAAGGCAGGCGGCAAGGTGATCTTCATCACCAACGCCCCGCGCCCTTCTGGCCCGTTGATCGCCATGCTCGATCGGCTCGGCGTGGGGCGCGAAAGCTATGACGCCATCGTGTCGTCAGGTGATGCCACCCGCGTCATGATCGGCAAATACTCTGGCCGCGCCATCCACCATGTCGGCCCACCCACCGAGGATGATGCCCTCTATGAGGGGCTCAATGTGCGCCGCGCCGGCCCGGAAGAAGCCGAAGTCGTGGTCGTTACCGATCTCGATACCGATGATGACACCCCCGAAATGTATCGTGAGCGCGCCCGGCTCTGGCTGGCCCGCAAATTGCCCATGATCTGTGCCAACCCCGACCGTGTCGTCGAACACGGCGACAAGATCATCTATTGCGGCGGCGCCCTGGGTGATCTCTACGCGGCCATGGGGGGCATGGTGCTGATGGCAGGCAAACCCTATCGGCCCATCTATGAGGAAGCCTTCCGGCTCGCCGAAGTGGCGGCCGGCAAGCCGCTGGATCGATCGCGCGTCCTGGCGATCGGCGATAGCGTCCGCACCGATGCGACCGGTGCTGCGCAGTTCGGGCTCGATTTACTGTTTGTCACCGGCTCGATTCACGCCGCCGAACTTGATGCCTTCGGCAAGCCCGATCCGCAGGCCATCGCTGATCTGGTGGCGCCGAGCGGGGCACGCCTGGCCGGCTTCCTGCCGCGCTTGACCTGGTAGCGTCGATGAGTGGGTTCGTCCGGCTATCCAGCCTTGATGCCGTGCCGGCAAAGTTGCGTGGCGCCTATGTGGCCATCGGCAATTTTGACGGCTTTCATCGTGGTCACCAGATGGTGCTGTCCACGCTCAAGGCCAGGGCTAAGGCCGCCGGCGTCCCGGCCATGGTGCTGACATTCGAGCCGCATCCGCGCGACGTCTTCGCGCCGTCTCCTTTCATGTTCCGGCTGACCGAAGGCGATGCCAAGGCCCGGCTTGCCGAAGCCTTTGGGCTCGACGCCATCACCATCCTCAATTTTGACTGGGACTTTTCCCAGATCGAAGCGGAAGACTTCGTCTCGCGCTTCCTCGTTGGGGCCTTGGGTGTCACCGGCGTTATTGTCGGTGCTGATTTTCATTTTGGCCGCCAGCGCCGTGGCACGCCCGACTTTCTAAAGGCTGCCGGCAATGCCAATGGCTTCGTGGTCAAGACCCTCGATCTCATGGATGAGGGCGACGAGGTCATCTCTTCCTCACGCATCCGTGCTGCCCTGTCCGAAGGCGCCATCAGTGCCGCCAATCGGCTGCTCGGCTACCACTGGTTTTTCGATGGTTGTGTCGTCAAGGGCGACCAGCGGGGCAGGGAGCTTGGCTATCCCACCGCCAATACCATGACCCATGCCAGCTTCCAGCTGGCCCAGGGCGTCTATGCCGTCCGCGCCAAGGTCGGCGGGCGCGTGTTTGATGGCGTCTCCGGCTTCGGTAAGCCGATGTTCAACAATCAGCGCCCGCCCTTTGAGACCCATCTGTTTGATTTCGATGAGGACATTTACGGGCAAACCATTTCGGTCGCCCTGATCGGCCATATTCGTGGCCAGGAAGTGTTTTCCGGTCTCGATGAACTGATCGCCGCCATGGACCGCGACAGCGCCAAGGCGCGACAGCTGATTAGCACCGCGCGTCCAATCGGCGCGCTCGACAGTAAACTAGGCTTCATCGGCTGATCGTTACCACCTCAGCCGTCCCAAATCAGCCTTTGCCCCTTGGCCCCTGCCTTGCTAAAAGGCAGCCAAAATCTCCAGCATGATTGCCGTTTCCCATGACCGATACCGTCACAGGCGCCGCCGAAACCGATTATTCGGCTACCCTTTTCCTGCCCGAGACCAATTTCCCGATGCGCGCGGGCCTACCCCAGCGCGAGCCCGAATGGCTCAAGCGTTGGGAAGCAATGGACATTTATGCGCTGCAACGCAAACAGGCCAAGGATCGGCCGCTCTTTACCATTCACGATGGCCCTCCCTACGCCAACGGCAACATCCATATCGGCCACGCGCTCAACAAGACCCTCAAGGATCTGGTGAGCCGCTCCATGCAGATGCTCGGCTTCAACTCCGCCTATGTGCCGGGCTGGGATTGTCATGGCCTGCCGATCGAGTGGAAAATCGAGGAACAGTACCGCGCCAAGGGCAAGGACAAGAACGATGTTCCCGTCGTCGAATTCCGCCAGGAATGCCGCACCTTTGCCGAGCAATGGGTCGATGTGCAGCGCGAGGAATTCAAGCGCCTCGGCATCCTCGGCGAGTGGGACAATCCCTATCTCACCATGAGCTTCGACGCCGAAGCCCAGATCGCCCGCGAGCTGATGCAGGTCTCGATGAGCGGCCAGCTCTATCGCGGCTCCAAGCCCGTCATGTGGTCGGTGGTGGAACGCACCGCGCTGGCCGAAGCCGAAATCGAATATGCCGACTACGAGAGCGATACGATCTGGGTGAAGTTCCCGGT
>NZ_JAUYGL010000226.1 GCF_030689745.1 Devosia sp.
ATCACACGGTTGCAAGTGGGGAGTGTGCGGAGTGTGCGAAGCACAAGACTGGTATACAACGGAAGCTTGCTATTGGCGCGAGTAGTGATCCGCTGGAACGGGAAGCGGACCGGGTCGCGGATCAAGTGTTGGCAACGCCGGCACATTCCGTAGTTAGCGGCGCACCACTGTACATCCAGCGCTTTGCAGGACAACCGACCGGTCAGATGGATACCGCGCCCGCCAGTGTAGACCAGACCCTTGCCAGTCCCGGCAGGCCGCTGGAGCCGGTACTGCGGCAAGACATGGAGCAGCGCTTCGGCCACGACTTTTCCCGAGTGCGGGTGCATTCCGGCGCGGCTGCCGAGCAATCGGCGCGGGACGTGAACGCCCATGCCTACGCCGTAGGGCACAACATTGTGTTCGGTGCGGGCCTGTTCGCGCCGGGGACCCACGAGGGACGGCGGCTGATTGCCCATGAGCTGACGCATGTGGTGCAGCAGACGGGTTCAAATGGAATTCGTCTCGGTCAATGCAATGACAAACGTGGTCTGTCCCCTATTTCCCACAGGGAAGCGCACGGTCGAAACCTGCTAAGAAGATCTCCTAGGCGTCCAGATAGCCGCAGTCCTCTACCCCACCGGGAAGCAATGGAAGCGACCGAGCGGGCACTTTATGAAGCATACGTACGCGATTGCAGTGGAGTGAGAGTGTTAAGCCGATTAGAGAAAGAGCCGCCGATTTCTAGGTTCGAGAGAGCCAGACGACTTGAAGATCGGCTCAAGTACATACGCCTATATTTTCACCAGGAGCGATCTCGTTTTCGCCATCAACCAACGGCGAACGACATCGTGAATATGTTCGTGCTTCGATGCGTCAAGGAGTGCGTTTTTGGAAAAGAGTACGCGCCGCTATCTGAGGAAGGCGAATTGGCTATTACCCAATGCGCACTTAGTGAAACGCGATGGCAATCAGTCGCGCTGGCTCATCGTGGTCACATTCCAGGAAGCGAGCGAAGCTTGGATTCCAGCAAAGCGCCCTGGATTCCAGATCCCAGGGTCTGTTTCAGCCGTGAAAGAATGGACAAGCTGAGAGAGCTTTTTGATTCAGGTCGAGGATGCGAAGGTGAAGTTCGGACGGAGGGAGGACCAGTCTTTTGATTTCGAAAGTTCAAACCCAGATGAGTTTCTCAGCCGACCCCCACTTCGCGGCCATGAGAAGCGGCGTGCTGCAGCGAAAGTGTGCCTGCGGGAGCCACATAATGGCGGGTGGCGAGTGCTCGGAGTGCAGCAAGAAGAATCAGTCCTTGCAGCGCGCGTCCCTCTCATCTAGCGGGAGAAAGATGGCAGGTGAGGGGAAAATCCCGGCCATCGTCCACGAAGTATTGCGCTCGCCGGGTCAGCCGCTCGACGCCGCCACGCGTGCCTTTATGGAGCCGCGCTTTGGGCATGACTTCAGTAGTGTGCGGGTGCATACCGATACTAAAGCAGCAGCGTCGGCGCGAGCGGTCAATGCGCTGGCCTATACCGTTGGACATAATGTTGCGTTTGGCACTACGCAGTACGAACCGGGAACCGCTGTGGGACGGCGATTATTGGCGCACGAGCTCACTCACGTGGTGCAACAAGGGATGGTTAATAGCTCGAGTAGTCTGAGCCCGGCGAGCGAGTCGTCAGCCGCGGAAGCTAACGCCGATGCGGTAGCCGATGCCGCGTTGACCGGGCGCCCGATCGGCGTCCTTCAGTCAGCGAGTGGAACGCTCCAAAGGCGCGCCGCACCCTTCATCAAGAAGGTCACGGTCCACCTGACGCCGCCGCAGACGGCCGAACTGGAATGGGAGGGCACGCCACCTGTGGATGCGACTGGTAGTGACCACTTTACCGTCTCCACTGGCAAAGGCTACGGCGACCCGGGTGATCCACCTGGAACCTGCACGCGCAACTGTTGCAGCGATCCCCTGACCCAATGCGCGCCGCCCTGGAATCGGCCGGATCGGGTGGGCGCGTGCTGTACCTACTACGGAAACAATTTCTGGACTGGGACGCCGCTGGAAGAGCACAACGGGTGGAAATGGTGGACGCCGATCCAGCCCTGGTACTCGTCTCGTGGGATTGCCCTGCATCAACACACCGAAGTGACTGGGCAGCCCATCGGCCACGGATGTGTGCGCATGGATGAGCCGAATGCCAAGCGTATCTATGATTATTCCAATGGCGCGCGAACCAATGTCACGACCGACGGCCGCGCCGCGCCTGTGGCTTGCGACGAGGACCGGCACTGCGGTGCAACGACTGGGGTTCGCGGCGAACTTGAGGCGGAGCCCGGTGCAAGCATGCTGGCGAGTCGCGAGTCGGAAGCGGTCCCGGGTCTGGAAGGAGTGATGACATGAGTGTCCGCATCACGGCTCGCATGACAAGGAAAGGACGATGAAGGCACAAACATTTCAGACGGGAAAAGTCATGTCGCCGTCGCCGTCCATAACGCTGCAGCGCTCATGCGCCTCCTGCGGCAATCACACGATGGCAGGTGGGAAGTGCACGGAGTGTGCGAAGACCAAAAACCGTCTCCAACGGAAACTTGCTATTGGGGCAAGTCATGATCCGCTGGAACAGGAAGCCGATCGGGTTGCCGATCAGGTGCTGACAGCGCCGGCACATTCCGTCGTGAGTGGCACACCCCCACGCATCCAGCGATTCACCGGACATTCGACTGGAGACAATGGTACCGCTCCCGCTAGCGTAGATCGCGTTCTTGCCAGCGGTGGCAGACCGCTTGATCCAGCGTTGCAGCACGAGATGGGCCAGCGTTTCGGCCACGATTTTTCTCGGGTGCGGGTGCATTCCGACGCGGCTGCCGAGCAATCGGCGCGGGACGTGAAT
This sequence comes from Devosia sp., assembly GCF_030689745.1. Taxonomy (GTDB): domain Bacteria; phylum Pseudomonadota; class Alphaproteobacteria; order Rhizobiales; family Devosiaceae; genus Devosia; species Devosia alba. Next base: position 2,859 of record NZ_JAUYGL010000226.1, read on the forward strand.
GCCCATGCCTACACGGTAGGTCACAACGTTGTGTTCGGCGCGGGTCGGTTCGCGCCGGGGACGAATGACGGAAAGAGGTTGCTTGCCCATGAGTTGACACATGTGGTGCAACAGGGGACGGCTGCGGTCAGTCCGCGACTGAGCGTGGGCGCTGCCGGTGGTCCGGCTCCGGTCCTCCGCTCCATGCCGGAGCCCACGCTGCGGCGTCAGCCCGCGGGTGAGGTGGACAGCGAACCCGAGCCGGACTTCAACAGCCCGCAGCAGCGCGGCGGTCGCGCACGCACTGGCTTTATCGACGCTGGACTCCGCGGCGAGGATCAGGTGCGCATCGCCGTCACTCGCTATTTGTGTGAGTGCACCGGCCGCAACGTCACCCGCACCAGCGCCTCGGCGCGCCTGCGGCCGCGGCCCGGGGTGACCCTGGAGATCTGCAATGGCCGGGTCACGGCCCGCCTCACTGGCGAGGTCGAACCGAGTAGCTTCAGCACGGGTCGGGCCACGGTCCGTGGGGAAGTCAACGTGGCCCCCGGCCCAGGCGGCACCGGTGCCCGCGTCGGCGTCGAGGGCGAGGCACGCAACACCGGCAGTGAGCCGCAGGTCGGCGGTCGCGCGGACGTTCGTATCCGCCTGCCCGGCGGACAGGAGGTGGGCGTGGGTGGTGATATCTTCCGCGGAACCCAGACCGGCCAGATCAATACTGGGATCAGTGCTGGCGTGGACATCAACGGGGTGCGCGTGGGAGTCACCGGAACCAACCTGCAGGACGAGCGGCGCGGTGGCGTGCTCACCATCGGCAGCAATCTTCCCGGACAGGCCGTCCAGAACCAGGTCTGCCGCGAATGCCGCTGCCCGGTAGTGTACGAGTGCCTGGAGGATATTCCACCGCGTGACTACGAGGAAGCCGTCACCTACGACGTGGAGGACCGCAGCCGGCTGCGCTACTACTTCCAGCTCGACACCAACAAGGACACGCCCGACTTGGTATTGCGCGGCGAGTCGACCCGGATGCTAGACGAGGTGGCGCGGCGTATGGCTGCGGGCGCCCGCATCGTGTCGGTGACCGGCTATGCCTCGCCCGAGGACAACCGCGAACGCCCCACGCCCAACGAGCAGCTCTCGCTGTCGCGTGGACAGAAGCTGCGCGAGATGCTCGCCGCGAGGCTCGGCGCCGACGCTCAAATTCCCGAACCGGCGGCGGGCGGCGAGTTGTTCGGTCGGGTGGCAACGATCGCGCCCGGCAGCCGCTTGGCCGACACCATCCTCGACGTTGGCTTCGGCGACGCCGAAGATGTTACTACCTTCCTGATCGGCAGCGATATCCCTAATCCGGATCTGTCAGATCAGTTTCTGCGACTCCTAGAGCGCGTCACCGAACCAGCCGACCGCCTGCGGCTCTTCGGCGTCGATGCGACTTCGCCGGCGGCACGGCGGCTGCTGGTCGCGATTGAGCAGTTCATCCGTACTCGCGGGCGCGGACGGCGCCCCTGGGAAGGCGTGTTCGGCTACCTGCGTTTCGCCATGGTGGAACTGGGCCAGACCCGCCAAGAAACCCGCATGGAACAGCGGCGTACCGGCGGCTCGCTGACACCCTTCGGCGATGCCCAGTGCACACCCAACGCCCGCCAGGCGGAGCGCGAGGGGTTATTCGGGCCGGCCGCCCCTGAGCCGCGCACGGAGGCCGAGTGCCCATCCGGCGAGCCGCGCAACCCGGCGCGGTTCGAGAATAAGTGTGAATACAACTGAGCATTGAGGAATGCCCACCACGGGATGAGTATACCAATGCCTGTACACGTACGAAATCAATGGAACCCGAAATTCCGGATTGTTTTGTAAGGATGGAATGTAAACCATGAGTAGTTTCCCCAACTCCCCCAAACTCCTCAAAGGCGGCATTGTGCTGATAGACCCGGTTACCTCCGCGGTTAGGCGCATAATTGCGCTGCAATACAATCCGGATACGCTCAGCCGCACGTTGCAGGTGCAAGCAGTTGGTGCGGGTGGGGGCCTTCGGAAGCGTTTCACGAAACATCAGTGGCACACGAAGTTATCATCACCTCAAAAGAGGAGACAATAATATGCCAAAAAGAAAGAACACAAAACAAGAGGTTGTTACTCCCTCAACCCGAGTGGTGAGTGCCGAGGTTTTTAAGCGAGTCTACGATTCGCCGCATTCGCTGCCGGGCAAGGAAAAGTGGGTGACCAACGATTATGACGTTAGAGAGATTGAAAGATTTTAGGTATGGGGCCAAAAACGATTGGCGCGCCTTCGTGGGTAAGCGGCGATACCAGGCATTGTCCCAAATGCGGCCGAGAGACAAACTGGTTGGATATCGTCCCTTCCGGATTGTCTCAGGTGCATCGCAAAGAGATGCTGGTGAAAGTGATTTTGGGAGACAAGAAGTACGTCAATACAGAAGCTCCGCGCGCTATCGCCGACTTGGTTTGTTACAAATGCAAAAGCCCGATTCGCGATCTGCGAAGCTTCAAATGCCACAACTGGGCCTATGCCAGGGAAGCGCTACTTTTAGAGCGAGTAGACGCTACGAAGAGTTAACTGGATGAGCATACGATCACAAATCCAGACTGAAGTCGCGCCTGCGCCTTCTTTCACGCCTGTTCGAGTGGGCTTGCTCCAGCGCAGGTGCGCCTGCGGCACTCACACGAGCGGCGGAGAGTGCGCGGAGTGCAGCAAGAAGAACCTCTCGCTTCAGCGGAGAACTCGAAACCCGGAACCCGAAACTCGAAACTCGGGCGGCGTGCCGTCCATCGTGCATAACGTGCTGCGCTCGCCTGGCCAGCCGCTCGACGTGGGCACGAGAGCTTTCTTTGAGCCCCGCTTCGGCCGCGATTTCAGCCAGGTGCACTTGCATGCCGATGCGAAGGCAGCGGAGTCAGCACGGGCGGTCAATGCGCTGGCCTATACGGTGGGGCGGGACCTGGTGTTTGATTCCGGGCAGTATGCACCAGGTACAATAGCAGGTAGACGGTTGCTCGCACATGAGCTCGCTCACTCGGTTCAACAAAGCGCCAATGCCAAGCAAGAGCAGGGTAGCCAGATGGCAAGCAATTCACTATCAGTCAATCAAGAAGCTGAAGTTGAAGCTGATCAGGCCGCAGCGGACCTAGTGACGGGACAACAGATAGTTGTTTCGGCTTCCAACCGCTGCGTTGGCCCTTCGCTGCAGCGTCAAGTGCACGGTATACCTTCGCCCATAAGTGTGCGCTCGCCAGTGTTCGAGGAGTTCGTCACTCAGGCGAGCGCCGTGCAGGCTGGGCTGGTGGGGCGGCCCCTGGGCGCGGCCGAGCTCCGGCTGGCCCGCGGCGTCTTCGGCGCGAGCATTGACTACTCCCGCGTACGACTAATCCCGACTGGCATCCTGGAGTACCGAACTGTCGCCAACACGATCCGGGTCCCGGAGAAGTTCACCATCGCCGACGAGTACATGGCCCAGACCCTGATCCACGAGTTGACCCACGTGTGGCAGTACCAGCACGGCGGCACGAGCTACATTTCGGTCTCGCTGGCGACGCAGATTGCGGGCACCATCCGCACCGGGAGCCGCAACGCCGCCTACGATTATCAGATCGCTCCCGGTGCGTCGTTCTTCGAATTCACGCCGGAGCAGCAGGGGCTGATCGTCGAGAACTACTTCGCCATGCTGCGCGACCGGAACGCGCTGCTGCGCCTGCAATACCGTGGCAACCACCTGAACGCTAAGGGCGATTTCCAGATCCTGTCCGGCCTTGATCGCATGGCTGAGATCGCCAGGGAACTGCCCCAGCACCAGCCGCTCATCAAACAAATGCAGACAGCCCTGCCGCGGCCGGAGGCTGCCCTCTTGGCCACTAGGGCGACCGAGGTCATTCGCACGCCATTCGAGGCCGCGACGCTGGTGCCGGCGGAGCTGCAGATCGTGCCGCTGAAGCCACTCCTCGAATTAAGGTTCTGAGGATCTCGCGTAGGGGAGATGACAGAAATCAAAAGGGGAAATCAAAGGGGCGAGGCTCGATATATTGCAACGGCAAAAGGTCGGAGTGAAGTTAGGATGCGACTAGCCGTTTCTCAGAGAATCCCATGACAGCTCAAAGGGGCCAGGATCGATATAATTCTGAAACCATGTTTGACAACCTTGAAGGAATGATATGAACGCGCAACGGCAGGGGATAGCACCTGCAAATTTCTCTTTCACTCCGGCGCCAAGCGGGTTGTTACACCGTAAATGCGCCTGCGGCACTCAAACTATAGGCGGTAATGCATGTGCCCAATGCAGTAAGAAGCAGGGAAATAGCTTACAGCGGTCAGCCGTCAGCAATCAGACTATAAATGGAGTTCCACCCATAGTGCATGAAGTGTTGAACTCGACGGGGCTACCTCTCGATGCGGAGACGAGGACTTTCATGGAGCCGCGCTTCGGTCATGACTTCAGCCATGTACGCACGCACACAGATGCGAAGGCGGCAGAATCCGCGCGGGCGATGAATGCCTTAGCATATACAGTTGGGCGGGAAGTAGTGTTTGGCACCGGGCAGTATGTGCCGGCGACGAGCCAAGGGCAAAGGCTGTTGGCGCATGAGCTAACACACGTATTGCAGCAAAGCTCGGGAAACATTGTGTCACAAACCAAATTAACTACGAGTAGTCCAGGTGATGCTGGCGAACGCGAGGCTGATAGGATTGCCGATGCCCTCACAAATACAACTGAGACTGCAAACCACCTCAGGCATCCCGGTATTACAAATGTCACAGGCGTGTTACAACGGACAATAGGCGACGGCCATGATCTGACCTCGCCACGCTTCTCGCTTCTGGTGGACTTGGAGGCGGCCTTCGATGATGAGACAGTGATCCGCAAAGGCAGCTCAGGTCGTGGTGTGCAGGCTATCCAGCAGGCGTTGTACGATCTCGGTTATCCTCTGCCGGCCGCTGGCGCCGACGGCGACTTTGGCAATGAGACTGAAGCTGCCGTGAAGGCATTCCAGAGAGACCATCCGCCTCTCGTAGACGACGGCAAAGTTGGGGAGAAAACGATGGCGGCTCTCGATGCGAGGTTCGGAACCCCCGTGCTACCCATAGCGGCGGCGCGTTCCGCGCCTTGGACCGAAACCTGCGTTCGTTCGGTACTGTGTCCATGGAGCCCGCACACGATCGACGTCTTGAAGACACGCATCACCCTCAAGTCCTTTGATAGCATTTCGTGGGCGGATGAGCGGTGGGATGGGGCTGCTTGGGTCCTTGATCCGTTCCCCGGCGGGGGGTTCAACACCGGAACCGAAATTGGGGTTCTCAACTCTTCTTGTGAGGAGATGTCTGAGACGCTCTATCACGAAGTGCTTCACGCCGAGCAGCCCACAACTCACGGGACGACTAGGGCGAGGGAGTCATACGCGTATCGCATCGGGGAGGAATTCAGTATCGCGATGGGTTTGGGGGGACGGCCTCCCCTTCGAACCACGGACCCACGGGGAAGGCAGTTTGCCGATCCGGCCAAGGTCGAGGCTTTCGTCGCCGCTACGTATCCTGGGGTACCGACGGGCGCGCCAGGCGATGAGATCATCGGCAAAGCAGTCGCTCCTGGGCATGTGCGGGTGAGACGTCCCGACGGTAGCATCTACACTCGGCCGGCCGCAGTTGGCGAGAAGGTTCCGGGCCCGATGACGACTGTCGCCGAGGTGACCCATCCTACTGCGGGGTGGACTTGCCCGTGAGAGCGGTGATCCTTGCGCTTGGACTTCTCACTGTTGGAGGTAATCACGAAATGATAACCGCACACCACTCAGGCCCCCAGCTCATCGGAGAGACGGTCACCGTGAGCTATGTCGCCGATCCTTCGGTGGGCCACGGACGGTTCCGCCTGGAAAACCATGAGGCCGTCGCCGTGACGGCCTCCGTGGAATCGGGCTGGTTGGAACTCGGTGGGCACCGGCAGCCACTCGCCGGCATCACCGTGTTCGATCTCGATCAAGACCGGATGGTAAATCCGGCGAGCTTCAGGATCGACGCGGAGGCGACTGTGACGTTCATGCTGGGCTTTCCCAAGGTTGCATACGATTCTCGTTTCGGCGCGTCCAGTGCCGTAGGCCTGCGATTAAGCGTGAACGGTGCTGAGCTACAGGCACTGTCGCCCATCGTGTTCGAGCGCCGAATTCCAAGAAACTAAACAGACACATCGTGAGATGGAAACTATCATGATACTGCCTAACTGTCCGCATTGTTTCTGGACTTTGCCTACGCGGAACGACAATTTTTTAAGCTGCCGGCAGCAAATCAAATTTGTTGCTGCATTCTTTTTATCTTACCACAAGGGATTATGAGCAATAGAATGAGTGAGCGTAAAAGGGGGGCCATGGTCCATATATTCGGCCCGAGAAAAGGGCCAGGCTCGATATATTTCCAACCGGCAAAAGGTCGGAGTGGAATTCAGATGCGGAAAGAGCCGTGTTTTCAGAGAATCCAGCAGAAGATTACTAAGAACCTTGTAGGGATGTAAACCATGACCAGTTTTCCTAACTCGCCTCGCTTGATTAAAGGCGCTCTCGTCGGCGTGGATATCTTTAATCCCCTCGCCAGCGTGGTGGTGTTTCAGTACAACCCGGACACTATGACGCGGCGGCTTGAAGCGCGCGCGGCAAGCGGCGACGGGGATCGGGGCGAGGCGCAGCGTTTGACCGGGCCGCCCAAGGAAACCATTACGCTCAGTATAGAAATCGACGCCACCGACCAACTGGAACAGGCCCATCCATTGGCCGTGACCATGGGCATCTATCCTACCCTGTCGGCGCTGGAGATGATGCTGTATCCGAAAAGCGCTCTGGTGATCGCTAATAAGATACTGTCTCTCATCGGCACCATCGAGATTTTGCCGATGGAAGGCCCGTTCATTCTGTTTGTGTGGGGACCGCAGCGGGTGCTGCCGGTGCGTTTGAGCAGCTTCAGTATCACGGAAGAAGCCTACGATCCGTTGCTCAACCCGATCCGCGCCAAAGCCGAGTTGTCCCTCAGCGTTCTGAGCTATCAGGACCTCGGTGTCCTGCATCCCGGCCACTGGCTGTTCCTGGCCCATCAAATGGCCAAAGAAATCATGGCGACGATGAACGTCGTCAATAGTGCGCAAAACGTCGCAACGGGGTTACGTCTATGAATCCGACACGCAGCTTGTTATTTCCGCCCAACAGCCGTTACCACAACATCGAAACAGCCAGGTTGACCCAGGCGGACGATACCGAACTGATCTATCTCAAACGGCGCTTTGTGCCGTCGCTGGATCGCTTTACTTTGCTGCAGGAGCACGTGGTCACGCAAGGCGAGCGCCTGGATAACATCACCGCGCGTTACCTGGGAGACCCGCTTCAGTTCTGGCGCATTTGCGATGCCAACAATGCGATGAATCCACCGGAGCTGACGGCAGAGATTGGCCGCCGGCTCCGCATTACCATGCCGGAAGGCATCCCGGGGATCCCGAATGTTGGTTAACGGCCTGTATCTCACGCTGCTCATCGGACCCTCAGTGCCGATCCCCGTGCCGCCGCCGGTGCTGGAGGCGTTGCAGAGCGTGCAGGTCAATACCTCGGGAGATCGCAGCGGTTTTCAGTTGACGTTCACTATCGGTAAAACCTCGTTGCTGCAACTCGCGCTGCTGCCAGCAGGGTATTTCGATCCTATCGTGACTCGAGTGGTCATCCTCGCGACCATGAATGGCATTCCCAATGTACTGATTGACGGTTTCGTGACCCGGCAAGAGATACAACCAAGCAGCGAGCCAGGAAAATCGACCCTGACCATTACCGGGGAAGATCTGACGGTCGTGATGGATCTGATCCAAATCACCCTGAGTTACCCGGCCATGCCCGACATCGCGCAGGTCAATCTCATTTTGGCTAAGTACGCGTTCCTGGGCATGGTTCCGGTGGTCGTGCCGCCTTTTCTGTCTACGGTCAGAACGCCGCTCGATGGTTGGATCACGCAAACTGACACGGATCTGCAACACATCCGCACGCTCGCCAGCCAAAATGGGTATGTGTTCTACATTGAACCTGGCCCGCTGCCGGGGCAGAGCATTGCCTACTTCGGCCCCGATATCCGTGTGCCGCTGCCGCAAGCGGCATTGAGTGTCAACATGGATGCGCATACGAATGTGGAGTCGTTGAGCTTCAGCCTCGATGGGCTCCGGAAAAGGGTCGAGATTATCAACGTACTCGATCCGATCACCGGGAGAGTTCCGGTGCCTGTGCCGATGCCGGACATCAACATTTTCAAGCCACCGCTTGGGGCGCGCCCCACGCCGCCGGCCAAGATTGTCTTCGACCGCACTTCCGCCGCTTTGCCGTTCGATGAGGCGCTCAAACAGGCAATAGCGCGCGGTATTCAATCCTCGGCGGCCATCACGGGTAGTGGCAGTCTTAACGTGCTGCGCTATGGGCAAATTCTCCGTGCCAGGACGCTGGTGGGTGTACGCGGCACCGGCGTGGCTTACGATGGTCTGTACTATGTGGATAGCGTGACCCACAACATCAAGCAGGGCGAGTACAAACAGAGCTTCGATCTATCGCGCGACGGTTTAATTTCCAACACACCGGTGGTCATGGCATGACTGATACGAACGGATCGCAAAAATTTTGGGGTAAGTATCGGGGCACGGTGATACAGAACATCGACCCCGAGCAGCGTGGCCGCCTGCAAGTGATGGTGCCGGATGTGTTAAGCCTTATCCCCAGCAGTTGGGCCGAATGTTGCGCGCCGTTTTCAGGCATGACCGGCGCCGCGGCGGGCATGTTCGTGGTTCCGCCCATAGGCGCGGCGGTATGGGTCGAATTCGAGCAGGGTGATCCTAACAAGCCGATCTGGACAGGCGGGCGCTGGGAAAGCACAGCCGACGTGCCGCCCTTGGCCCTGGCGCCGCCGCCGATTCCGCCGGGGCAGAACATCGCTATCCAGACCACGTTGCAAAACTTGGTGCTGATCAGCGACTCCGCCCCGACGCCGGCGACCGGGGGCATCATGTTGAAAAGCACGACGGGGGCTATGCTGGTGGTGAATGATTCGGGGATTTATATCAATAACGGCAAGGGGGCGATGATTACGTTGATCGGCCCCACGGTCACTATAAACAACGGGGCACTGGTGGTCATTTAACCCTGGGAGGGATAAGCAATGCCGGGTTTTCTGGTTCACGTAGGCGCGACGGTGCTGTGCTCCCACGCGGGGCAAGCGACGCCGACGGTTCCCAACCCACGGGTGACGGTGAGCGGGCAGCCGACGGTGCTGATGACGGCGCCCTATGTTGTGGCGGGCTGCACGTTTCCGCCGCCGCCCGCTGCCAATGGCCCCTGCGTCACCGCGCAATGGCTGAGCGGCACGACCCGGGTGTTATCCAACGGTCAGCCGCTGCTGGTGCAGTCGAGCCAGGCGATCTGCGCCCCGACAGGGACGCCCCTGATCATCACGGTAACCCAGACGCGCGTGAGCGCGACGTGAGGATTCCATGAATATCGACTTTCCCTTTCATTTCGACAATCGCGGACGTACGGCTTCGACCACTGACGACGACCACATCCGCGACATGATCGAGCAGTTCCTTTTCACCAACGCTGGCGAGCGGGTGAACCGCCCGGATTTCGGCAGCGGACTGCTCCAAATGGTCTTCGCCCCCAACAGCCCGGAGCTGGCGACGGCTGTGCAGTTCACCGTCCAGGCAGGACTCCAGCGCTGGCTCAGCGATGTGATTGACGTACAGGCAATCGAAGTCACAAGCGCAGAGGCAACCCTGAGCGTGGGCGTGAAATACCAGGTCCGGCGTACGCAGGAAACCCGCGTCGCGACCTTTACGCGGAGCACGCCATGAATTCCTTGATCTGCCTGAGCGAACAGCGGCGTGAGGCGGTGCGTCAGCATATCCGGCTCAACGGCCTCGATTATCTAGAAGTAGGGTCGGACCAGCGCACGCTGACGGTTTACTTCCTGGGCAAGGCGCCGGTGTCGCTCGAACCATCCAACGTCGTCATTGAAGGCGGCCGACGGATTCGAGATATCAAGGTCAAGGAGGTCAAGGTTACCCGAACCGAAATGGCCGAGCTGGACGATTCCATGGAAGTCGTCACCGATAAGGAGGGGGATTTCTCAACTTACACCCTCCGGGTGGTGATTCGGGATGAGCATGGCGACTATCAACCCCACCCCTCGTTCGATCCTCGCTATGACCGTGCCGATTTCAGCTTCAAGGTGGATTGCCCGAGCGATCTCGATTGCAAGCAGGACCCCGTCTGTCCGCCTGAGAAGCTTGAAGAGCCGGAGATCAACTATCTGGCCAAAGACTACGCCAGCTTCCGGCAACTGATTCTGGACCGGCTGGCGCTGGTGATGCCGGAGTGGCAAGAACGCCACGTGCCCGACTTGGGCATCGCTCTAGTGGAAGTGCTGGCTTATGCGGGCGACCACCTCAGCTACTACCAGGATGCCGTGGCGACGGAGGCGTATCTCGATACCGCGCGGCAGCGCATTTCAGTGCGCCGCCATGCGCGCCTGGTGGATTACGTGCTGCACGAAGGCTGTAACGCGCGAACCTGGGTGTGTATCGAAACTGACAGTGTGGTGACACTCCCTCCGCGCGACATTTACTTCATTACTGAAGTTGCAAATTTGGACTGGGTGGTGAAGGACGAAGAGCTAGGCAAATTGCCGTCAGGCGGCTACGAAATTTTCGAGCCGATGACCGCTGCGGAAATCAAGCTCTATCCGGGGCAGCACGAAATCCACTTTTACACCTGGGGCGATAAGGAATGCTGTTTGCCGCGCGGCGCAAAGGCAGCGACCCTGATTGGTCAATGGATCGAGGAGCCGTCCCCCAATGAGCCACCTGCTTGTGAACCGGGGGAAAAAGAGTATGGGAGTGACACGGCGATTCTTGCGGAAACTCCTGCGAATCCAGAACTTCATCTGAAACCTGGGGACGTGCTGATTCTCGAAGAAATCATCGGCCCGAAGACCGGCAATCCGGCGGACGCTGATCCGAAGCGCTGCCATGCCGTACGGATCACTGGAATCACACCAGTTGACGATCCGCTCTTTCCTGACCTCGCCCTCACCGAGATCACCTGGGCGGAAGAAGACGCTCTGCCGTTTCCGCTGTGTCTGTCGGTGCTGGGGCCTCCGCCAGAATGCGAAGTCATCGAGAAGATCAGCGCCGCGCGCGGCAATCTCATCCTGGTGAATCACGGCCAGCACTTAGCGGAAGACCTGGACCCCGTGCTGGTCAAGGAAACCATCGAAACATGCGACTGCGCCGGCAATGTCGCCGACACCGTGATCGTACCGGAGCGCTATCGCCCTGTCCTGAAGGAAGCGCCGTTGACCTTTAGCGAGCCATTGACGCCTGGCATCTCCGCTTCGCGGATGCTCGTTCAAGACGTGCGGCAGGCGTTGCCGCAGGTGATGCTGACTGGCACTCTCCCCAACGCCGCATCGGTAGACTGGTCCGCGCAACGGGACTTGTTGAGCAGCCACAACCCGGATCTTCACTTCGTTGTGGAAATGGATAACGATCGTCGCGCCCACCTCCGTTTCGGCGACGACGAACTGGGGCAGCGGCCGGACGCGGGAACGGCCTTTCGTGCGGACTACCGTGTGGGCAATGGACCGAGCGGCAATGTCGGCGCAGGAACCATCGCGCATCTGGTCACGCGAATGCTCACGTTGAGCGGCGGCGTACTCTCGATCCGCAATCCCTTAGCGGCTCGCGGCGGAACCGCGCCCGAACCCATGGCTGAGGCCAAGCTCTTCGCCCCTCATGCATTTAGGCAGCGCCTGGAGCGGGCGATTACAGCGGAAGATTACGCCGCCATCGTTCTGCGGGAATTCGGCAACCGCGTGGAGCGCGCCGCCGCGACCCTGCGCTGGAACGGTAGCTGGTACGAAATGCTGGTGGCGGTCGATCCCTTGGGAAAAGAGGAAGCCGATCCGGCGCTGCTTGAGGAAATTACGGGAAGGTTACATCGCTACCGGCGCATCGGCCATAACCTGGTGGTGAAATCGGCGCGCCGCGTGCCGCTCGACATTGAGCTGATCATGTGTGTCCTGCCCAGCTATTTGCGCGGCCACGTCAAAGCCGCCCTGCTGGAAGTCTTCAGCAACAGGCGATTGACCGACGGCAGGCTTGGGATGTTCCACGCCGACAACATGAGCTTCGGCGATGGAATTTATCTGAGCGCGCTGGTGGCCGCCGCACAGGCGGTTCCGGGCGTGGAAAGCGTCAATGTCACCAAGCTGCAGCGGATATATGAACCCGCCAACGGCGAAATCGAGAATGGCGTATTGCCGCTTGGCTCGCTGGAAATTGCCCGGCTGGACAATGACCCGAGCTTTCCGGAGAACGGCAGGCTCCGGGTCGATATGAGAGGTGGACGATGAAGACCAACTGCTGTTGTGGAGCGCTATTGACCGACCCGGCGGCCTGCGGCTGTTGCGAGGGCGTAGAATCCTTAACTCCGCTCGCGACGGTCAACCGGCCGGGTCTGCCCGCGCTGTCCTACCGCATCGGCACCCATGCCACCTTTCTCGAAACCATGAAGGCGCGGCTGTCGAGCAGCGATTTCCCATCATTAGCCAAGTTGACTTCACGCGAAGCAGACGATCCCGCGATTGCGTTGCTCGATGCCTGGGCAACCGTTGGCGATGTACTGACCTTCTACCAAGAGCGCATCGCCAACGAAGGCTATCTGCGCACCGCGACCGAACGCCGGTCGGTGCTGGAACTGGCGCGGCTGGTGGGCTATCAGCCCAGGCCAGGCGTAGCCGCCAGCGTGTATCTCGCTTATACCATTGATCCCAACTACAAAGAGGAAACCGTGATTCCAGCGGGCAGCCGCTCACAGAGCATCCCAGGACCTGAGGAGTCGGCGCAGTCGTTCGAAACCAGCGAGGATCTGAAGGCGCGGGCGCAGTGGAACAATCTCCGGCCCCGGATAAAGCAGCCTCAAACAGGGGAGAGCATTCGTCGTGGCGATGGCTCACATGCGCACCTCTACTTGAAAGGCATCTCCACCAACCTGAAACCCAACGACCCGTTGCTGATTAATTTTGGCAGCGGCACGCCCGAATTCCACCGTGTGCGGGAAGTTGTTCCCGATGCCGTTGCAGACCACACACGGGTCATGCTGCAAGCGCCTTCCATCGGTGGCCTGGCAACTGCCACAGCAGCCACGGATGAGGAGCAGGTCAACTTGATCGAGTCGTTAACCCTGCGACCTTCCGTTCCACCGGCGAATGCGCGGAAGCTCGTGCGCAATCTCAATGATCAGTTCGGCGGCAAAAAAAATGCCGACGACGATGTTCCACGGCTTCTGACAACACTGAACACCAACGAGGCCAGTTACGCAACATCGAAGGTGTTTGCGCCGTCACTCAGGGAAACTCTGACGAGTGCCTCCGCGAACGCCCAGGTAACTCCACAAAACGAGATCAGGATTTACGCTCTCAGGGTGAAGGCGTCGTTGTTTGGTCACAATGCACCTAGAGAGCCGCAATATGAACCTGCCAGGATCAAAGCTGGAGAACGTACAGTTAATAACCCCAACGCGGGGAACTTGAAGCCGCAACCTTGGCCGGAGTGGGCGCCAGCTGCGGATGAAGAATCTAATGTGCTATTTCTCGATACTGACTACGACAAAATACTAGGTGGTACACCCATCGCTGTGGAGCAAATGGGGGCAGCAGCAATCGTGTATAGCGACATAGAAGTGAATGCGCTCTCTCGCAGTGCTTACGGTATTAACGGTAAGACGACAAAAATTATCCTTAAACAGAATTGGTGGGATCCTGGTGCCAACATCACGCCTATTCGCACAACTACTGTCTACGCCCAAAGCGAACCACTCGAACTGGCTGAAGAACCCATCGTCCAGCCCGTCTGCGGCGGCACCGATGATCTGATTGAGCTGGACGGATTCTATGAAGGCTTGGAAGCCGGACGCTGGGTAGTCGTCTCCGGTGAGCGGGAAATCGACGGCACTAGCGCCGTCCGGTTCAGCGAGTTGTCGATGCTGTCCACCGTCTCCCAAAGCGTTCGGATGCAATTGAAGCAAACCCAACTAAATGGTGACAACACGCCGCTGCAGATACTGACACCGCTTCCCGGCGATAAAACCCATACCTTCATTAAACTGGCCGCACAGCTCGCCTACTGCTTCAAGCGCGACACCGCGAAAATCCACGGCAACGTGGTCACCGCCACCCACGGTGAGACCCGCACCGAGAGTCTAGGCAGCGGCGACGGCAGTAAACCCTTGCAACAGTTCAACTTGAAACAACCGCCGTTGACCTTCGTGCCGGCATCCAATCCTTCCGGCGTGGACAGTACTTTGAAGGTCTATGTCAACGACGTGCAATGGCGCGAATCCAACACGTTACTGGGGCTGAGCGGCAAAGATCGGCGCTTCGTGACGCAAACCGATGACGAAGGCAAAACTGCTGTCATCTTCGGCAATGGCAGAGAAGGCGCGCGGCTACCCACCGGGATCGAAAATGCCAGGGCCGTCTATCGCAACGGTATCGGCAAAGGCGGGAATGTAAAGGCGGAGCAAATCAGCCTGCTTTCTACCCGACCGCTCGGCGCCAAGGAAGTCATCAACCCCCTGCCGGCATCGGGCGGTGCAGACAAGGAAACCCGTGATCAGGCGCGCAAAAATGCGCCCCTGGCCGTCACGGCGCTGGACCGGCTGGTGTCTGTACAGGACTATGAGGATTTCGCCCGCGTCTTCGCTGGTATCGGCAAGGCTCGCGCGGCGGAGCTCTCCGATGGCCGACGCCAAATCGTCCACCTGACCATCGCCGGGGCTGACGACATCCCGATCGAGACCCATTCGGATCTCTACCGCAATCTAACAGAGGCCCTGCGGCGTTTCGGCGATCCCTATCAGCCGTTCCGCATCGAACTGCGAGAGCTCAAGCTTCTTGTGCTCAGTGCCCGAGTACGCATCCATCCGGACTATTTATGGGAGAAGGCAGAACCCAAGATTCGTGCTGCCCTGCTGGACACCTTCAGTTTCGAGCGGCGTGAGCTGGGTCAGGATGCTTTACTCAGTGAAGCTATCAGCGTCATGCAAAGTATCACTGGCGTTGAGTACGTGGATGTCGACACCTTCGGTGGCGTTTCCGAAAAGAGGGCTGATTCTACGGGAGCGCGGCGACTACGCACTCCCGCTGAAATTGCCGACGATGTGCAGGTAATCGTGGAGCTCAGCGGATCCCAAGGCCCAGAACACCGGGTCAGTGTGAATTTGGCCGATTTTGAAGGCCAGGGTTTGCGCCCGGCGCAACTGGCCTACCTTAGCCCTCTCATCCCCGCGACCCTGATCTTGAACGAGGCACCCCGATGAACAACGATCGACTCTACGAACTGCTGCCCGCTATCTATCGCATCCGCGACGCCGAGCAGGGCGAACCACTCAGGGCTTTGCTCCAAGTGATCGGCGAACAGGTCAATCTGGTTGAAGAGGATATCGCCCGGCTTTACGACAATGAGTTCATTGAGACCTGCGAAGACTGGGTCGTGCCGTACATCGCTGATTTGGTGGGCTATCAGCCGGTGCACGAAGCCGGTGAACCCGGCGATGTACGGACCGAACGAGGTACGGCACGCAACAAGATACTGATCCCGCGCCGTGAAGTTGCCAACACCATCCGTTACCGCAGACGCAAGGGCACCCTGGCCTTGTTGGAATTACTCGCGAACGATATCGCGGGATGGCCCGCGCGGGCGGTGGAGTTTTACAAATTGCTCGGCTGGACCCAAGCGCTCAATCATTTGCATGTGGAACGGGGGCGCACGGTCGATTTGCGCCACAGCGGTCCGTTGGGCCTGCTGGGCAGCCCGTTCGACGAACTGGCGCACACCGTGGATGTGCGGCGTATCAATTCCCAACGCACGGTGGGCCGATACAACATTCCGAGCGTTGGCGTGTTCGTCTGGCGGCTGAAATCCTACTCGGTCACGCAAACCTCCGCGTGTTGCGTGGAAGCTGAAGGTCCCCATTGCTTCACGTTCAGTGTCTTAGGCAATGACACGCCGCTTTACATGAAGCCGGTGCCAGAGACAGACCCTACCCACATCGCCGATGAATCCAACCTACCGGTGCCGATCCGCCGAAGTGCGCTGGTAGAGCACAAGGCCTATTTATACGGAAAATACCAAAGCTTGTTCATCTGGACTGGCGTTAAACGCGGCAAGTCCGTTGTCTTGGACGCCGTGCCGCTGGAAAAAATCGTCCCGGCGGATTTAAGCGGTTGGCAGTATCTCCCGCGTCGTGGCACCGTGGCCGTCGATCCGGTGCTGGGCCGTATTGCCTTTCCAACTCAACAGGCGCCGAAAAACGGCGTGTGGGTAAGTTACCGCTACGGATTCAGCGCGGATATCGGGGGCGGCGAGTATGATCGACCTCTGTCCCAACCGGACGGAGCTGTACTATACCGCGTCAGCCAGGACGGCCCGCTGGATACCCTCGTCAAAGCGCTCGACCGCTGGCGAGAGCAGAAACCTATCCATGCTGTTATCGAGATCGATGATAGCCGGGTGTATGTCGAACCGATCCATATCGAATTCGGCAACGGCCAGAAAAGCCTCCAGTTACGTGCGGCAAACGGAAAACGGCCGGTAATCCGGCTGCTGGATTGGCAGACGAGTCAGCCAGATGCCCTCACCGTCATGGGAAAGGTGGGCGAGCGCTTCGTGCTGGATGGCATGATGGTCACGGGCCGGGGCATACAGCTGAGCGGCGATCTGAAGCAGGCGATCATTCGCCACGCGACGCTGGTGCCGGGTTGGAGTCTGGATGGCGACTGCACCCCCCACCGCCCCACGGAACCCAGCCTTGAAGTCTTTAGCCCAAACGTTTGCGTTATCATCGAGCACAGCTTCGTGGGTTCGATCCAGCTCAACCCGATTCCGCCGACGTCAGTCGAGGAGCCGGTGCCGCTTGCCAACATACCGGAACACGAGGTGCAGCAGGCTCGCTGTGAAGGCATCGGACCGGATTTTCGTCTTGACCCGATCAGGCTATGCATCAGCGACAGCGTTGTCGATGCGACGAGCACCGATCAGGAGGCTATCGGCGCGTCGGGTTGTCCCGTCGGGCACGCGGTGTTGAGCATTTCGCGCTGCACGGTGTTCGGTCAGATACAAGTGCATGCCATCGAATTGGGCGAAAACTGCATCTTCGAAGGCCGCATCACGGTCGCCCGGCGTCAGCGCGGTTGCTTGCGGTTTTCTTATGTCGTGCCCGGATCTCGGACGCCGCCACGTTTCCAGTGTCAGCCGGATCTGGTGGAAAGCGCGATTGCACAGAAACTTCGCGACGAGGCGCAGGAAAACACCCTCCCTGCACCCACTGCCATCGAAATAGAGGCGGCAAAGCAATGTGAGCGGATCCGCGTCAAACCGCAATTCAACAACACACACTATGGCACGCCCACCTACTGTCAGCTGGCAGTGACCGGTGCTGAGGAAATCAAACGCGGGGCTGACGACGAATCGGAAATGGGGGTTTTCCATGATCTGTTTCAGCCCCAGCGCGAGGCTAACCTGCGCGCCCGGCTGGACGAATACACTCCCGCTGGAATGGACGTGGGAATCCTGTTTGCGAGCGAAGGCGGAGCGCACTCTCAAAGCAACATAGAAGAGGAGATCGATAATGAAAGGTGATTTCACCCGGGACACATTCAACCCGACCAAGCATTTCAGCCGCGTCCTCATCCAGCAAGGGCGCGTTACGTTGGAGGCAGACCACAACGAGCAAACGGATATTCTGCTGCATTACCTGCGTACGCTGGCTCGCGACCTGATCGGACCATATGCGGCGCCCATTGAGAACCAGGGCTTTTTATTGAAGGATGCCGGCTCCGAATTGGAGATCACTCGCGGGCGATGTTACGTCGATGGGATTCTTGTGGAGAACGAAAGCGACTGTACCTATGCCACGCAGCCGATCGTGCCAGACCACCCCTCGACCGATGAAATCAAGAAAGATACCGGCGAGATCTATTGGATCTATCTTGATGTATGGGAGCGCCTCATTACGTCGATTGAAGACGACGCCATTCGCGAGAAAGCGTTAAATGGTCCGGATACCTGCGCGCGCGCGAAAGTAACGTGGCAGGTGAAGGCGCTGCCGGTCGAGAAAGCCATCAAAACAAAAACAGCGCAATTGGAGGAAGAATCCGAACGCATCGAGAAAAACAAGCCGCTGAGCGAATCCGACACAAAGCGACTGCAGGAAATTAAAGAACAGATCGCCGAAATTCAGGCGGTCCTTGTTAAGCTTTCAACTCCTGCGGAAGGAGAGCTGGATCCGGTAGTGTGCCAGACACCGCTGACGTTGCTGGGTGGTGGCTATGCGCTGTTGTCCGCGCGGGTAGACCCGGGAAAAAAGGTAGAGGATGCCTGTGTGACACCGCCCGACGCGAAATACCGCGGCACTGAAAACCAGCTTTACCGGGTAGAGATTCACGACGGTAGTAACGGGGCAACGGCGTCTTTTAAATGGTCCCGGGACAATGGGAGCGTTGCCATGGCATGGCTGGGACTGGGTAGTTCGGGCAATGATCTTAGAGTATCGCATACGCGCGGCTTCGAAGCAGGCAACTGGGTGGAGCTGTCCTACGAAAAGCTCGATTTGCTCGGGCTACCAGGTGAGTTCGTGAAGCTTGCGAAGGTCGAAGGCGACACACTTTCTGCGGATCTAGGTACAGTCGACATCCAGTGGAGCAATCAGCTCAAGAATCCCAAGGTCCGAAGGTGGGACCAAAGCGGCCACGAGGGCACGACGTTGAAGCACGGGGTTGTTCCGATAAAAGAAGGAGTTTGGATCAATTTAGAGGATGGAATTCAAATCAAGTTCGATGATGGTGGCGAATATCGTACCGGAGATTATTGGTTGATCCCGGCGAGGGTGGCTACAGGCAAGATCGAATGGCCTGGCTCAGAAGAAGCTCCGGATGCGCGCCAGCCGCATGGTATCGAACACCACTATGCACCACTGGGTTTCGTGACGTGGCAAGACACGAAATGGAAGCTGGAGCAGAGCTGCGGGTGTGTATTCGAACCACAAAGCAGTTGTTTTGTAGCGCTCCCAGAAAAAGTCAAGACTTCCCCGAAGCGGGCTCCTGCTAAGAAGCGGCGCACTAGGTGAAGCGGCAGCGCAGGATATTTTGAGAGTTGGTAAGTATTCGTTAGCTGCTGAGTAGGCGCAGAAGCCAAACGTGCGCCGTCGGACCACACCAACCCGGGCGTGGTGCCGACCCGGTCGTATGACTTCAAACTTTAGGGCCGTGTCGCCATGACAACGAAGACAGACGCTGACGGAATAGTCGACCGAGGGGCTGTGCCATGGCTTGGCCGTGTTTTTGTGATTGGACATCGGGCGCGCCAAGTAACCGTATATTCCCAACAGGTCCGTGCCCTAAAGCTAATCTGGGCACTTGATCAGCAGAGTCGATTGGAAGGGCAGCAGATCGTGGTGGTCGGTGGCGGCATCGCAGGTGTCACCTCTACCACAGCTGCGATGCTGTATGGCGCGAACGTAATTCGTGATGTCCGCGCAATGGTGTCAGGTTGATGACTAGCCGATTTGGCTCAACTAAAGAGTCAAAAGCGGACCTGGCCCTATTCCTTTATTTAAGCGAGGTGAAAATCCCGCTGGACATGTGTACGAAGGAAGGAATTTCCGATGACGCAAAAGAGTGCCAAGGCCAAGAAGGCTAAAACCGTTGTTCGCACGTCTACGAGCGGAGCCACGACGACGCTGGAACAGTTCCTGGCATCGACAGGAACTCTATCCGCCTCTCAGAGGGGCAAGATCGTCGATCAGGCCGAGGTCCTGCTCGAGGCCTTGTACGTGCACCTGCCGCTCAAGCGCTCGATGCATGCGACGGATCCGGTGCAGCGGCTCAAGCTGCTTCGCTTTCGCCTCTCCGGACTCTCTGAGCGTCAGTTCCATGACGAGATGATCGACATCTTCGTCGACCTGCGTGATCTTCATACCAATTACATTCTCCCCAGTCTGTACGCTGCGAAGACGGCATTCCTGCCGTTCCTTATCGAGGAGTTCTTCGAAGGTCCCACGCGCAAGTATCTCGTCTCCAAAATGCTGGCTGGCTTCACTCATCCGACGTTCAAACCGGGTGTCATCGTCACGAGCTGGAGCGGGGTTCCTATCGAGCGGGCGGTAGATGTGAATGCCGACCGACAAGCGGGGAGCAACTCGGACGCGCGTCATGCCCGTGGCCTTGAGGCCCTGAGCATTCGCGCGATGGCGCTGTCCTCACCACCCGACGAGAACTGGGTCATCGTCGGATATCTCGACGGCACGGTAGCACGCGAGCTACGCGTCGACTGGCACGTGTTCGAGCCCGATCCTGGGCCGAGCGGCAGCGGGCCATCGCGACGGGTCCGATCGTCCCTCGGCCTAGACCTGCGCACTGAGTTGGCTCGCCGCGCCAAGAAGGTGCTGTTCAACCAAAAAGCCATGGCAACTGAGCGAGCGGCGGCTCGGAACACGAGGGGCCGGGTCGACGTCAATCTGGCCGACACGAGCACAATGCCAGACGCCTTTGCGTTCCGCACAGTGACAACGGCAAGCGGTACAAGAGGCTATATTCGTATTTGGACGTTCATGGTGAACGACGAGGATGCTTTCGTGGCGGAGTTCGTGCGGATAGCTGGCCTGCTTCCAAAGTCCGGGTTGATCGTCGACGTGCGCGGTAATGGCGGCGGTAATATTCTTTGCGCGGAGAAGTTGTTGCAGGTGCTCACGCCCGGTTCTGTGGAGCCGACTCTGCTCTCGTTTATCAATTCACAGCTGACGCTGGAAATATGTAAGCAGAACAGTTTCGTCGCCGAGTGGGCATCATCGATCGGGCAATCGGTGGAGACCGGCGAGATCTACTCGCAAGGATTCTCGATCCTGCCGGTTGACGAGTACAACTTGCTCGGTCAGCGCTATCAGGGTCCGGTGGTGTTGATCACCGACCCATTGTGCTATTCGGCGACTGACATCTTTGCCGCCGGATTTCAGGATAACAAGATCGGGCCCATCCTCTCGGTAGGGGGTCGAACGGGTGCTGGCGGGGCCAATGTGTGGGACCACGAGCTTCTGCGCCAGGTACTTCCCGGGCCGAAGAGTCCGTTCTCTCCCCTGCCGAATGGCGCGTCGTTCCGAGTATCGATCCGACGAGTGATCCGAAGCGGTGCTCAGCGCGGCGTCCCGCTTGAGGACTTGGGAGTGCAGTCAGACGCGACGCACCGAATGACGAAAAACGATCTCCTCAACGACAACGCCGATCTGATCTCGAAAGCGGATCAGATACTTGCGGCCCTTCCGAACGTGACCCTTGACGCTCAGGTTGGTCAACCGATCGGCGGCAAGCGCAAGGTGACGCTGACGACGCAAGGACTGGATCGTGTCGACGTGACGGTCGACGGGCGGCCCCGAGCCACGGTCGACGTTACGAACGGCGCGACGGTCGTTGAGATTCCGCACCCGGGCGGCGGGAGCCATCGCATCTCAGCCCGCGGGTTCAAAAGCGGCGAGCTGAAGGCCGTTACGCACGTGGCGGTGTGATTGCGGGCGCTCAGTCATTACTCTCAATCCATCCCGTCAGCCAGCTAAGGAGGGGAGTGAGTGGGGATCGAGGAGGCGCTCGCCATTCTGTTCCGTGTCAAAGCTAAGCCTGGCAAAGGGCAGAAACTTTTAAAATTCTTGAAGCGCGACTGCGAGGTTTGTATGCGAGAGCTCGGAACGCTCCGCTTTGATGTCCTTCAAGACCCGGCCTCCGAGGAGGCGTTTTATATTCGACATGCTGAATCTTGTCGTATTCGGGGAGTGAGCAGATTTAGGCATGTGGTTGTAACCCTACCGAGCTAAAGTCGGTGAGCCGACTAACGATGTCGAAGAAACAGTCTGATCGGAACTCGACTAAATATTTTTTCTCGCAAAGAATCATCGTCCCATATAAAAGCGAGGGCCGATGTGCGACCGAGTTATTCTCTCGGAAGGGTCAGGGGTGTTGAAAGGATTGTTGACGGATGACGATCAAATCGGTCAATGGGTGCGAGCAAGCGAAATCGGTGCGCTTGGGCGGCAGCCGGTTTCCGAAAAAATTATTGACGGAATCATCTCGGAGGAAGATATGACCGCGATGGAGAAAATCCTCCGAAGCGTTACTTCCGGATTAGAAATGAACGAGATCCGCCACGCGATGATCGAAGGGGAGCGCGATTTTTCAGATTTAGGCCAGCGTACCAGGTTCCGGGTATTCTTGGCTCAGAATCCGTAGATTGGGGAATAACGGATGCGTGTTGAATATTGATGGGTCCGGGTGATCGATTAGCAGCCCATTCATGAAATTATGCTCGGATCAAGTCGAGGATATTTGTGAGATTCTATGCAGCGGGAAGAAACACCTTACGCAAATTACTGTAAAGCAGATTTGCCTATTTGGGATGTTTCAACAATAAGACCTGAACCTTTGTCTCTCCACTTTCGTACCACCCACGCATTCTACAGCGGTCTTATTATTCGGGCCGGAGGCTTCGGTGATGTCTGAACCACGGGTGTGCGCAGGTATTCGTGACCGGTTGGTTCCCTGGGCTTGGCTTCCGATCATTTTTTTGGCTTCGCTGCAATGGGAGTTCCCATGGAAGCTCAGCGTCGATCTGATTCCACCCTATCTACTCATACCTATCGCTGCGATGCTGGGCAGTCGCTATCAAAGAAGAGGGTTGCTGGTCGTCGCGCTTGGGGGCTTGATCCTGGTAATTGGCTGGTCGTACGAATTTGTCTCTGCCGGACCCCGCATTGACATTTATTTGGCCGCGATCTTCGTTTGTCTGCTTTGCGCGAGTTCACGACCATTGCTCAATGTCGTTCCCATCTTTCGACCGTCCGTCGGCTTTTTCGCCGCGTTCGCCTTTCTTCCAATGGCAGTTGGAGTCTATGGGAGGTTGGTCGGGAACCTTGATATCGCTGTCGTACTTGATTTCGGGTTCCTCTTATATCTGTTCCTATTCGTGCTAGGTGTTACTAACTTTCGACGAGGATTGTTATTTGCGGTCTTGACGGTTTCTGCCTTGACAGGAATAGCGCTCGAAATGGCGGGTCCCATGGGCGATGGGCGAACCTTATTTGGAGGTCCACGCGCGGAATTGCCCATTCTTGGTTTGACTGATCTTAGCTATCTGTGGCTTGGTTATCGATTCGATAGCCCCGCGAACTTCTTGGCAGGCGTGGCGTATTTTCTGGCCGGCAGCCTAGTTGGCTTCGTTCTAAAAAACAGGCGCCTCGGACGACTGACCCCCGGCCACGCTCACGGCGTCGTCTTCGCGGTCGCGATACTTGCGCTCGGTTGGTCGCTCAACCAGTGGGTGATTAGGTCGTTCACCGGGCTCAATCTGCCGCCGCATTTTCGCTTGCTCGGGTTTTCACCCGCATTGCCTCTCGCTGCTTTCTTGGCTGGCCTGCTTTTACGTCGACATGGAATATTGACAATGTCTTTGCTGGTCTTATTGTTCTGGGACTTGAATGGCCTAATCGCATCCGACTTCGATTTCAGTAATACTACGCCGATTTTTCATTTACATGAGCCGCTCTACGTGCTCGCTTTTGGTGCATTGGGCGTCAAGGTACGGGACCTGGCGCTAGGCACCGAAACGGTTATCTCATCTAAGTCGTGGGCGGTCTATTTGGCCTGTTTGATGGTTGCCCTGTTGTTCGTGATCCGCCCGGAAGATCCCAAATCTCTCTTCCTGTTGATTGCGTTCTTTGCTGCGTTCACGGCGGCGGGCGCCATTGCCGCTTGGTTTCGTCGACGCAATCTGGGGCCGGCAGCGCGTCATCACGATGGTTGGATCGCGCTACTCAGTCTACCAATCCTAGGCTCGCTCGTGGTGGCCTATATCAGGTCGGTGATCAGCCTGCTAAACCAATTGCGCGAAGAGACTACGGGAGCCATTTCTGGAATCTCCTGGATGGGAGGATTGCTCAGAAGTGAAGAGTGGCCGTTTCTCATTACTGCGGGCTTATTATTATTTTGGTTCGGTTTTTACGTTCTCCATGCACTATTGAAGTATTTACCGGATCTGCATTGCGAGACGCGACAACTCATGCGATCCCTAGCCACGATGTTTAGCGGCGGCATACAATTCTCCAAGGACCTATCGCATAGGGAAGTAAAAAATCTTTCCTCAGAAACGCCTTTAAGGAGTGTTGCTCGGGTTAAGCTTATTGACCTTATCGGCTTACTGCGTAACACCACCCTTATCTTGGCCACGGCTTCGCTTGTGTTTTGGCTTGCGTACAAGACGTATCCGAGCGATGGAATATGGAACCCCAAATCCACCGCCTAATATAATGACATAACAATCCGGCGTTGCCGCTCCTCTCTGACAGCGGCTTCTAGCTCTGACCGCAGCTGGGCCTAGCAGTATTTACAGCTTGAGAGGTCCTTGATAGTGATTTTCAGCGCTTTTCAGACATACTACTCCCTTCGCGGTTGACAACTGGAACGCGTTTCTCCCTTCTGCTCTCCTGCTACGCTTACCCCGAGGGCACGACCGCAAGTTCCGCCATCCTCGTTCGTGCCTCGATCAGAAGCCGATAGGCAGAACACTTCTTCTCCAACCGAACCACCAAGCCCCGAGCACGACTCAGGATTCGTCCAGGCAAATGGATCACCCCAA
>NZ_JAUYGL010000233.1 GCF_030689745.1 Devosia sp.
TCTGCCGCCTTGTCCGATTGACACGCTCTGGCCTCTTGCTACCCGAAATCACCAGAGGCCGTTATTGGTTCCGTCACGATTTTCCTGCGAGTTCGGCGACGGCTTGGGACTGCCGAGAGCAGAGAGGCGCGCTCCCTTCCTTCTTGAAGGGACGGATCGGGGTGGGGCTCGCTACGACAGTGGCCTGCTCAGAAACGGCGAGCCGCGCCGCACGAAGCGCCAGGGTGTCGCCACCGCCTTGGTGATGCCAATGCGCGGCCCGGTGGCGATCTCATGGCTCTCGGCGCTGGCGGTGAGGCTGAAGGGGGGGCTGGCAAGCGGCAACCCGTTTTGTGCCGCATCAATGCCCAGCGCCTGACAAAGCTTGCCGGGACCCGAACAGAGTTGGCGCCCGGACATGCCACCGCGCCGCTGCTGCATCAGCGCCAGCCCATGGAGCGGCTCCAGCGCCCGGATCAGCACGGCGCTGCCCGGCTGGCAGACAAAGTTCAGGCACCAGTGGATGCCGTAGATCTTGTAGACATAGGCATGCCCGGCCGGACCGAACATCGCCGCATTGCGCGGGGTCGGTCCCTTGAAGCTGTGCGAGGCAGGGTCTTGCTGGTCATAGGCCTCCACCTCGACCAGGACCCCGCCCACGCCATCGACCAGGAGCGTGACGCCGATGAGATCGCACGCCACCTCGGGGGCGGGGCGATCAAAGAAGGCGGGGGTGAGTTGCGGCGTCACCGGGGGCAGCTGAGGGTCTCAAAACCCCCACCCTTGATCCCTCCCCACAAGGGGGAGGGAGACGATGAACACCGGCACCGTAGCCAGCGCCTCGCTCCTCTTGATGGGGAGGGGCTGAGGCTGGGGCGACACCGCAAAGGCGGAACCAGACGCATCACCCTCAATCCACCCGGCCGCGCGCGTCGACCCGGACCGTCTCGACCACCTGGTCACCCGAGATCAGCGTCACCGTGTCGAACAGATTGGACACCACGCATGCGTGGTTGGGGATGATGCGGATCTTGTCGCCGATCTGCGGCTTGTCCACGCACCGTGTCAGATCGATCGTGCCATGCTCTTCGCTCAGTCCGACGATCTGGGCCCCGGGATAGGCCTCGATCAAGCCGAAACCACTCATCCCCAGCGTGTCGCTGGTCAGCGCCTTGGAGCCGGCGTCGATAATGGCGCGGTTTTCGGTGGGCCGGCTGACCACAGTGGCCAGCACGGTCAGGGCACAGTCCTCGAACCCGCCCACGCCTTTGCTGACCTGGAAGCGGTCCATATAGATATAGGTGCCGGGGCGATGCTCAGTGGCTGCTGTCACCTCATGGGCGCGCCACAGATCGGGCGTGCCGCCATTGGAAATGATCGCGGGGGCAAGCCCTGCTGCGATCAGTGCTGCCTTGGCAGCCGCCAGAAACGCCTGATTGGCTTCGACCTGCCCGGCGGCCGGATAGGTCATCAAGCCGCCAAACACCAGACCGGGCGACGCCGCAATGGTCCGCGCCAATTCAACCGCCGCCTCGGGGCTCTGCACCCCGCAGCGGCCCATGCCGGTATCGCACTCAACCAGCACGGCTAGCGGCTGGGCGGCGTCGGCAAAGGTGCTCGACAGGCCAGCCACGGTCTCGACGCTGTCGGCAGTGACAGTGATATGCACGCGCTCATGCAGCGCCTTGAGGCGCGCCAGCTTGGCAGCGCCCAGGATATTGTAGGGCAGGAAGATTTCGCTGATCCCGGCATCGGCCATCACCTCGGCCTCGCCCAGCTTCTGCACCGTGATGCCGACCGCGCCCAGCTCCATGGCGCGCTTGGCAAAACGCGGCAGCTTGTGCGTCTTGATATGCGGGCGCAGCTTGATGCCATGGGCATCGGCATAATCCTGCGCCCGTTTGAGATTGGCCTCGACGCGATCAATGTCGATCAGCACGGCGGGGGTATCGACCTCGAAAATACGGCTCATTTGCCCCTCAATACATCATCGACGAAACGCAGATTGCCGGCGGTGAGCCCGGCATCGACCGGCAGCACCGTGCCGGTAATGCCCGAGGCGGCGTCCGAACAAAAAAACACCGCCGCATTGGCGACTTCAGCCGGCAGCACCATGCGCCCCAGCGGATAATGCGGCAGCACAGTGTCCAGCAGGCCCGGATCGGCCTCAAGGCGGTGATCCCAGGCCGGCGTGCGCACCGAGCCGGGGCAGATCACATTGGCACGCACGCCCTGGCCGCCGCGCTCCACTGCGATGGCCTTGGCATAGGCGATCAACCCGGCTTTGGCGGCGGCATAGGCCGGGTTGCCGTAATGGCCCAACCCATTGACCGAGGAGATGAACACCAGGCTGCCGGCGCCGCGCCTGGCCATGGCGGCGATGATCGGGTCGGTCATGGCATAGGCGCCATTCAGATTGATGGCGAGTTCGGCTGCCCAGACCGCGTCATCGAGTTGGTCGAGGGTTTCGGCCCGCGTGAAGCCGGCATTGGCGATCACCGCGTCGGGCGCGCCGCTTCTGGCCAGATAACCTTCAATGGATGCCCGTGTGCCCCTGGCATCGGCCTGGTCAAACAGCACCGTGTCGACCAGATCAAGCCCCGCAAGCATGCTGGCCTCGCGGTCGGCGCCCACCACCCTGGCCCCCGCCGCCCGCAGGCTGGCCACCAGTGCCTGGCCGATGCCGCCGCCGGCGCCACTGACCAGAACGGTCTTGCCGTTCAATCCGAACACCGAGCTGTCCATTATCCGATCATCCCTGCGGCTGCTTGTAGGCGACGCAGTCGATCTCGACCTTGCAGTCCACCATCATGTGGCTCTGCACCGCCGCGCGCGCCGGTGGGTTCTCGCCGAAATAGCTTTTATAGACAGCGTTGAAGCTCCAGAAGTCGCGCGGATCATCCAGCCAGACCCCGCAGCGCACCACATCTTGCAGCCCATAGCCGGCTTCTTCCAGAATCGCGATGACGTTCTTGATCGTGAGGTGGGTCTGCTCGACGATGCCAACCCCCTGGATTTCGCCGTCTTTCATGGCCACCTGGCCGGAAACGAACAGGAAACCGCCGGCCCCAACGGCACGGGCAAAGGGCAGGTTCTGGCCACCGGCCCCGGACTTTTCGGCACCATAGCGTTTGATCGACATCGCAGCACTCCTGGGAGAATTTTGTAATCAAATTTCGTTATCGGCCATCATATCGGGCCAAGAGAGCGGTTTCACCGACAAATCACGGATCAAAATGTAAATTTCTTACGTGATTGCCCCATATGGCCTGTGTTACCGTGCTCTCCAGACACCTTAGCCCAAGCCCAGAAATAGTCACTATTGCGAGTTTCCAAGTGCGCGTCTTTACCGCCGCCCTAGCCACTGAAACCAACACATTTTCACCCATCGCCGTGGACCGGCGGGCGTTCGAGGCCTCGCTCTATGCCCGCCCGGGCGAGCATCCGGCCACCCCCACCCTGTGCACCGCGCCGATCACGGTGGGCCGCGAGGTCTGCGCCCAGCAAGGCTGGACGCTGATCGAAGGCAGCGCCAGTTGGGCCGACCCGGCAGGCTTGGTGGCGCGAACCACCTATGAAGAGCTGCGCGACGAAATTCTGGCGCAATTGCAAGCCGCCATGCCCGTCGACGCCGTCGTGCTGGGGCTGCATGGCGCCATGGTGGCGCAGGGTTATGATGATCCCGAGGGCGATCTGCTGAGCCGTATCCGGACCATTGTCGGGCCCGGCGTGCTGGTCTGCGCCGAGCTCGATCCGCATAGTCACCTGACCGCCAAACGCGTCGCAGCCGCCAATTTCCTGGTGGCGTTCAAGGAATTCCCGCACACCGATTTCGTCGACCGGGCGCGGGACCTCTGGGCCATCGCCGTGCGGGCGCTCAAGGGCGAGATTACCCCGGTGATGAGCGTGTTCGACTGTCGCATGATCGATGTGTTCCCCACCTCCAAACAACCGATGCGCGGCTTTGTCGATCAGCTTTATGCGCTGGAACGGGCCGAGCCGGATGTGCTCTCGCTCTCGGTGATCCACGGCTTCATGGCCGGCGATGTGCCCGAAATGGGCACCAAGATCATCGCCATCACCAATGACAATGCCGCCAAGGGCGCGGCCTTGGCCGAAAAGCTGGGGCGCGAATTGTTTGCCATGCGCGGCACCTTCATGGTGGCGCAGGTGGATGAGCGCGCGGCCGTTGACGCGGCAATTGCCGCGCCGCGCGGGCCCGTGGTGATTGCCGATGTGTGGGACAACCCCGGGGGCGGCACGGCGGGCGATGCAACCGTCATTCTGGCAGAGCTGATTGCACGGGGGATACGTGACGTCGCCGTGGGCACGATCTGGGATCCGATCGCGGTGCAGATCTGCATGGCAGCCGGCGAAGGTGCTCAAATTCCATTGCGTTTCGGGGCCAAGTCGGCGCCGCATACGGGTAACCCGATTGATCAAATAGTGACGGTCAATCGCATCGTATGCGACGCGCAGATGCGCTTTGGCGAAAGCTATGCGCCCTTCGGTGATGCGGCCTGGATCAGCTTTGCCGGGATTGATGTGATCCTCAATTCGACCCGGGCGCAAAGCTTTGATCCATCACTGTTTTCCGTGATGGGCATTGACCCGAAGTCGCGCAAGATCCTGCTGATCAAATCGACCAATCACTTCTACGATTCCTTCTCCAGAATCGCCTCGGAGATCATCTATTGCGCGGCCGGCAAGCCCTATCCAAACACGCCGGCCACCACGCCCTACCGCAAGGCGCGGCGCGATATCTGGCCCATGGTGGAGAATCCGTGGGGTGATTGAGGGCGGCGCGGCCGCCCCGCTTCCACACCCACCGCACGTCACCCTCGGGTCAGGCCCGAGAGTGACGATCGGGTTTGTTGAGACGGTATAGGCCTACTCCGCGGACCAGTTGCGGTACATGATGGGCATCAGGCCCACCAGCGCCTTGAACCGGTCCCAGCTCTTGCGCTCGGGCAGCGTCCAGCCAGCTTCGGCGATGGCCGATAGCCTGGGGAAAACCAGGCGGTCAAAGATGGCGCGGTCGGTCATGGATTCGCTCCAGATGCAGGCCTGCACGCCCATCAGGTGTGTCAGTCCCTGCTCGGAGAATCCGGCGCGGGCCTCGAACTCATAGGTCTCCTGCGGGCCCGACCAGCCGGCCCAGCCAGCACCGGGCTCGGCCCAGGCCTCCGAATTGGCCATGTCGAGATAGTAGCGCTGCCCCGGCGAGACGACAATGTTGAAGCCCTTTTCGGCGAGGGCGGCGTTGATCTCGACATTGCGCCAGCCGATGACGAAGCTCTTGTCGGGATCCACCGCATTGCCGTGCGCCGCCTCTTCCCAGCCGCCGGTAATGGCGCCTTTGGCGGTGATGTAATCATGCACGCGGCGAATGAAAGCGGCCTGGATCAGCGCGGTGGGTGAGCCCTCGATTTCGTCGGCGCCGTGATGATTGCCGAGCTGGTTGAATTGCCGCTCGTGCCTGGCGCGCATGTCCGGGCCGCCGAGCTTTTCAATCATGTCGAGCGCCAGTGGCGAGCCGGACCAGGCGGCCAGTGGCACCTCATCGGCACCGATATGGAAGATGCCAGCGGGGAACAGCTCGAGGACTTCGTCGACGACAGTTTCGACGAATTTGTACACCGGCTCATAGGCTGGGTTCAGGCTGTTATTGGGAAAGCCCTGCACCGATTGATATTCGCCCTGTTCGGCCGGATCGCGCAGCTCCGGCAGTGATTGCAGCGTGGCGTAGGAATGGCCGGGAATGTCGATTTCGGGGATCACCGCGATGGCCAGGCTATCGGCCAGCGCCACAATCTGGCGCACGGCATCCTTGGAATAATAGCCGCCCGTGGGCTGAGGGCCCGAGCCGAGCAAGGGCGGCAGCGCCTTGCCGTGACCGCGCCAGGCGCCGATTTCGGTGAGCTGGGGATAGGCATCAATCTCGATCCGCCAGGCCTCGTCCTCGCTCAGGTGCCAATGGAACTTGTTGAGCTTGTTCCAGGCCAGCAGTCTGAGCAACTGGCTGCATTCGGCGCTGGAATAGAACTGGCGGGCGACGTCGAGATGGCAGCCGCGATAGGCAAAGCCCGGTTCATCGGCAATGGTGCCGCCGGTGGGGAAGACAAAGGTCTGCGGGTGCTTCTTGGCGCCGCGCAGGATCTGGCCGAGCGTCACCAGGCCATAGAACATGCCCTGGCGGGTGGTGGCCTCCACAACGGCGTTGTCTTCACTGAAGCTCACTTCATAGGCTTCGGCGCCGAGGCCATCCCGATAGCGGATGGCAACGGGCATGCCGGCTTCGGAAGCCGGGCGGACAATGGCCTCGACAGCAAACAGATCATCGACCAGATCGGCAAAGGCGGCGGCGGCGCGGCCGGCATCTGTGCCTTCCGGCTTGAGATCCAGGCCAGGCGGCGGGGTGCGCGTGCCGGTAGTGGCCACCGATTTCGGCCAGGGGATGATGGAGACTTGTACCGGCGCCTTGGCCGGCACGGGGAATTTTGCCGCGCCCTTGAGGAGCGGCGAATTGTGGCCCTTGCCCTGGGTGGGCGCGGTCGCGAGATTGACGATGGTGCCATCGGCCAGCTCGACATAGGCTGCATTGGCGCCGTCGCTCCAGTGCCGCAAACCATAGGACAGGCCGCGCGCGATCGACGTCCAGGTCTCGCCGGGCGCCAGTACAAAGCCGTCAGGCGGGGCGATCAAGGTGTAGTTGGACAGCCGTTTGAGCAGCTTGCCGTTTTCCAGCGTCGCCGTCGGGTCGATCCGGGCCGGGCCCGAGAAGCCGAGGGTGAAACCGCTGACCGGACTATCGCCCGTATTGGTCAGCTCGAGGCCATAGGCGAGCGGCGCGTCATCTGTGGCGGGGGTCCAGGTGGTGACGAGGGAGAAGGAGGTGGTCATGGAAATGTCTCTTGGTCGGATGTGTGGCTCCCCTCCCCCTTGCGGGGCCGGGTGGGGGTGGGGGTCCAGCAGTGATGAACTGAACGACCCCTCGATCTGGCCATTCGAGCACTGCTCTCATGGCCTTCTTGTCTCGAAAGGCTCCAGTGGAGCCTATTATCGGCCGTGCCGACCGATGGCGAAGCCCTGCAAGGGGCAGGGAAGGCTGACTGAAACAGTGACGGGCTAATCCCCCAAAGGCTGGGCGTCGTCGCCGTCACGGTTGACGACGAGCTGGTGCTTGATGCGGCGCATGCTGGCGATAGCGGACGGGCCGAGCCGGGTGGCGACGGTTTGCGCCAAGACGTCAATTGTCGCCAGGAAGGCATAGCGGCCCGGTGTGGGGCGGAAAATATCGCCGTTCTCCTGCCAGTTGATCGGCAACAGGATATCGGCCTGCTCCGACACAATGGAGGCGGATCTGGTGATGACCACCCGGGTCAGGCCATATTCCCCCGCCACGGTCAGCGCCTTGGCGAGTTGGGCGTTATTGCCCGAGAGCGAACAGGCCACGATGACGGTGCCGGATGGCGCTGCGGCGGTCCGCATCATCTGCATCTGGTGGTCGTCCGTGGCAGCAATCTTGAGCCCGAGGCGGAACAGCCGTGCCTCGATCTCGCCCGCCATCATCGAGGAGGCGCCACCCGATCCGAAGGCCAGCACGAAACTGGATTTGACCAGGCTTTCAGCAGCGCGCTCGACGGCAGCGAAATCGAAATGGTCGAAGGTTTCGTAGATGATCGACTGGATGCCGTTGACCACGCCCTGGGCAATTTCGTGCACGCTGGAGGGACCGGCGGCAGGAGCGAAATAGCGCTGGCCAACAAAACGGGACTGCGCCAGCCGCACCTTGAAATCGGCATAGCTGTCGCAACCAAGACGGCGACAGAAACGGGTCACGGTCGGCGGCGACACGTCGGCCTGCGCGGCAAGATCGACAATGGAGAGCTTGAGCACACTGTCGACGTCGGCCAGCACAATTTCGGTCAAGGCGCGTTCAGAGCGCGTGAACGCGTGCTTTTCGCTCTGCAGCTGTCCAACAATATCGAGCATGGTCACTTCCCCGGCGTGCAATCAGCCGATCAGTAAACTGCCAGCCCCGCCTGATCAAACAGGTGCACCTGATCAAGCGCGAAGCCGATCTCGCTGACCTTCCCCTCGGCGATCGCCGGGGCACCTTCGAACAGGGCGATGAAGTTCTCCCCGCCTGGCAGGGTGGAGTAGGCCACGGTGTGGATGCCCAAATATTCAACGATATTGGGGGTGACTTTGAGCGTGAAGTCCCCCTTGCCCAATTGCAGGTGCTCGGGCCGAATACCCAGTGTGATGGGCGCCCCGGCCTTGGCCTTCGTGCTGCGCGGCAAGGCGATATTGCCCAGAGGCCCCAGATCAACGCTGAGCGTGGTGCCATCGGCCTTGGCTACGGTGCCATTGATGAAGTTCATCTTGGGGCTGCCGATAAACCCGGCAACGAACAGATTGTCGGGCTTGTGATAGAGCTGGAGCGGCGAGCCGATCTGGGAAATCTCACCGGCGTCGAGCACGACGATCTTGTCGGCCATGGTCATGGCCTCGACCTGGTCATGGGTGACATAGACCATGGTCGAGCCGAGGCGCTTGTGCAGTTCCATCAGCTCGATGCGCATTTCCGAGCGGAGCGCGGCATCCAGATTGGACAGCGGTTCATCGAACAGGAAAATCTTGGGTTGGCGCACAATGGCGCGGCCAATGGCAACGCGCTGGCGTTGACCACCCGAGAGCTGGCCGGGACGATGCTGCAGGCGCGATTCCAGTTGCAGGACCTTGGCGGCAGCGTCGACGCGCGCCTCGACCTCGGCCTTGGGCAGCTTTTCCACGCGTAGCGGAAAGGCGATGTTTTCATAGACCGTCATGTGCGGATAGAGCGCGTAGCTCTGGAACACCATGGCAATGCCACGCTGCACGGGCGGCAGGTCGTTGACCACCTTGCCGCTGATCTCGATGTCACCCGACGTGACGTCTTCAAGGCCCGCGATCATGCGCAGCAGGGTGGACTTGCCACAGCCGGAGGGGCCGACGAAAACCACGAACTCGCCCTCGGACACATCCAGATCGATACCCTTGATGATGCGGGCTTCGTTGAAGGATTTTTCGAGGTTTTTCAGGCTCAGTTGCGACATGGGGCGTCTCCGGTCGGCGGGGCTTGATACCCCCGGGCAGGCAATGGGGATCGGAAGCGCCATCGCCCCAGAAGGGGCGATGGCCAGGTCAGAAGAACTTACTTGTACTGCTCGAGTTCGGCAGCCGCCTTTTCAAGGGCAGCTGCAGGCTCGGCCTGGCCGGTGACAACCGACTGAACCATCTCGATCATGACGTTTTGCAGACCGATATAGTCGTTGAACAACGGCTCGGGACCACCGAATTCTATGCCGTCGATCAGCGGCGCCCATTCCGGATTTTCAGCCACGAACTGCGCGACTTCTTCCGATGGACGGAGCGGAGTCAGGCCGTTCTCCTGCTCATAGGACCACTGGTATTCGGGCTTGGTGATGAACTTGGCGAACTCGATCGCCTTGTCCTCATAGCCGGTACCCTTGAACACGACCAGCGAGTCGGTGATCAGCAAGGTCCCCGGGCCTTCAGCGCTTGGACCCTGCGGCAGTGGTGCAACGCCCCAGTTCATGCCGGCTTCGCCCGCCAGGTTACCGGCGCTGGCCATGGCTTCGATCATGGCAACACCGCCATCGAGCCAGATGGCACGCACTTCGTTCTGCTCGTAGGCGGTCGGACCTTCTTCGCCATAAGGAACAATGTCCTTGAGCGCGGTCAGTGCCTCCAGGTTCTCAGGCGAGTTGAGGACGATGTTGCCTTCAGCATCGATCACCTGTCCATTGTTGGAATACACCCAGTGCAGGAACTGGTGCATGGTATTGTCCATGGTCTTGGCAACAACGCCATAGCCGGCTGAATCGGTATTTTCCGTGATCTGCTTGGCGAAGGCGATCTTTTCTTCCCAGGTGGTCGGCGGCACTTCGGGGTCGAGACCGGCAGCTTCGAACAGATCCTTGTTCCAGTAGAGCGCCTTGGTGGAGAAGGCGACCGGCACGCCCCACTGCTGGCCCTCAAAGGTTACGGTCTCGGGTACGTAATTGTGGTAGCTGGCCTGTTCTTCTTCGCTCATCGGGATGGGCACAATGAGGTCGTTGATGGCGTATTGCTTGACGGTACGCGAGCCGACATAGGCCAGGCCAACGGGATCGCCGGCAATGGCGAGCTGGGTGGCACGATCCTGGCACTGAGCCCAGCCGACCAGCTGCACCTCGACAGGGTAGTCGGGATTGGCCGCGGCCCAGTCGTCCATGGCCTGCTGCTGGGTCGGGAAAACTTCATCGCCGCAGAGGATGAAACTTATCGGGTCCGCATAAGCGACGGTGGCGAGGCTGGTGGAGCCGGACAGGACCACCAGCGAGGCGAGCAATATCTTGGATTTTGATTTCACGACATAGTCTCCCTTGTGTTGCGAGCTTGAGGGGCTCCGCTCCCTATTGCTTCACGGCACCAGCGGTAAGACCGGCGACGAGATAGCGCTGCAGGAACACGATAATGATCATGACCGGCAGAATTCCGACGAAACTGGCGGCCATCAGCTCGTTCCAGAGCACTTCCTGACGACCGAAAAAGGCAAAGAGGCCAACCGGCAAGGGCATGAATTCCTGCCGCGAGTTGAAGGTCAGCGCGAAGATGAACTGCTGCGCATAAGCACCGATGAAGGTCATGATGGCGACCACGACCACCCCCGGCATCGCCAGCGGCAGGATGACCCGGCGCAGGGTGTAGAGACGGGACGCGCCATCAACCCAGGCGGCTTCGTCCAGTTCGCGCGGGATACGCGCCATATAGGTGCGGAGCAGCCAGATCGAGGAAGGGATCAGGAAGGCAATGCCCGGCACGATCATGGCCCAGTAGGAGTTGAGGAGGCCCAGCGAGCGCATCAGACGATAGAGCGGGATCAGCAGGACCGCACCGGAGAACATGTTGACCGCCAGGAACATACCCAGCAGCACCCCCGAACCCACGAACTGGAACCGGGCGAAGGCGTAGGCGGCGGGCACCACGATCACGATGACGGCCAGCGTAACCACCGCGGAAATGAACAGCGAGTTGAATATATAGCGTCCCAGGCCGTCAACGGTGGTCCACATGGTGGAATAGGCAGCAAAGGAGCCGTTTTCGGGGATGAAGCTGTAAGGCGTCGAAAACAGCTGGCTCAATGGCTTGAGCGACACCATGAAGCCTTCAATGAAGGGCGCCAGCACGAACATCAGGAACAATGCCAGACCGGCATAGAGGCCCACCAGTTCATACCAGCTATAGCGATCAATCATCGCCACCCCGGCGCGGAAACTCCGTCGCTTTGGCTCGATGATGGCGGGACTGTCTACAGCAGCTACTTCGGTGGTGCGGGCGACGTCACTCATTTAACTTCTCCCTGCGACAGCTTCCGAACGGCGCGGAAATAGACGATGCAGAAGATCGACACGAAGATGCAGATCACCACGGCACGAGCGGCACCTTCGCCGTAGCGGTAGGAGCCGATGGCGGTCTTGTAGGTGTCGATGATCATGGTGGTGGTCTGATTGCTCGGACCGCCCTGGGTCAGGATCCAGATGATGTCGAAGGAATTGAAGGTGGCGATGAGGCTGAGCAGGCTCATGGTCATGATTGCCGGCACCATGAGTGGCAGGGTGATGCGGCGGAACCGATAGAGACGGCCCGCACCATCGGTCCAGGCAGCCTCATGCAGATCCTTGGGGATCGACTGCATGGAGGCGAGGAAATAGATGGTTACCATGGGCACGCCTATCCAGACGTCGGTGACCACCGTCGCCCAGAAAGCGCTGGAGCCATAGGCTAGGAAGGGAAAGGGACCAGCTATCAGCCCAAAGTTCTGTAGCAGGCCGGAAAGCATGCCGAACTGGCCATTATACATCCAGCCCCACATGAAGATGCCGATGGCCATGGGCACGATCCAGGGCGGCATGGTCAGAATGCGGAACAGGGTCTGGCCGGGAATCGAGGCATTGAGCAGAACGGCGCCAAACATGCCGATGATCATTTTCAGCGACACCGAGGCGAAGGTCCACACAAAGGTGCGGATGATCACCTCGGTGAAATTGCCAGCACCGAAGATGCGCTCATAGTTGGCCCAGCCGACGAAATCGTAGGCGGGGCGCAGCGCGGCATTGGTGAAGGAGAGCACCACCGTGTCAAAGAGCGGATAGGCAACGATGGCCAGTATGTAGAGGATGGCCGGCGCCAGCAGGGCGAGGGCGAACAGGGAGGCGCTACGGGTGCTGGTCATCGGCTTCTCCCTATCCTTCGCGCCCGAGGGCGGTATCGAACTCTTGCCAGATGGGGGTCATGTCGATGACCGTTCTGGTGCGCATCGCCTGATCCATGGTCAGCGCCAGCAGACCCGCTTCCAGCGCGTCGATGATCGACACCGGCAGGGGCTCACCATCGAGCACGTGCTTGAGAATATCCTCGGCCATCTGCTCGTCGGCACCATAGTGCTGGCTGAGTTCGCTCAATTTGTAGGTGGTATCGACCAGTCGGTCCGAGGTCCGGCTGTCGGTGACCCGCAGGAAATTGCGGATGAAGTCGCCCTCGGCCATGCCCTTGGCGCCCATCACGGCGAAGCGGCGGAAATCGTCTGGGACGTTCAGATTGGTGTGGAAGCTCAGCGCCGCGCCATTGGCGTATTGCACCATGGCAGTCTGGTAATCGATGATGTCGCCATCGCTGTCGAACACCTTGTCGCTGCCCATCCAGCCGGTGGGTTTGCGGTGATAGACTTCCAGGTCGTTGATGCCGACATTTGTCGGCGCATTGGCCGGCACGAAGGTACGACGTCCCCCAAAGCTGGAGACATAATGTGGGCGACAGCCCATCACGCCATTGTAGAGATCCAGGTCATGGCAGCATTTTTCGAGCATGAAACTGCCCGAATAGCGCTCATATCGGCGCCAGTCGCGCATGAAGAAGGCGCCGTGATAGGGCGGAATATGCTCGGAGGCCTCGATCGAGGTGATGTCACCCAATTGGCCTTCGGCCTGCGCCTTGCGCAGATCGACATAGAGCGGCGCGTAGCGCAGCACCAGGCCGACCATCAAATTGTCGGCCCCATATTGGGCGATCAGCCGCGCGATCGCCATGGTGTCTTCCACCGAGGTCACGACCGGCTTTTCGGTGAAAATCTTGACCCCGCGTTCCAGGCCGATACGAATGTGCTCAAGGTGCAGGTGATTGGGCGAACCCACCATCAGCAGGTCGAGCGGTTCGCTGTCGAGCATGGCCTCGAGGCTGTCGAACGCAGTGCCGACCGAGACGCCATGTTCGGTGGCGTAGGGCAGGCCGGCCGGCGAGGGGTCGACATATCCGGCAATCGAGAAGTCATCGCGGGCAGCGGAAAAGACCCGCGCCAAATAGCCCAAACGATAGCCAAGACCGATGACGCCTACCCGCATAGTGATCCCTGTTTTTTGACGCCAGTCTCTGTCGGATTGGTCGTATTTTTGTAAACTATTTTCAAGATTAGGGCCGCTTTGAAACCAATGTCAACACGAATCCGCCGCAACAACAATACCAATATAAGCCACGCATGAATTTTGCATAAGCGATCAGCAATTTGCTGATTTTCTGGGCATTTATCGGCCAGTTTCGGTTGGTTCCGGTGTGGACAAGCAGGCAGAAAACAGACAGATTGTCAAAATTGGTATTCATCTGGCCTCCAAATGTCACCTGCTGCCGGATGGCCAATTTGAAAATTTGCGACACCAAGGCGGTGGGCATGCCGGCGACGGCGGCCACCATGGACATCGGCCAGGATGACCGAGTTCAGAACCACGGCAGATAAGATCAAAGCAACGCGACGAGATGGACATGACCAGCACCAATCCCTTCCCCAATGATGCCGACCGCAGCGCCATCTGGACCATGCTGGTGGAGCGCGACATTGCCGCCTTCGTGGCTGCCGACTGGAGCATGGTGGCAGGCGACTTCATCGAGCCGGGCTTTCTCGGCATTAATGGCGGCAAGTCCGGCAATCCCGACAATTGGCGCATCAGCTTTCCCACCCTCGGGGCCTATCGCGACGACTGGATCGCCCAGGCCAAGGCGAGCCAGCAGCTCGACTATGCCGAAGACGTGCTGACCGGCATCCACCGCGCCACCAGCCTGACCGAGATCGAGATCAATGGCGACATCGCCATCGCGCACAAGAAATTCGACGGCGAGATCGCCTTGCGCGATGGCGGCAAGGACGTGCTGAACTGGCAGACGCTGTATTTCTGCCGCAAGGTCGCGGGCGTGTGGAAGCTGACGGGCTTTGCGGGGTATCTGCCCTATCCAATGGCGGGGTAGGTCGCGGCGTTGCCTATCCCGCCCCCTCATCCGTCCCGGCCAGCGGCCGATCCACCCTCTCCACTCGTGCCGCAGCCCCCTTA
The DNA here is from genome assembly GCF_030689745.1 of Devosia sp. Classification (GTDB taxonomy): domain Bacteria; phylum Pseudomonadota; class Alphaproteobacteria; order Rhizobiales; family Devosiaceae; genus Devosia; species Devosia alba. The sequence continues at coordinate 14,406 of NZ_JAUYGL010000233.1, forward strand.
GCCCCTCGTGGGAGAAGATGCCCGAAGGGCGGAGGAGGGGACTTTTTCTGAGAACCAGAACATGCTCACTCCCCAGCGCCTGACCATGCTGATCTTCTTCCTGCAGCCGATCGCCTTCGGGTCATGGCTGCCGCGTATTCCCGAGGTGCAGCTGGCGCTGGGTCTCGGCCCGGGCGGACTGGCTCTGGCCTTGCTGGGCCTGCCCTGCGGCACGCTGCTCACCCTGCCATTTGCCGGGCCGCTGGTGGGGCGGATCGGGCCGCGTCGGGCGATCATTGTCGGCTTTGTGCTGTATTCCATTGCTGTTGCGCTGCCCGGTTTTGCCACTGACGCGACCCTGCTGTTCGGAGCGCTGATGCTGATCGGCTCCTCCATGTCGTTTGTCGAACTCGGGCTCAATGTGCAGGCCGACGCGGTGGAGAAGGCCACCGGCTCGGTGATCATGACCACCGCACACGGTTTCTGGTCGGTCGGGATCATGGCGGGTAGCCTGATTGGCGCGGCCCTGGCGGCACTGGGGCTGGAGCCACGCTGGGCGATCCTGCTTGTATCGGGAGCGGTGCTCCCGCTGGCCATTGCGGCTGCCCTGGCCTTGCCGGTCTATGCCGAGGCGAGCCAAAGCCATGAGGGCAGTCGCTCGGCCTGGGCGCTACCCAGCTGGGCGCTGCTGGGCATCTGTTTCTTCGTATTCGGCATCACCATGACCGAAGGCGCCATGGCCGACTGGTCGGCGATCTTCCTGCGCGATGCCCTCGGCGCCGAAGCGGGCACAGTGGGGCTGGGTTATTCGGTATTTGCGCTGATGGTGGCAGCCGGCCGGTTTGGCGGCGACAGCCTGAAACGCCGGTTCGGCGCGGTGACCACAGCGCGGATCTGCGGCGTGCTGGCCCTGGCGGGCGCGAGCATGCTGGTGTTCACACCCAATACCATGCTGGCGCTGCTCGGCTTCGGCATTATCGGGCTGGGCGTCTCGGTGGGGTTCCCGCTGGCGGTAACGGCCGCGGCCGCCCTGACCGATCGCGCCGCCTCAGCCAATGTCGCCATTTTGAGCTTTGTTGCCCTGTTGGGCTTTCTGGTCGGCCCGCCGGTGATCGGTTTTGTGGCCGAACATGCCGATATGCGGTTGGGCCTGGCCTGCGTCATTCCCGGGCTGCTGCTGAGCCTGCTGTTGACCGGTCGGCTCAACACCAACAAAGCTGTCTCCAAATCCAATCCTGAAGCCCAAATCGCTGGAGTGCTGTGATGCGCATTGCTGTTGCCGGCCTGCACACGGAGTGCAGCACCTATAATCCCGTGCTGGCGCGGGAGGCCGATTTCCGCGTGCTGCGTGGACCCACCATGATCAAGGACGCCTATTTCGATTTCCTGACGCATTTTCCAGCCGAGTTTATTACCGTGCTGCATGCGCGGGCGATTGCCGGCGGGCCGGTGGAAGGGGCGCTCTATGCGCGCTGGAAGGCGGAAATCCTTGACGGGATCAAGGCCGCCCTGCCGCTTGATGGCGTCTATCTGGCCATGCATGGCGCGATGTTTGTCGAGGACCTGCAGGACGCCGAGGGCGATATGATCAGTGCGGTGCGTGATCTGGTCGGCCCCGATGTGCTGATCGCGGCCAGCTATGATCTGCATGGCAATGTCAGCCAGCGCATCGTCGACGGGCTCGACATATTCTCCACCTATCGCACCGCGCCCCATATCGATGTGGCCGATACCATGCGCCGGGCGGTGACCATGCTGGTGCGCGCGCTCCGCTCCGGGCAGCGGCCAGTACTGGCCTGGGTGCCGGTGCCGGTGCTGCTGCCGGGTGAGCGCACCTCGACGCAGGATGAGCCGGCGCGCACATTCTACAGCCAATTGCAGGCGGCCGAAGACCCCACCGGGGTCTGGGATGCCTCGTTTCAGGTGGGCTATGTGTGGGCGGACGAGCCCCGCGCCACGGCCTGTGCCGTGATCACCGGGACCGACCGGCTGGCGATGACCGCGGCGGCGCGGGTGCTGGCGCAGGATTATTGGGATTTGCGCGAGCGCTTCGTGTTCGGCACCACCACGGGCAGCATCGAGGAATGTGTCGACTGGGCCGTGACCGCCACCACTGCCCCGGTGGTGCTGGCCGAATCGGGCGATAATCCGACGGGCGGCGGTGTCGGCGACCGGGCGGAAGTGCTGGCCGAACTGATGGCCAATGACGCGCAGGGCGTGGTGTTTGCCGGCATTGCCGACAAGCAAGCCACCGACGCAGCCTATGCCGCCGGCACGGGCGCGAGCCTCGAGCTGACCATTGGGGCCAGTCTGGACCCGTCCAGCGTCACGGTCAAAACCGAAGCTACAGTGCAGTTCCTGCTCGAAACCGGCGATCCGCAGCTGCGCGAGGCGGTGGTGCGGATTGGCGGTATCGATCTGGTGATCACGGCGCGGCGGCGACCGTTCCACAATATTGCCGACTTCACCCGGCTGGGGCTCGATCCTCGTACCGCCAGGATCGTGGTGGTAAAGTCGGGCTATCTGTCGCCCGATCTGGGTCCCATCGCCAATCCCAGCCTGATGGCGTTGTCGCCCGGCGTGGTGGATCAGTTCGTCGAGCGGCTGGAGCGGCGGCACAAAAGCGTACCGCAATATCCGTTCGACAAGGATTTTGCCTGGGCGCCGGAGGTATTCTGGTCAAAGCGCGCCGAACAGCGCTGAGCCGTGCGCCTCGCGCGGGGGCGGGCCACTAGGTGCAGTAGATGCCGTATAGCGTCGTCAGAATATGGCGCACATCGTCGGACGCGATGGAGTAGAAGACCTGCTGGCCGTCGCGCCGCGTCGTAACGAAGTTCCAGGCCCGCAGCTTGGACAGGTGCTGGCTGAGCGGGGACTGGGCCAGCCCGACGCGCGTTTCCAGGTCACCCACATTCATTTCACCATCAAGCAGGCAGCACAGAATGCGCAGGCGCTTGGCGTTGGCCATGGCTGTGAGCAGGCGTGACGCCTGCTCGGCATTGGCCTCGAGTTTTTCAATTTCCATCTTGACCATATTAGAATGTTCTAATAAGTGTATATTCGCTTTGAGACGTAGCACTCAAACATAGCAATGATCAAGGAGGCTGATTTGACGACCCAGATGGACAGCGCTGACTGCGCCACTGGACTGACACCAGCCTCTATCCTGTTTACACGCCAACTGGCCCCTCGACGTGCAAGGTTATTTATAGATGACGGAATTTACCCCTCTCGTGTCGCTGCTTGGCGGCGCGCTGATCGGTCTCGCCAGCGTATTACTCATGGCCTTTCATGGTCGCATTGCCGGTATGACCGGCATTCTGACTGGTTTGCTGCCGCCCATAGCCCCCGACTGGGCCTGGCGCGCAGCGTTTCTGGGCGGTGCAATCATCGCGCCCGCTCTCATGGTGCTGCTGACCGGCTATGATGTCGGTTTCGCCAGTCCCGTTCCCACACCCTGGGTCATCATTGGTGGTCTGATCGTCGGCGTCGGTGTGTTCTTCGGTTCTGGTTGCACCTCGGGTCATGGTGTCTGCGGCATGGCCCGCCTGTCGCCGCGCTCGATCGCCGCAACAGCGGTCTTCATGGGGGCGTCTTTCGTCACCGTTTATGTCGTTCGCCATGTGCTGGGAGGCTTCTGATGCGCCGCACAATTTTCGCTGGTCTGATAGGCCTTGTATTTGGAACCGGCATCGCCATTTCTGGTATGGCCAACCCGGCCAAGGTGCTCAACTTCTTTGACCTTGCTGGCGATTGGGATCCCTCGCTTGCCTTTGTCATGGGCAGCGCCCTGCTGGTAGCCGCAGTCGGCTATTTCTTCGTGCTCAAGCGCGACAGGCCGATCCTGGAGCCCCGGTTTCACCTGCCGACCAACCGCAAGCTCGATGCATCGCTGCTGGCAGGGTCTGCATTGTTCGGCATAGGCTGGGGAATTGCCGGTTTCTGCCCCGGCGGCGCCATCCCGGCCCTGGGCCTGGGAGAGAGTGCCGCCTGGATCTTTGTTGCCGCGATGCTGGTTGGTATCGCCGCCGCCAAAACGGCCCGTGACGCCCTGCGGCCTCGGGTCGCCAAAACCGCCTGAATTCATTCAAGAAGAGGATATGACCATGACGTCCATTCCATTCACCCCAGAACTTGATGTGCATCCTGAAGTGGTGGCGTTCTTTGACAAGCCAACCAACACCATCAGCTATGTGGTCAAGGATCCCGGTTCCAACGCCTGTGCGGTCATCGATTCCGTGATGGATATCGATTACGCGGCCGGCCGCATCACCTATGATGGTGCCGACAAGATCATCGCCTATATCCAGGATCAAAAGCTGGATCTGCAGTGGCTGATCGAAACCCATGTGCATGCCGATCACCTCTCGGCGGCGCCCTATATCCAGGGCAAGCTGGGCGGCAAGCTGGGCATTGGCGAGAATATCAAGATCGTGCAGGAAACCTTCGGCAAGGTCTTCAATGAAGGCACCGAATTCCAGCGCGATGGCAGCCAGTTCGACCGGCTTTTCACCGATGGTGACAGCTACAAGATCGGTGGCCTGACCGCGCATGTAATGCACACGCCGGGCCATACCCCGGCCTGCATGACGCATGTGGTTGGTGATGCCGCCTTTGTCGGTGACACCCTGTTCATGCCCGATGGTGGCTCGGCCCGTGCCGACTTCCCCGGCGGCGATGCGCGCACCTTGTATCGTTCAATCCAGCGTGTACTCGCCCTGCCTGCCCAGACCCGGCTGTTCATGTGCCACGACTACGGTCCCAATGGCCGCGACATCCAGTGGGAAACCACGGTGGCCGACGAGCTGGAGCACAATATCCACGTGGGCAAGGGCACCGACGAAGACACCTTTGTGGCCATGCGCGAAGCGCGCGACGCGACACTGGACATGCCCAAGCTGATCATCCCGTCACTGCAAGTGAACATGCGCGCCGGCAAGCTTCCCCCCAAGGATGAAGATGGCAATACCTTCCTCAAAGTCCCCGTGAACGGGCTCTGACCATGTGGCCCTTTACTCAAGCAAAACCCAAAGAGAAGACCATGCACCTCAACAAGATTACTGCCGATTACGCCACTACTGGCCAGATCACCCCCGACCAGATCAAGGCCATTGCCGACGCTGGCTACAAGTCCATCGTCTGCGCCCGTCCCGATCATGAAGAAGGCGGCCAGCCCAGCTATGACGAAGTTGCCCGCGCCGCCGAAGCGGCGGGCCTGAAGATTGTCCACATCCCGGTTTCCGGCATGCTGGGCGAAGGCCAGGTTATCCGCTTCCACGATGCCTGGACCAACCTGCCCAAGCCAATGCTGGGTTATTGCCGCTCCGGCGCACGCGCCGGCAGCCTCTACGCGACTCTGTCCAAGTAAGACACCATGAAGCTCAAGACCTATCTTCCCATTCTCGAATGGGGCAGCCGCTATAACCGGGACTCCCTGACCAGCGATCTGGTTGCGGCAGTGATCGTGACGATCATGCTGATCCCGCAATCACTGGCCTATGCGCTGCTGGCCGGCCTGCCGCCGGAGGTAGGTCTTTATGCTTCGGTGCTGCCGCTGGTGGCCTATGCCATCTTCGGCACCTCGACGGCGCTGGCCGTCGGCCCGGTGGCGGTGGTGTCGCTGATGACCGCTTCGGCCATTGGCAGCATCGCTGCCGAGGGTACAGTGGACTATGCCAGCGCCGCCATTCTGCTGGCCGCCATGTCGGGCATCATTCTGGCGGTGCTGGGTTTGTTCCGGCTCGGCTTCATCGCCAATTTCCTGTCACACCCGGTGATCTCGGGCTTCATCACCGCCTCGGGCCTGATCATCGCCACCAGCCAGGTGGGCGGCATGCTTGGCATCAAGACCGAGGGCCATGCATTGCCCGAACTGGTGATGTCGATTGTGCACAATATCGGCACCATCAACTGGTATACCTTGGCCGTCGGCGCGGTGTCCCTGGCCCTGCTGCTGTGGATCCGCATGGACCTCAAGAACTGGCTGCTCCGCTTCGGCCTGCCCAAGGGTGCGGTGACCATCATCACCCGCGCCGGGCCGGTACTGGTGGTCTTCCTGACCATGGCCTGGTCGGTGCTGGGCGATCTGGGTGCCAGGGGCGTGGCACTGGTTGGCGACGTGCCCCAGGGCCTGCCCATGCTGTCGCTGCCCAATTTCAATCTCGATACCATGCAGGCGCTGTTGCTGCCGGCGCTGATCATCTCGATCGTCGGCTTTGTGGAATCCATTTCGGTGGCCCAGACCCTGGCTGCCAAGCGCCGCCAGCGCATCGACCCCAATCAGGAACTGATCGGCCTGGGCGCGGCCAATATCGCGGCCGCTGTCGGTGGCGGCTATCCGGTAACGGGCGGCTTTGCCCGCTCCGTGGTCAATTTCGATGCCGGCGCGGCCACCCCCGCCGCCGGTGCCTTCACCGCCATTGGTATTGCCGGCGCCACCCTGCTGCTGACCCCGTTCCTGGCCATTCTGCCCAAGGCGACCTTGGCGGCCACGATCATTGTGGCCGTGCTGACCCTGGTGGATTTCTCGATCCTCAAACGCGCCTGGACCTATTCCAAGGCCGACTTCACCGCCGTGGCCATCACGCTGCTGGGCACCTTGCTGATGGGCGTGGAGGTGGGCATTTCCCTCGGCGTTGCCGCCTCGATACTGATTTTTCTCTATCGCTCATCGCAGCCGCATGCCGCCGTGGTTGGTCAGGTGCCGGGCACCGAGCACTTCCGCAACGTCAAGCGCCATGATGTGCACACCATTCCCAGCGTGCTCTCGATCCGGGTCGATGAAAGTCTCTATTTCGCCAATGCGCGCTATCTCGAGGATCTGGTCTATGGCGAGGTCGCCGGGCGGCCTGAACTCAAGGACGTGGTGCTGATGTGTTCGGCGGTGAACGCCATCGACATGTCGGCGCTGGAAAGCCTTGAGGCGATCCAGCACCAGCTCAAGGATCTGGGCGTCCGCCTGCATCTGTCGGAGGTCAAGGGACCGGTGATGGACCGCCTGGCGGGCACCGAATTCCTGCAGCATCTGTCCGGTGGGGTGCATCTGAGCCAGCATCAGGCGATGGAAGCGATCAAGGCGTTGCCCGCAGCAGCCTGATCATCCCTTGCTCCCGCAGCGCCATGGCCTGCGGGAGTTTTGTTTTATGGCGTGGGGAATGGGCCTGTCAGGCCGGGGCCGAGACTGCCGGTCAGCGCTGCCAGCGGCCAAGGCCGTTGCGGTTGAAATACTCGATCAGCACGCTACCGTCCGCCGGATCGAAGGTGACCGAGGACTTTGAACCGGCCGGCGCGTTCTCGTTGCGTGGCGCCATCGCGAACACCTCACCATCCCAATTGGTCAGGGCGAAGCTGTCGCCGCGCGGGCCCAGCCGGGCGGTCAACCCGCTATCACCCCGGGTGATTTCGAGCGGCCCGAAATAATCGTTCTGATAGATACCGAGATAGGCATCGAGCGGCCGGGCAGGGGCGGGTTGGGCAGGCGGCGCGCTGTCGGCCAGATCGCCTTCGGGGTCGTAAAACGCCACCATGCGGGGATGGAAGGCGTCATACCAGTCTCGGGTAGGCTCTCCAAATTGCACGGTGTCGAGAAAACTGTTGGCGATGGCCTCGGCCGCGCCGAGCGGTCCGGCATTGGTGAGAACGACAATGCCGACATCGGCCGACGGGATGAACTGGATACGGGTGGCAGCGCCCAGGGTGAAGGCTCCGGAATGACCGAACACCGTGCGGCCATCAGCGCCAATGCCGACATTGAAGCCATAGCCGTAAAAGCTGGGACGGGCGCTGGGGACGTGGCCGGGCGAGCTGAATGCCTGGGGGCTGAGTGCCGCCTGCAGGGCGGCCGGGTCGATCAGCTGCTGCCCATCGCGTTCGCCATCGGCCAGCAGCAGTTTGAGCCATTCGGCCAGATCAATGACAGTGGAGGAAATGCCACCAGCGGGCGCCTGGGGGTCTGCGTTGCGTTGATACAGTGGCTGCAAACTGCCATCGACCAGCGTATGCAGGCTGGCGCGGTTGGCTTGGGCGACGAAATCGGCATTGCGGGAACTGGTCGCCGTCATGCCAAGTGGGTCGTAAAGGGTCGCTTCGGACAAATCCTCCCAGCTCTTGCCGGTCGCCGCAGCGACCGCTTCAGCGCCGCTGGTAATGCCGAAATTTGAGTAATTGTAGGAGGTACGGAAACTGTCGAGCGGCAGAAGGCGCAGTCGCGCCATGATCTCGGCGCGGGTGAAGCCGAGATCTTCAAGCTCATCGCCGCCGCCCAGCGGCAGGCCCGAGCGATGGGCGTAGAGATCACCAATGGTCGCGTGCTCAGTGACCCAGTCGTCATTGAGCCGGAATTCGGGGAGATAGGCGGTGACCAGATCATCCCAGGCAACCAGGCCATTGCTGACGGCAATGGCTGCCACGGTGGCGGCGAGCGGTTTGGAAACCGAGGCAATCTGGAACACGGTATCGGGGGTAACCGGATCGTCCTCGCCCAGCTTGCGCACGCCAAAGCCCTGGGCAAAGACGGTTTCGCCGCCACGCACCACCGCCACCGCCACGCCGGGGACCAGGCTGCGTTCCATGATGGTTGCGATGGTGTCCTCAAGCTGGTCGAGGGCCAGATCGAGACCGCCAGGGGCGAGTTTGACAGCATCCATATTCGGGGCCGCACTGAGATCGAGATTTGCCGGCTGGGCCTGAACGGGTGCCATGGTGCCGATTATGGCCAGGGCAGTAGCGAGCGGTAGCGCGCGAGACATTGGGGTGGTCATGCAGAATGCTCCTCCGGGCTGGCTCCGCAGGGGGAGCTCCTGACTATCGTCAATCCGCACGCTGCGTACGACGGTGACGCCCCTGTCAAACCACCGCAATAATGACGGTATCGTTATGGCAGGGCCAGATATTTTATTGGCCTGCGTAGTGCGCGGGCCAGCTCAGCCGCGTTCGGTGATAATCCGGGTCAACGATTCCGAGGCCTTGACGATGTGCTTGCGCGTCAGATCGGCGGCGCGCTCGGCCTCGCCGGCCCGACAGGCATCGATGATCTGCTGATGCTCGGCAATGGCCAGTGCGCGGCCATGGCCCAGGCTGAGCTGGGCGCGGATATAGCGCTCGATGCGGTCATTGGCAGCTTCGGCGGCCGCAAAATAATATGGCAGACCAGCATCGAGATAGAGCGAGGAATGGAACTGGCGATTGAGGTCGCCCCAGCGCACGCCATCGGTTTCCTCGGCAAAGGCTTCGCAAAGCTGCTGGGCATGGTCGAGCGAATGCTGGCTCATGCGCGGCACGGCATGGGCGATCAATTTCGGTTCGACCGTGGCGCGGAAGTCAAAGATCTCCTGGATTTCGGCGACCGAGATGCGGCTGACCACCACCCCCTTGTAGCGCACCGAGGTGACCAGGCCGCTGGCTTCGAGCTGCTTGAGCGCCTCGCGCACCGGGATGCGGCTGACATTGAACATCTTGGCAATGGCATCCTGGCGCAGGGTCTGCCCTTCTGCCAGTTCACCGCGAATAATGGCCGTGCGCAGGGCGTCAAGAATCACGTCCGACGAGGACGCGCCGGCACCGATGTTGGACGCTCGTGCACTCAGCCCTTCCATTAATCCAGCTCCTCCACTGTGGCCCATACCGGCTTTTTGCCGGCGCTATCTGCCTCCCGGCTTCTGGGCGCCGAAGCAGAACGTAGCATGTTGTATATTGGATACAATCGTGCAAGCCTAAGTTTTAGATGCTCTGGTGGAGGGAACAACGCCAGGATCGATAACAGGTTGAGGAGCCTTCAAGATGAAACTCACGACACTTCTTGCGACCACCGCGATTGCCATGGCATTGGCGGGCCCCGCCTATGCGGAAATGAAAATCGGCATTCTGGCGCCCACCACCGGCTCGGAAGCCACCTACGGGCAGGACATGGCCAATGCCGTCAATCTGGCCATTTCCGAAATCAATGCTGCGGGCGGTGTTCTGGGTGAGCAGCTCAGCTCGGTGATCGGCGATGATGGCTGCGATCCGCAGCAGGCCGTCAATGCTGCCAGCAAGCTGGCGTCATCCGATGTCGTGGGTGTCGTCGGGGGCTATTGCTCGGGCGCCACCGTTCCCACCCTCAAGATTTTTGGCGATGCCAGCATTCCGTTCGTAATCACCGGCGCCAATTCCACCAAGCTGATCCCGGCCAATCCCGGCAACGCCTTCATGATCAATTCCACCGGCAATGATCAGGTGGCCAAGGCCATCGAGTACTTCAATTCCGTTGGCGCGAAATCGCTGGCCATCGTCAACCAGGGCGATGCCTATTCGCAGGACCTTGCTGACCTGACCAAGAAGGACTGGGAAGCTGCCGGCAACACGGTCCCCGCCTTCGAAGTCGCCAACAAGGGCGAGCAGGACTATTCAGCCATCGTGACGGCCATCCGTTCGGCCAATCCCGATGCCGTGTTCTGGACTGCCTATTATGCTGATGGCGGCCTGCTGATCCGCCAACTGCGCCAGGCCGGGTACCAAGGCACGATCGCTGTGGGCGATGGCTCCAATTCTCCGGAACTGTTCGGCATTGCCGGCTCGGCGGCCGAGGGCGTGATCGGGTTCTCCAATCCCATCGCTGAATTCCTGCCCGGGGCCAAGGACTTCATTGCCGACTACACGGCAGCCAATGGCTCGCCTCCGGGCCCCTATGCGCCGCTGGCCTATGACGGCATGCACCTGCTCGCCACCGCAATCGAGGCAGCCGGCAGCACCGACCCCGCCGCGATCAACGCCGCGCTGATGGATGCTGACTATCCCGGCATTGCCGGTCAGATCACCTTCACCCCCGAAAACACCCTGGCCCGTTCGAACTTCGTCGTGCTGAAGGGCAATGGCGGCAAGTGGGGCCTGGCGCAGTAGCCCAACCCGAACACTGGCCCCGCCGCTGCATGGGCGGCGGGGCCAATGACGATCGGCGTCCGGTGGGGGAACTTGTGCATGTCCGTCTTTGATATCTTCTTGCAGCAACTGGTGAACGGGCTCGTGCTCGGCTCGTTCTATGCGCTGGTGGCGCTGGGCTACACCATGATTTACGGTGTGGTGAAGCTGCTCAATTTCGCCCATGGCGACGTGTACATGGTCGGCGGCTTTGTCGGCTTTCTGGTGCTCTCTGTGGTGGCGCCAATGGTCGGGCCGGGCTGGACTGGCGTGGCCGTTTCGATGGTCGTGGCGATGATCGCGGTAGGCTTTCTCGGCGTGGTGATCCAGCGGGTTGCCTACCAACCCATGCTCAACGCCCCCCGGCTTTCCATTCTGATTACGGCGCTGGCGGTTTCGCTGGTGCTGCAGAATGGCGTGCTGACGCTGACCCATGGACAATATCAGCCGATGGGCGCCGATCTCGGCTTTGGCGGCGTCAATCTGGGCCTGCTGTTCATCAGCTATAATCAGATGATCCTGGTGGGCACCGCCGCCGCGCTGATGATCGCGCTGGAATTGTTCGTGTCGCGCACCCAATATGGCCGGGCCATGCGGGCGATCTCGATCGACAAGGACATGTGCCGCCTGATGGGCATCAATGTCACCGCCGTGATCGCGGTGACCTTCTTTATCGGCTCGGCGCTGGCCGCTGCGGCTGGCACTATGGCCGGGGCCTATTATGGCTCGGTCTGGTATTTCATGGGCTTTCTGATCGGCATCAAGGCGTTTACCGCCGCGGTGATCGGCGGCATCGGCTCGATCCCCGGCGCCATGCTGGGTGGCTTGATCCTGGGCCTGCTTGAATCCTTTGGTACCCAGATCCCCGGCATTGGCAGCGAGTGGAAGGACGTGTTCTCCTTTGCCGTGCTGATCCTCGTGCTGGTGCTCAAACCGACTGGCCTGTTGGGCAAGTCCGAGCAGGAGCGCATGTAACATGGCTCAGCCCCGCTCCAACGCCTTCAACAATATCATCGCCCAGTTCGACGAGCCCTGGAAACGCTATGCAGCGTTTGCGGTGATCGTCGCGCTGCTGCTGATTGCCCCCATTTCGCTGGGGCCCTATGCCACCGTGATCCTGACCAATGCGCTGCTCTATGTGGTGCTGGCGCTGGGGCTCAATGTGGTGGTCGGCTATGCCGGCCTGCTCGATCTGGGCTATGCGGCCTTCTTTGCGGTGGGCGCCTATACGGTGGGCATTCTGACCCACACCTTCGGGCTCGATTTCTGGCTCACCCTGCCATTTGCAGTGGGCGCGGCCATGATCGCCGGTGTCATCATCGGCACGCCCACCCTGCGCTTGCGCTCGGACTATCTGGCGATCGTGACACTGGGTTTTGGCGAGATCGTGCGCTTCAGCGCGCGCAATATGGAAATTACCGGCGGCGCCAGCGGCATTTCGGGCATCCAGCAGCCCTGGTTGTTTGGCTGGCACATCAACACGCCCTTTGAATTTTACTATGTGTTCGTGGTGCTGGCGATCATCGCCGTGATCGTCAGCGTGCGGTTGCAGCATTCGCGGCTGGGCCGGGCCTGGCTCTATGTGCGCCATGATGAGGATGCAGCCGAGGCGATGGGCATCGATACGGTGCGCGTCAAGCTGGCAGCCTATGTGATCGGGGCGATCTTTGGCTCGATCAGCGGGGCGTTCTTTGCCGTCAATCTCGGGGCCATTTCACCGGAGAGCTTCTCGTTCCAGCAATCCGTGCTGATCCTGATGGCGGTTATTCTGGGTGGCATGGGCAAGATCCCCGGCGTCATCCTCGGCGCCTTCATCGTGGTGCTGGCGCCCGAACTGCTGCGCGATCTGGGCGAATATCGTCTGCTGCTGTTCGCGGTGGGCCTGCTGCTGATCATGCTGTTCCGCCCCAGTGGCATCTGGCCAGTGAGGGGGAAATGAGCATGGCCCTTCCCCTGCTTGAACTGCGCGGCGTCAATCTGAGCTTTGCCGGCAATACCGTACTCGACAATGTCGACTTCAGCGTCGGGCGTGACGTGATCGTCAGCCTGATTGGCCCCAATGGGGCCGGCAAGACCTCGCTGTTCAACTGCATTACCGGCTTTTACAAACCGCAATCGGGCTCGATCAAGGTCGATGGCCACGAGTTGATGGGGCTCAAGCCGCACAAGGTTACCCAGGCCGGCATTGCCCGCACTTTCCAGAATGTGCGGTTGTTCCAGCAGATGACCGTGCTGGAAAACGTGATGAGCGGCAGCCATTGCCGCTCCAGGGCCGGCGCCATATCGGCCATTCTGGGCCTGCCCAGCCAGCGCCGCGAGGAGGCAGCGATCCGCGCCCATGCCATTGAGTGTCTGGAGTTTGTCGGCATTGCCGATGAGATGGATCGCGACGCCACCAACCTGGCCTATGGCCATCAACGCCGGGTCGAAATCGCCCGCGCGCTGGCAACCCGGCCCAAGCTGCTGCTGCTCGATGAGCCCGCGGCGGGCCTCAATGCCGGCGAGAAGCAGGACCTGCTCAATCTGATCGGCCGAATTCGTGACGAACTCGCTATCTCCGTGCTGCTGATCGAACATGACACCGGCATGGTGATGAAAATCTCCGAACGCATCAGCGTGCTCGACCATGGCGTGATTATCGCCGAGGGCGCGCCCAAAGAGATCCAGGCCAACCCCAAGGTGATCGAAGCCTATCTGGGCCAGGACGACGGGGAGGATCTGCTATGAGCGCGCCAACCGAGACCCTTCTTGAGCTGGAAAACATCACCGCTGGCTATGGCCGGATCGTGGCCCTCAACGGCATTGATCTTAAGGTGCAGACTGGCGCCATGGTGACCCTGCTGGGCGCCAATGGGGCGGGCAAGACCACCACGCTCAAGACCATTTCGGGGCTGGTGCGGGCGTCGGGCGGCACGGTGCGCTTTGCCGGCGAGGATATCACCCAGACCCCGGCGCATGAAATTGCCCGGCGGGGCCTGGTGCATGTGCCCGAAGGCCGCCACGTGCTGCGCGGTCTCAGCGTGCGCGAAAATCTCGAACTGGGGGCGTTCACCGTCAAGGACCCGGCCACACGGCGCAAGCGGATGGATGAGGTGTTCGCGCTGTTTCCCGTGCTGGCCAAGCGCCAACACGGCGATGGCTCGCTGCTATCGGGGGGCGAACAGCAAATGCTGGCGATTGGCCGGGCACTGATGCATGGCCCCCGCCTGCTGCTGCTGGACGAGCCTTCGATGGGACTGGCGCCCAAGCTGGTGATCGAGACCATGCAGATCGTCAAACGGCTGAGCGAGGCCGGGACCACCATCCTGCTGGTCGAACAGAATGCGCGGCTCGCCCTCAAGCTTGCCCATTACGGCTATGTGCTCGAAAGCGGTCATATCCGCATGCAAGGGGAGGCGGCCACGCTGCGGGCCGACAAATCCATCGTGCAGGCCTATCTGGGCGAATGATCGGGCCTCGCTCCTCAGAGGGCAAGACTGCGTGGCCGTCAATTGCCAAGGCGGCATTGCGGCCCTGACGACGGAAATGACGCAGAGCGGCGTGCTGGACATGCCCGCTGTGGCAAGGCATGTCCAATGCAGCAGCGGCGAACTCACACCCGCTGCAGCAGACCACTTATGAGCCGAGAACAGCCATGGCACGACACAGCTTCTTTTGCGTAGACGGACATACCTGCGGCAATCCGGTGCGGCTGGTGGCGGGCGGCGGGCCGCAGCTCAAGGGCCAGACCATGCTGGAGCGCCGCGCCGATTTTCTGGCGCAGCACGACTGGATCCGCACCGCGCTGATGTTCGAACCGCGTGGCCATGACGTGATGTCCGGCTCGATCCTCTATCCGCCCAGTGACCCGGCCAATGACATGGCGATCCTGTTCATCGAGACCTCGGGATGCCTGGCCATGTGCGGCCATGGCACCATCGGCACGGTGACCATGGCGATCGAGCAGGGACTGATCGTGCCCAGGGTGCCGGGCGTGGTGCGGCTCGAAGTGCCGGCCGGGCTGGTGATCGCCGAATACACCCAGGTCGGCGATTACGTCGAAGAGGTGAAAATCACCAACGTGCCGTCCTTCCTCTACAAGACCGACCTGGAGGTGGAGTGCCCTGATCTGGGCCTGCTCAAGGTCGACGTGGCCTATGGCGGCAATTTCTACGCGATCATCGACCCGCAGGACAACTTCGCCGACATGGACCGGTATTCGGCCGCCGACTTTATCCGCTGGAGCCCGGTGCTGCGGCAACGGCTGAACGCGGCGCACAGCTTTGTTCATCCCGAACAGCCCGAGATCAATGGGCTGAGCCACATCATGTGGACCGGCGCGCCCAAGCTGGCCGGCTCCACGGCGCGCAATGCGGTGTTTTACGGCGACAAGGCGATTGACCGCTCGCCCTGCGGCACCGGTACCTCGGCGCGCATGGCGCAGTGGTATGGCAAGGGCAAGCTCAAGGCGGGTGACGCCTTTGTCCATGAGAGTATTATCGGCTCGATCTTCAAGGGTCAGGTGGAGAACACGCTGAGTGTCGGCGGGCTGCCCGCCATCGTGCCCTCGATTGCCGGTTGGGCGCGAATGACCGGCCTCAATACCATTTTTGTCGATGACCGCGACCCGTTCAGACACGGCTTTCTGGTCAGCTAAGCCAATTCTCCGCCCGCGAAAGACCCTGCCATGCGTTCCACCCGCTCCATTCACATCGTTTCCTGCCACGCCGAGGGCGAGGTGGGCGACGTGATCGTGGGCGGGGTGGCGCCGCCGCCCGGCGACACCATCTGGGAACAGTCGCGCTGGATTGCCAGGGACCAGAGCCTGCGCAATTTCGTGCTGAACGAGCCACGCGGCGGGGTGTTCCGCCACATCAATCTGCTGGTGCCGGCCAAGGACAAGCGGGCGGTGATGGGCTGGATCATCATGGAGCCCGAGGACACCCCGCCCATGTCGGGGTCCAATTCGATCTGCGTGGCGACGGTATTGCTCGATACCGGCATTGTGCCGATGACCGAGCCGGAAACCCGCATGGTGCTCGAAGCGCCGGGCGGGCTGGTGGAAGTGGTGGCGCAGTGTCGCGACGGCAAGGCGCAGTCGATCACCGTGCGCAATGTGCCTTCTTTCGTCGACAGGCTTGATGCCACCATCGAGGTGGAGGGGATCGGCACGCTGCGCGTCGACACCGCCTATGGCGGTGACAGCTTCGTGATTGCCGATGCACGGGCTCTGGGCTTCGCCATTGCCGAAGATGAGGCGCGCGACATCGCTGAAGCCGGCATCCGCATCACCCGCGCGGCCAATGAACAACTCGGCTTCACCCACCCCACCAATCCGGACTGGGCCCATATTTCGTTCTGCCAGATCGCCGCGCCGCTCGAGACTGTTGAGGGTCGGCTGACCGGCGCCAATGCCGTGGTGATCCAGCCGGGCAAGATCGACCGCTCGCCCACCGGCACCGGCTGCTCGGCCCGCATGGCGACATTGCATGCGCGCGGGCTGATGGCGGTGGGCGATGAGTTTGTCGGCCGCTCGATCATCGGTTCGGAATTCTTCTGCAAGCTCGAAGCGCTGACCGATCTGGCCGGCACGCCGGCGATCATCCCCACCATTACCGGCCGCGCCTGGATCACCGGGACGCGGCAGGAAATGCTAGACCCCGCCGATCCCTGGCCGGCGGGCTATCGGCTGTCGGACACCTGGCCCAGGATCAGCTAGTCAGGCGTGATCGGCAGCCGTCAGTGCCACGGCAGCGGCCAGATCTTCGAGCGCCGTGCCCACCGACTTGAAGGCGGTGATCGCGGTTTCACTCTGGCGCCCCGGATGGGTGCCACGGCACAGCATGGCCAGATCGGCCAACAGGCCCTCCCGGCTCAAATTGCCCGCTGCCAGCGGCTGGGTGACGTCGCCGCTTTCCTTGCTGGCGCCCTCAAAGGTGTCGACGAAAATGCCCCCGGCGCGGCTGAGCACGGCGTCATCCGCCTCGCGCATATAGGGCCGGAAGCTGCCCACCAGATCGACATGGGTGCCCGGGCGCAGCAGCTCGCCAAGGATGATCGGCGTCTTGGCCAGGGTCGCTGTGCTGACGATATCGGCGTCGCTGACGGCGCTGGCGAAATCGGTGGTGGTGACGATGTTCGGCGCAATGGGACCCAGTTCGGCGGCCAGAGCCTGCGCCTTGTCCAGCGAGCGGCTGCACAGGGTCAGCTTGTCGATGGCGAAGATGGCGCAATAGGCCTGGGCCAGGTTCCGCGATACCCGGCCGGTGCCCAGGATCACCAGATTGCGGGCATTGGTGCGCGCCAGGAAGGTCGCGGCCAGCACGGAGGCGGCGGCGGTGCGGCGGGCGGTCAGCTCGCCGCCATCGATCTGGCCAATAACGGCGCCGGTCTTGCCGTCGAACAGGGTATAGACGCTGGCCACGGCGGGCAGCCCGAGCTGGTCATTATCGGGAAACACCGTCACCAGCTTGACGCCAATATGCCGGCCCGGCTGCCAGGCCGGCATCAGCAGAAGATTGCCATTGGTGGCAGCGTCGCCCACATGTAGGTGCTGGCGCAGGGGCGCCTCCGCCCCCTCGACAAAGGCCGTCTTGAGCGCGGCAAGCAGAACGGGCCAATCAAGGCCCTGGCGAACGTCTTCGGCGGAATAGGTTTTCATGGCGGCACTATAGGAGCGATGCTGTTGTTTGCAACGCACGGCGGCCCGACCTCGGCCGGCGCATTATTCGTGAAGACGCGCAACTATGAGTGCGCCGCGAAACCGGCTAGGTAGTCGCTAAGCAATCCAGCGGCCTTTTCGGGACGAGAGCACAATTTGACCAGCGAGCCGACCATTTCCCGCCCGCGCTACGCCATTGTCGACATCGCCCGCGGCGTGGCGATCATCGCCATGGTTGCCTATCATCTGTGCTGGGATCTCAGCCTGTTGCGCTTCATCGCCCCCGATGTCGGTCGCGATCCCAATTGGGTGCTGATCGCCCGCACCATTCTGGCGGCATTCATGCTGCTGGTCGGCGTCGGGCTGGTGCTCGGGCATGGGAACGGCATTCGCTGGCCCAGCTTCTGGCGGCGTACCGTCTTTGTCGTGCTGGGAGCGCTGGCGATCACCCTTGGCACCTGGCTGGTGTTTCCCGACAGCTTTGTCTATTTCGGCGTGCTGCACGCCATCGCCCTGTTCAGCCTGCTGGGCCTCGCCTTTGTGCGTGCGCCGCTGTGGCTGGCGATCACGGTGGCGGCAATTGTTATCATATTGCCATTCCTTTATTCGGACCCGCTGTTCAACGAGAAGCTGTTCTCCTGGATCGGTTTCTGGCAGGTGCCGCCGCCAGCCAATGACCTGGTGCCGCTGTTTCCCTGGTTTGGCGTCGTCCTTGTCGGCCTCATCGCCACCCGTCTGGTGCTCGCCTCGCCAATGGCCGGGCGCCTCGCTGCCATCAATCCAACGGGCCGCCTGCCGCAATTGCTGGCGCTGCTCGGCCGCTGGAGTCTGCTGATCTATCTGCTGCATCAGCCCATTCTGCTGGGCCTGCTCTATCCGGCCGCCGCGGTTCTGCAGCCAGAGATCGCCATGCGCAGCAGCGATTTTCTTCGCTCATGCCAGACCACCTGCATGGCGGGCGGCACCAGCGCCCCGCTCTGCACCACCTATTGCCAGTGCGGCCTCGAGGGCGTGGAGGCCAACGATCTGTGGGGCGCCGTCTATTCCGGCATGGTGTCGGCGCAGGAGCAGACCATTCTGGACGCCAGCAATCGCCAGTGCTCTGCGCTGATCTATCCCGAACTCAATATGGGCCAATAGGGGCAGGCCGGCCTGATAACGTTGCGAATTGCATTTTTTGCCCAAATTGCGTCTTGAATGGTAGGCTGATTGGGCATTCAATAAACCACGAGCTGATTTGTCCGAACTCCGGTAGCGGTTGGCGCCTGGCCCGTTCGGACCCCACATTTATTGAAGTCTGGATACTTCCTTGACCACCCATACGGCTGGCCGCGACCATTCTCGCGGCGATGCACGGGCGCATTTGGCGGCCGCTCACGCTGGCAAGGGCCGCCGCCCACTGGTGCGAATTGCGCTGTTTTCACTGCGTCATCCCTGGCAGGCGTCGCTGGCCATCGGTGCCACCATTGTCGCCTCAGTGCTGCAATTGATGATTCCCCGCCTGCTCGGCCACGCCATTGATCAGGCGCAGGGTATTCTCAGCACCGCCGCCGAGGGGGCCGAACAGGCCCTGTTCTGGAGTGCCATGACGCTGCTGGCCGTCTCGGTGGCGCGCGGCGCCTTCACCCTGGTGCAGAACTATTTTTCGGAATCGGTGGGCCACCATGTCGGCTATGAGCTGCGGCTGGCCTTTTACGACAAGGTGCAAAAGCTCTCCTATTCCTACCATGACAAGATCCACACCGGTGACCTGATCACCATGGGCCTGCTCGATCTCGACGGTGTGCGCATGTTCTTTGCTACGGGCCTGGTGCGCATGGTGCTGCTCTCGGTGCTGATCGGGGTGGGGGCCACCATGCTGCTCACCACCGATGTGATGCTGGGTTTGCTGGCGCTGAGCTTCGTGCCCTTCGTCGCCTGGCGCTCCTCGGTGGCCCAGCTTACCTTGCGCGCCACCTGGATCGCCCTGCAGGAAAAGCTCTCCGGGCTGACACGGGTGATGGAAGAAAACCTGGGCGGCATTCGCGTGGTACGGGCCTTTTCGGCGCAGGATTTCGAGCTCGACAAATTCGATACTGCCTCGCGTGCAGCCCTGGCACTGTCCCATCAGCGGGTCGATGTGCGGGTGCGCAATACCAGCGCCATGACCTTCTCCTTCTTCGCCGCCATGGGATTGGTGCTGTGGTTCGGTGGCAACAAGGTGATCGCTGGCGACATGAGCGTGGGCACGCTGGCCTCGTTTCTGACCTTCATGACCATTTTGCAGATGCCGGTGCGCCAGCTCGGACTGATGGTCAATTCCTTCGCCCGTGCTTCCATCTGTGGCGACCGGCTGTTCAATTTCCTCGACGAACCGTTGGCCATTGATGATGTGCCCGGCGCGGTCGATCTCAAGCTGACCGAGGGCACGCTGCGCTTTGAGGATGTGCATTTCACCTATCCCGGCGCTACCCACCCCACTTTGGCGGGCGTCAGCTTCGAGGCAAAAGCGGGCCAGACCATTGGCATTGTTGGCGCCCCCGGCAGCGGCAAGTCGACGCTCGCCCATTTGATCCCGCGCTTTTACGACATCGACGCCGGCAAGATCACCATTGATGGCCAGGATGTCAGTCAGGTCACCCTGCAGTCACTGCGCCGCGCGGTAGCGGTCGTGCAGCAGGACACCTTCCTGTTCACCACCACCATTGAAAACAACATTGCCTATGGTGATCCCTGGTCCAAGGAGACCAAGATCGAACGGGCCGCCGAAAGCGCGCAATTGCACAACTACATCATGGGTCTGCCTGCCGGCTACGACACTGTGGTGGGTGAACGCGGGGTGTCGCTTTCCGGTGGGCAGCGCCAGCGCCTGTCAATTGCCCGCAGCCTGGTGCTCAAGCCTGCCGTGATGGTATTTGACGATTCCACCGCTGCCATTGATGCGGGGACCGAGCACCGCATTCGCAGTGCCATTCGCCGCTATGCCAGCGATCGGGTGACGCTGGTGATTTCCCATCGCCTGAGTTCGCTGCTGCATGCCGACACCATCCTGTTCCTCGAAGATGGCAAAATCGTCGAGCAGGGGAGCCACGACCAGCTGCTGGCCCAGGGCGGTCGCTACCGTGCGCTCTACGATCTGCAGACCCGCCCCAGCGACAATATTGAACTCGGGAGCGCTGCCCAATGAACGTGCTTGACGAAGACGAACGCGAAGTTGCCGCCTTTCCGGGCCAGCGTCCACCCCGCGCCAGTGTCGGGAGCCACCGCATTGAAGAGGACGTTTTTGGCAAGGCCTATGATCCCCAGACGGTGCGCCGCATCTGGGCATTCGTGCGTCCCTATCGGGCCAAGATCGTTCTCTCGGTTGCGGCGGTGCTGGTGTTCACCGCTACCCAATTGGCCATTCCGCTGATCATCGGCCGCGCTATCGACAGCGGCATGACCGAAGGGGGCAATGCCACCAATCTGCTCTGGGCGGTGGCCGCCTTCGCCGTCGCCGTCATCTTCAACTTTGGCGCCTCCTTCGTGCAGGAGACCGAAGTGGGCAAGGTGGCCGAAAACGTGCTGTTCGACATGCGCCGCGCCATGTTCGCCCAACTGCAGCGCGTCTCACTCAGTTTCATGGACAAGACCGAAGTCGGTCGCCTGATGAGCCGGCTGCAGGGCGACGTCAACTCCATGCAGGAGTTCCTCGAAACCTCGGTGATTTCGGTCGGCGACATGGTGTTGCTGATTGGCATTGTCGTGGTGCTGCTGTCGCTCGATTTCCGGCTGGGCCTGCTGACGCTGTCCACCATGCCCATCCTGTTCATCGTCCGCATCTTCTGGCTGCCTCCCGCCAAGCGCGCCTTCTGGAACGCCCATGAAACCAATTCGATCACTGCCGGCGCCATGGCCGAGGGCATCAATGGCGTGCGCACCGTGCAGAATCTCGACCGCCAGAAGGTCAATTTCGACCTGTTCGACGACAAGGCCTATGCCAATCTGCGCACCCAGTTGATCGGCTCGCGCTTTGCCCAGGTGATGGTGCCGATTGTCGACTCCCTGACCGGCACCGCCATGGCCATTGTCGTGGTGGTGGGCGGCTCGCTGGCGCTCAATGGCAAGCTGGAGATCGGCGTCATCGTCGCCTTCCTGTTCTACATCCAGCGCTTCTTTGATCCGATCCGGTCGCTGACCATGCAGTATTCCATCATGCAGCGCGCCATGACCTCGGGCCGCCGCATTACCGAAGTGCTCGATATTCCCGCCTCGATCACCGACAAACCCGACGCCATTTCCCTGACGCGTGACATGGATGGCTCGGTCGAGTTCCGCAATGTCAATTTCGCCTATGACCCGGATCGCCCGGTGCTCAAGAATGTCAGTTTCACGGTCAATCCGGGCGAGACGGTCGCGCTGATCGGCCCCACGGGGTCGGGCAAGACAAGTGCCATGGCCCTGGTGCACCGCTTCTACGAGGTGCAGTCCGGCGCCGTGCTGGTGGGTGGCCATGATGTGCGCGATATCACCCAGCAATCGCTGGGCGAACAGGTCGCCATGGTGCTGCAGGAGCCCTTCCTGTTCACCGGCAGCGTGTTTGACAATATCCGCTACAACAAGGTCAACGCGACGCGCCAGGACGTCATTGATGCGGCCACGGCCGTGGGGGCGCACGAATTTATCGAGCGCATGCCGAACGGCTATGACAGCATTCTCGAACAGCGCGGCTCCAATCTGTCGCTGGGACAGCGCCAATTGCTGAGCTTTGCCCGTGCCCTGGTGGCGGACGCCAAGATCCTGGTGCTCGACGAGGCTACTGCCAACATCGATTCCTATACCGAGCGGCAGATCCAGAAGGCTCTGCTGACCCTGCTGGAAGGCCGCACGGGCATGGTCATCGCCCACCGTTTGGCGACCATTCGCGGCGCCGACCGTATTTTCGTGCTGCAGAACGGTGAATTGATCGAGACCGGCAATCATGACGAGTTGATGGAACTCGGCGGCCTCTACGCCAAGCTCTACAACATGAACTATTCCAGCTTTGACGACATTCCGGACGAACTGGTCAGCAAGGCCAATGCCAAGGCGGCGAGCACCTGAGCCCAGTGCGCGCTTGCCGCCTTAGCGTGCTTGCCAACCCGGCATGCCGACCTCGACACCCCCTCTTGCCACATCGGTTCTGGCGCCGCTTGCCACGCCGGTGCATGAAGCGCCCCGACAGCAGGAGTGAAATGCGTGAGTCTGTGGGTGAGTGCGGCGTTGCTGCTGGCCGTGTTTGGTACCTCGACTTTGTCGGGCGTGTTCGGCATGGCTGGCGGACTGGTTTTGCTGGGTATTCTGCTGGCCATCCTGCCGGTCGGCACGGCCATCGCCGTGCAGGGCGCCATCCAGATCGTGGCCAATGGCTCGCGCGCCTTCCTGTCACGGGCCTATATCGACTGGAAAATACTGGGCATGATCTGCCTGGGGCTGCTGGTGGCGGGCATCATCCTGTTCATCGTGCGCTATACACCGGACCTGACAACGGTGTGCATCGCCATCGGGCTGCTGCCTATTCTGGTCTGGATTCCCAAAAGCTGGCTGGAACTCGACGCCAGCAAGCCGTTGCATGCCTTCTTTTGTGGCCTGCTCGGTGGCGGTCTCAATCTGGCGGTCGGGGTCTCTGGACCGACCGTCGATATCTTCTTTATCCGCACCCAGATGGATCGTCGCAAGATCATCGCCACCAAGGCGGCGACGCAGGTGGTTTCGCACGCAGCCAAGGTGGTGTTCTACTGGAATGCCGCGGCGGTGCTGACCCCGCTGGAATGGGGTGCCATTGCGCTTGCAGCGCCCTTTGCCATCGCCGGTACCAGCGCCGGGCACTGGATTTTGCAGCGGCTCACTGATGCCAATTTCCGTTCCTGGACCCGCTGGATTGTCACCGCCATCGGGATATTCTATCTGGGCCGCGGCATTTCCTTGCTGATCTGATCGCGATCAGTATGGTGCCGGCCAGGGGGACCAGATGGCACCGTTCGACAGCGTTACCGCGCGCCTGATTTTATTGTTGGCTGATACCGGCTCAATCGGTCGCGCCGCCGAGCGCGAAGGCATTGCCTCATCGGCCGTCAGCCGTCGCGTCTCCGATCTGGAAAGCCGCCTCGGCGTGGTGCTGTTTGACCGCTCGGCACAAGGCGTCAGGCTGACCATTGCGGGCGAGGCCTATGCCGAAGGCTGCCGTACCGTGTTGCGCGCCATTGCCGATCTTGACGCGGTAATGACCGATTTCAGTTCGGGTCATCGCGGCGCGCTCAGGCTGGCCTGTACCAGTTCTGCCCTGACCGGACGGTTGCCAGAACTGTTGGCGCACTACGCGGCCAGGCATCTCGGCATTGATCTGGATATTCAGGAAATGAGCGCGGCCAAAGCGCTGCTGGCCCTTGATGAGGGGCGGGCCGATATCGCCATTGTTTCCGACAATTACGATTTCACCCGCTTTGAGATCAAACCCTTCGAGGATGATCGCGTCTGGGTCGTTGTGCCGCCCGACCATCCACTGGCCGCCAGCATCGAGCCGCGCAAGGAAATTGCCTTTGCTGCAGTGCTCGACCATCCCATTGTCGGCATCCATCACGCCGGCTCGCTCGACCGACTATTGGCGGATGCAGCCAACACGGCCGGCAAGCCGCTGACGGAGACCCTTCGCGTCGAGAGTTTTCCGGCCCTGGTGCGCATGGTTGAGGCCGGTTTTGGCATCGGCTTCCTGCGCTCCACCAGCCTGCATCTGCTGGCCGGTACCGATCTGGTCTGCGCCCCGCTTGCCGAGCCATGGGCGCTGCGCCAATTGCTGGTCGCCCGCCGCAAATCAACCCCCTTGTCAGCCGCCATGAAGAGCTTTATCGCCCTGTGCAGCGAGACCTATACCCCCGCAATCTGAGGCTTGCGACATTTCGGCGCTTTCACGCGATCCGCCGCCGCCCTATGAGTGAACCATGAACAGCACGCGCAGCATCAGCAGCGAGATCGGAACGGCCCTGGCCGTGCTGGCGATCTATCTGCTTACCCTGCTGGCGCCGCTGCACGAAGCCCGCGCCAGCCAGCTGGCCTTTGAAAAGCTGGGCTATTCGACGCTGCAGAGCGGTTGGGTGCTGTGTTCGTCCCTTTCGACTTCCGATTCTGACCCCGACAGCGAAACGCCGGTCAGCAAATGCCCGGTCACCGGCGTCGGCAAGTCCGCGCTCGTGGCCCCGGCTCTTGACGCCGTGGTGTTGGATCTGGGCGCTATCATGCTCGCCGCCCCCCGTCCTGTGGCGCGCGTCACGGTTCGTCCGGCGGCGATTGCCCCGCCGTCAGGACCCCGCGGCCCACCGGCATTGGTCTGATTGCCCCGAGCCCCTGGCTCATTCAGATCCATTTCTCTTTCGAAAGTCATCACCATGATCCGTACTCTGCACGCTGCTGTTGCAGCCATTCTGCTGCTCGTCACGCCCGCCTTCGCCCATGACGGGACCACCCATGTCGGCGAGCTCAACATCACCCAGCCCTTCACGCGTGCCACCCTGCCCAACGCACCCGTCGGCGGGGGCTTTTTGACCATCGCCAACACAGGAGCTGAGGCCGATCGTCTGATCGAAGCGAGTTCCGCCGTGGCCGGCGATGTGCAAATCCATGAAATGGCCATGGAAGGCGATGTCATGAAGATGCGCGAGCTGGCCGACGGTCTTGAAATCCCGGCCGGTGCAACCGTGGCGCTGGCCCCCGGCGGCTTCCACATCATGTTCATGGGTCTCAATCAGGCCTTTGTCGAAGGCGAAGCCGTGCCGGTGACGCTGGTGTTCGAAAAGGCCGGTTCGGTCGAGCTGGCCCTGCCAGTACTGGGCAATGCGGCGAAATCGGCCGAGCATGGCGCCATGGAAATGGGTCACGGTCCCGCGGCGCCCGCTGCGGCCACCAAATAGTGGCCATCAAGACGGTTCGGCTTTGGCTCTGGGGCGCGGTTGTCGCCCTGGCGCTGACGGCTGGTGTCGGTGCCCTGCTGCTGCGTCAGTCGCCGCCGGGCGCCGCGCCCTTCGGCACCGGGACCTACAGCCTGATCGACCAGAACGGCAAAGCGGTCGATCAGACCCTGTTTATCGGTCACCCGTCGGCGCTGTTTTTCGGCTTTACCCATTGCCCGGAAGTCTGTCCCACCACCATGGCCGAAATGGCCGGCTGGTTCGAGGCGCTGGGCGATGAGGGCAAGGACCTGCGGGCCTATTTCGTCTCCATCGACCCCGAGCGTGATACGCCGGAATTGTTGGGCGACTATGTCAGCTGGGTCAGCGATCGCATCACCGGCATTACCGGCACGCCCGAGGAGATCGCCAAGATCGCCGGGTCCTGGGGCGTCTACTATCAACGCGTTCCGCTCGATGATGGTGGCTACACCATGGATCACACGGCGCTTGTATTCCTGCTCGACGACAGGGGAGCGTTCCAGGGCACCATCGCCTATGGCGAGGACCAGGAGACGGCGGTCGGCAAGCTCAGGAATTTGCTGGCCAAATCCTGAGATCAAACCCCCGGTTCGCAGTGCTGCGGATCGGGCACCCACCCCACAGAACCGCGCCCGCGCCAAACTGGTGGGTGACGAAGCGGGCTATGCTGGCTAGGTTGCGCGCAACAGCCACAAGGAGCGTGCCGTGCAGCCCTCGATATCCATCATCACCATCGGTGTCGACGACCTCGAACGCGCCTTTGCCTTCTACCGCACCCTGTTTGATATCAGCGATGACCAGATTGGCGCTGGCGAAGACCACATCGCCTTTTTCTTCGATGATGGCTTTTCCTTCGTGCTGTTCCCGCGCGAGCAGATCGCCCAGACCGCCGGCAAGCCAGTCGCCATCGCCGGCACACCTGGCTTCGTGCTCAGCCACCAGGCCGCAAGTCCGGCCGATGTTGACGATATCCTGCGCCGGGTGCTCGTTGCTGGCGGCGCCATCATCACCGAAGGCACGCAATCGGAATGGGGTTATTCGGCCTATTTCGAGGACAGCGAAGGCAATGTCTGGGAATTGATGGCCAAGCCGCCAGCGCACTAAACCCTCAGTAGAGGGGCGGCGCTGATAGTGCCGGGGCAGGAGCCCCGAACACTTGCTGCCGCTGCCCTAAAAGCCGCCACCCGTCTTGAAGCCGCCATGCTTGCGCGTGCCGCTCGATCCGGTGCGGGGACGCGAGAAGCCGCCGCCAGTGGCCCCCCCGGAGGGACGTCCGAAACCGCCACTAAAGCCACCCTTGGATTTGCCGCCGGCGCCCCCGAAGCTGTTGTCCGGCCAGCTAAAGCCCCCACCTTCGGGCCAAGGCGTGTTGGAGCGCTGCCGGCCATTATTGGGCAAGCCGACCCCGCCGCCCCAATCGCTGGTGCCCGCACCCCAATTCTGGCTGCGCTGCCACTTGTCCCAATAGGACGCCGCCGTGATGCTGCCGCGCAGGAAGTCGTTGAGCAGATCGCCCACCAGCCGTTCCTCGCGAAAGGTCGAGCGTGGATCGTCAAAGTGCTGTTTTTTGAACTCCCACTGAATATCTTCGAGTTCGCGTCGGCGGGCGGCCAGGGTCTTGAGCCGCTCCTTCTGCTCGCGCGTTTCCTGCTCTTCTTCCTTGGCGCGGGCCCGTGCATCGTCAATCTGCGCCACGATGGTGTCGTCCTGACCGGTGCGGGTGCGACGCGCATCGGCCAGCAAGCTCTGGATGTCTTCACGCTCGAGCGCGGTGGCCAGTTCCCCCAGCGTGCCTTCAATGGCCGGGTTGAGGCCCTGTGACAGCGTCGCCACGGTTCTGGCGGCCTCGTCGCGCTGATCCTCGGTGGCCAACATCTGAGCATCAAAATCGGTGAGCTGCTGCTGGGCGCCTTTCATGGCGTCGCGGATCGGCTTGCCGCCTGCCGCATCAATCGCTGCGGTCTCCATCTCGTCGAGTTCGGCCTCGGCGGATTTGGCCATTGCGATCTGCCGTTCGGCATGTTCACGCAACCGCAGCGGAATTTCGTTGAGCATGGCAAAATTTGGCCGCGTCTTGTGGAAGCCCACCAGCTTGGCTACCAGGCCATCGAGATAGCGCACCAGATTGTTGGCCCGGTAATTGGCCGTACCGTAGCCCGCCTCCCAAAGATACATGAACAGCCGATCCTCGCGGTAAGGCTTGCCCTTTTCCTCCCGATCGGCCTCGGCCTGCTCGGTCTTGCGCATGGATTGGGCGGCCACTTCGGCGAGCGCCACTGCCTGCTCCTGCTTGGCGGCAAAAGCTGGATCGCGGGCAATTGACGCACCGAGCGCGTTGGCCAGGGCCCTGAGTTCGGCCTGATGGGTCTCGTATTGCTTGAGGACGGCGGCCCGCTCCGTGGTCAACTGGCTGAGCCGGGCGTCGATCTCGGCCACGGCGCTCTCGGCCTGGCTCAAATCCTTGGCATGGGCCTTGACCTGCGCCCGCGCCCTGGTTTCGGCCGCCGAAATGGCGCCGTCCAGCTCGCCCTGTATTGCCGGGTCAAGGCGCAGCCGCGCGAGTTGCCGGAACAGTTCTGCCTCGCCCTCGCGGATCTTGCTGATGCGATCGGCGGCGCGGGCCAGCCGTTTGGAAATCTCGTCTTCCTCGCGGCGGATATCCCGCATCGCCTCGTCCAGGCTCGCCAGTGCCTCAGGGCCGCGAATGCTCATAACTCTACCACCGCGTTACCGCCCCGCCGGACACCGGCACATTGTAGTTTACTTCGATGAATCCATAGGATTTCCGGCCAATTTCATTGTTCTGGATGATGCCGTCGTCGCGCTTGTCCGCCACCACCGCGTCATAGACCGCTTCGGGAACCCGCACGCCCCAGATGCTGACCGTTTCGGTCGCGCCCGTCTCCTCGTTGAGAATGGGCAGGCTGAGCGTCTGCCCGTCGGCATCAAGCGCCTCGACCACCAGATAGTAGTTGGTGGCGTCGGTATTGATCTCCGGGAAGGTCCAGAAGCCGGATTGCTCGTCAGCGCGATTGACCACCCGCAGCGTATATTC
>NZ_JAUYGL010000234.1 GCF_030689745.1 Devosia sp.
CCCGGCGTTGACAGCAAACTGCTGACGCCGCGCCTGACCTGGGCCGATGCGGCGGCCTATGACCGCCAGGCGCTGCATCTGGCTGGCCTGTTCCGGGCCTTGTTTGAAAAGTTCGGTGATGCCGCCAATGCCGAACCGGGACCACGGATGGCGCAGGCGGCCGAATAGACCCGGATCGGCCTGCTTCGCATCGGGCCAGCTTCGCTTCACCCTCGCCCGGCCTCCCCATCAAGGGCAGGCCGGGAGGAGCGGAACAGGAACGCAGGTCCGCGAGGGGCGCGGTTCAGGCCAGGGCGGCGTACCAGCACGACGGCGCGTTCGACAGGGAGAGGATTGCCCTAGTTGGGCGAATAGAAGATGTGCGAGCCGATCTGGGCGACCGCATTGTAGGTATTGGCCCAGTTCGGGCGAACACTGGTGGTGTGGTAGTACAGCGCCGAGCGCGGCACGGCCCCAACCGATTCACCGGTGGCGAATTCAGCATAGACAGCCTGTGCCAGATCGGCCGAGCGGGCCCAGGCGCGGCGTTCGCCGGGTGCATCGGTGCGGCCGTCACAGGCGAAGGTGAACTGGCAGCGATAGCGGCCCTTGTCGGCGTTCTGGTAAATCACGCCACACAGGGTGGAGGGGAATTTGGCGGAGCGGGCGCGATTGACGATGACATTGGCCACCGCCAGCTGGCCGGCTGCGCTTTCCCCGCGCGCCTCGTGATAGATGGCCTGCGCCAGACAATCGCGCTCGGCCTCCGCATGCTCGATGCGCTTGCCGGTGGGCTGATAGCCCGCGTCGATATAGGCGGCCAGCGCGCCGCTGTTCAATGCCGGCTGCGGCGTGGTTGGTGCAGCGGTAAAACTGGCAATGGCCGAGACGGCGCTGTTGCTGCCCAAGGCGCCGCGCGCAATATAGCTCAGCAGCACGTCGGAATTGAGCGGACGCGGGGTGGCGATACCCAGCACATCGAGCGCGCGCAGCGTCTGCTGGCGCTGCACGTAATTGCTCAGCAAGGCGGGGGTCAGCGCCTGTTCGCCCGGCGCCAGTGGCACCAGCGTTGGCCCGATGGCCGGCTGGGCCCGCAGGGCGACAAGATCAGCGGGGACGGGAAGCGGGGTAACCAAGGCGAGCTGCTGGGTCTGGGCTTGGGCCGGCACGAGAGTCACAAGCAGCGCGAGCGTCATCGCGCACACGTGCCCGAGAGCACGTACAGCGTTGAGCTGCCTGGATTTCGTCATGCCCCGTCCTTACCCCTGAGCGTGTCCGGTCGTCTCCGGCGCGCCTTCGTCAGAACCCGCTGGCGAGTCCCTGGTCACTTCTGCGGGCACACTAGCCAAGCTTGGCCGCCCTGGGAAGTCAGAATTTACGACTGATTAACCATAGCCGTTAGCATCTTAAGTTACGGTTAATCGACAGGGCGGCAGATGAAAACCCTTGAAAGGCAAGGACTTGTGGTGTGGTGAAGGGGGGATGGGCCGGAAAGATAAAAGTTTACCAATTGGCGGCGCGGTCGAGGCAAGCCCCGGCGGCCCGATCATTGCCCACAGCCAAACCGCCCCGGCCAGAGGTCAGGGCACGCAGGAGCGGCAGCTCTGGCGTGGTATCAGGAGCGCTCGAACGCCGCCGCCAGGACGTGATTGAGGCTCTCCGTCACGGCAATGCCCAGTGCGCGGACCTCGTCATTGGGGTGAACCAGATCGGGCACCATCACGGTTTGCATGCCGGCAGCATGGGCGGCGCGCACGCCGGCGTGACTGTCTTCCAGCGCCAGGCAGTGCAGCGGGGCAACGCCGAGACGCCGGGCGGCGGTCAGATAGGGTTCAGGATGGGGCTTGGGCTGAATGACGTCATCGCGGGTCACGATGGTGTCGAACAGCTCGAGCAGGCCGGCGGCGCCCAGATGGGTGATGGCATGGGGCTGACGCGAGGAGGTCGCCACCGCCGTGGGGATGCCGCGGGCCCGCAGTTCGCCGACCAATTCACGGGCGCCGGGCTTGACCGGCACGCCGCCATGGCTGCGTTCGCCCATGATCAGCCGGCAGCGTTGATCAAACAGGGCATAGGGAAAGGCGACACCATAGGCTTCGACCAGCAATTGGTTGGTGCTTTCATGGCTGCCGCCAATCATCGACAGGTGGACCGCGTCAGTCATGGGGAAACCGAGCTCGTCGCAAACCTCAAATACCACGGTGCGAAAAACGCTTTCGGTGTCGAGCAGCGTGCCGTCCATGTCAAAGATCACTGCCTGGAACGGGGTCAGGCGCAAAAGGTCGGTTGGGCGTGTCATCATGGCACGATATAGGGCGATTTGCCGCGCAGTGCTAGGCGGCTGCACGAAAGGCAGGGTTGCGCGCTGGCGAACGCCAGCGGCTGTGCTAGCCTTGTGCAACCATGAGTGATTTCAAACCCGCCCGCAGCCACGAGACGCTGGGCGATGCGTTCTATGATCGTGTCGCGCCTGCCGACTTCCCGCAGACCACTCTGCGCCACCGCGACCAGCGCTGGGCCGCGCGCATGGGGCTTGATGGGCTGGGCGAAAGGCAATGGCTGGCCCATTTCGGGCGGTTCACCCCCCTGCCCGGCTCGTTCCCCGAGCCGCTGGCGCTGCGCTATCACGGACATCAGTTCCGCAGCTACAATCCGGAACTGGGCGATGGCCGCGGCTTTCTCTTCGCGCAGGGCTACGACCTGCACGACGGCCGCCTGCTCGATTTTGGCACCAAGGGCACCGGCCGCACTCCCTGGTCACGCGGCGGCGATGGCCGGCTGACACTGAAGGGTGGGGTGCGCGAGGTGCTGGCCAGCGAAATGCTCGAGGCCATGGGCGTTACTACCTCCAAGAGCTTCTCGCTGGTGGAGACCGGCGAAGCACTGCAGCGCGGCGATGAGCCATCGCCCACACGGTCGGCGGCGCTGGTGCGGCTCAGCCACAGCCATATCCGCATCGGCACGTTCCAGCGCCTGGCCTATCTCGGCGACACGGCGGGGCTGCAGCAGTTGCTCGACTACGCAATCGCCACCTATTATCCCGCGCTTGCCGATGCCGAGGACCGCGCCGCTGCCTTTCTCACTGCGGTGGCCGCCCGAGTCGCCCAGCTGGGTGCACAATATATTGCGGCTGGCTTTGTGCATGGCGTGCTCAACTCCGACAATATCAACATTACCGGGGAGAGTTTCGACTACGGTCCCTGGCGCTTCATCCCCCGCTACGATCCCGATTTCATCGCCGCCTATTTCGATGAAACGGGGCTCTACAGCTTCGGCCGCCAGCCCGATGCGCTGGCCTGGAACCTGACCCGGTTGGCGGAGTGTCTGGTGCCGCTCTCCAGCATTGCGGCACTCGAACCCGCGCTCAATACCGTGTGGCCGCAGTTCCGCGCGGCACTGCCGCTCCAGATGTTGCGGCGACTGGGGCTGCAGCCGCGCGACATCGAGAGCGACGGGGCGTTCGTCACGGCCCTGTTTGAGTTCCTGGCCGCCTCCCAGGCACCCTATGAACAGATGCTGTTTGACTGGCGCGGGGGTGGCCTCAGCGCCAAACGGGCGGCACGCAGCCCGTCGGCCGACCATTATGCGAGCGCCGCATTCCGGCCGATTGCCGATGCACTTGAAGCCTATGCTCCCAGCGAGGATGTCAATCTTGGTCACCCCTACTTTGCGCGGCCAACCCCACGCACTATGCTGATCGAAGAGGTCGAGGCGATCTGGACACCCATCGCCGAACGCGATGACTGGACGCTGTTGCAGCAGGCGCTGGCAGAGATCGCCCAGATGCGCCAAGCCTATGGCCCTGGGTGAGGAGAGACGAGATGACGCTATATGCACTGGATGGCATTGCCCCCGAGATCGCCGCCGATGTTGGCTGGATCGCGCCAAGTGCGGTCCTGATCGGTCGTGTCATCGTGCGGGCCGAGGCCGGCATCTGGTTTGGCGTGGTGGCCCGGGGCGACAATGAGGCCATCACTATTGGCGCGCGCAGCAATGTGCAGGAAAACACGGTGCTGCACACCGATATGGGCTTCCCCCTGACGATCGGCGAAGGCTGCACCATTGGCCACAAGGCGATGCTGCATGGCTGCACCATCGGTGACAATACGCTGATCGGCATGGGCGCCACCGTGCTCAATGGCGCCAAAATCGGCAAGGACTGCCTGATCGGGGCCGGCGCGTTGATTACCGAGGGCAAGGAAATTCCCGATGGCTCGCTGGTGGTCGGGGCGCCCGGCAAGGTGATCCGCGACCTCGACGAGGCGGCCATTGCCGGGCTGCGCAAATCCGCCGATGGCTATGTGCGCAATGCCAGACGCTTTGCTGCCGGCCTGGTGGATGTAACGGCGCGCCTCAATGATTTTGAACCCGCCTAGCATGGCCAATGAGACGAGCGTACGCCATCGGGAAATCCTGGAACTGGCCCGCCAGCACAACCGGGTCACGGTTGATGCGCTGGCGGCCCATTTCACGGTATCGGTGCAGACCATCCGCAAGGATCTCAACCAGCTCTGTGAGCAGCGCCAACTGACCCGCGTTCATGGTGGGGCAACCCTGCCGTCGGGCGTCGAAAATCTGGAGTACGAATCGCGCCGCCGCATCGCCGCCGACGCCAAGGAAGCCATCGGCGCGGCCGTGGCCGGGCTCATTCCCAATGGTGCGTCACTATTCATCAATATCGGCACCACCACCGAGGCGGTCAGCCAGGCGCTGCTCGATCATACGGGCTTGCTGGTGGTAACCAACAATATCAATGTGGCCAACCGCATGCGGGTCTATCCGCGCTTTGAGGTGGTCATTGCCGGTGGCGTGGTGCGCCCCTCCGATGGCGGAGTGGTGGGCGAAGCGGCGGCTGGATTTTTCTCCCAGTTCAAGGTGGACTATGCCGTGATCGGCGCCTCAGCGCTGGATGAGCAGGGGGCCCTGCTCGATTTCGACTATCGCGAGGTCAAGGTTGCGCAGGCCATCATCGCCAATGCGCGCCATGTGATCCTGGTGGCCGATCAGGGCAAGTTCAGCCGCTCGGCGCCCGTGCGCATTGCCCGGATTGACCAGATCGGCAGCTTCGTGACCGACCATTGTCCCTCCGAGAGCTTTCGTCAGCTCTGTAAAGCCGCTGGCGTTCTCCTCGTTGAGACAAGCCGGCCGCCAGCATTAGCTGAACGCTAACCACACCCCAAGCTTCCCGCCGAAAATTATCAAACAGCAATTGTCAGGCCGCATAGTCGTATCAGGCCAGAATGGCCGTCGGGATGGGCGTATGGTGGCTGGCAACGAGAAAATTGAGGGCGGACACCGCTATAGCTGGCTGCGTCCCACGCTGGTGCCGGCGCTGGTGGCTCTGATCGTGCTGGTCGCTGGTGGCATTTTTCTTGATCTGCAGAGCTCGACCATTAATCGCGCACGGGCCGAAGCACACGTACTGACCGAGTTGGCAGTGATCCGGGCCAAGCTTGAAGGCAACATCAATTCCAGCCTGCAACTGGTGCGCGGGCTGGTTTCGGTAGTCGCGACCACGCCGGACCTGACACAGGCCGAGTTTGATGCCCTGGCGGGCAATCTGCTGGAGGCGCAAAGCCAGTTGCGTTCAATCGCCATAGCGCCCGACATGATCGTCACCATGAGCTATCCGCTGGTCGGCAATGAAAGCGCCATTGGCCTGAATTACCGCCTCAATGCGGCGCAGCGCAGTTCAGCAATGCTGGCACGCGATACGGGCCAGCTCGTCTTGGCCGGACCAGTCGATCTGGTTCAAGGAGGGCGCGGCTTTATTGGACGGTTTCCGGTTCTCGTCGACAGCGCCCAGGGCCGGCGATTTTGGGGCCTGGTGTCAGCCGTCATCGATGTCGACCGGCTTTACGCAGATAGCGGCCTGACCGACCCAACACTCGACATCGAGCTGTCGCTGAGCGGCAAGGATGCGGTCGAGCAGTCGCTGGCGCCATTTTTTGGCCCCGACCTGAGCGCGCAGGCGCCGGTCTCAGCCGAAATAACCATGCCCTATGGTGCATGGACCATTTCGGCGGTTCCCAGGGGAGGCTGGTCGACGGTCTCGGACCAGAACTGGCTGATGCGTCTGGCAATCGTGGTCGCGGGCATCCTGATCCTCGTACCGATCGTGATTACCGGCCATCTGGTGGGCGAGCGCAAACTGCATTTCCTTGCCCTCAAATCGCGTGAGTCCGAGCTGAGCCGCATGTCGCGCCGGCTGGAAGTGGCCCTGAACGTCTCCAAGGTGGGCGTCTGGGAACTGGACATGGCCAGCGGTTGCGAGACCTGGGACGCTCGCACCAACGAACTTTATGGCAGGTCAGCCGATGGCGGGCCGCGTAATCATCAGGACTGGAAGGGTGCGGTGCATCCGGACGACCAGAATCGCGCCGAGGAGGAATTCCAGCGCATGATCGGTGCGGACGGCCACCATTATGAGGGCTATTACCGGGTTCTGTTGCCCGATGGCGGCCTGCGCCATGTCCGCTCCGTCGCCACGTTGCACCGCGATCCCGGATCGCCAGACAAGGTGATCGGCGCCAACTGGGATGTGACGACCGACATCGAACTCAACAGGGAACTCCAGCATGCCACCGAACGGGCCCTGGCGCACAATGCAGAACTGGAGTCGGCGCGGATCCGCATCGAGCACAATGCCCTGCATGACAGCCTGACCGGACTGCCCAATCGGCGCTATGTCGACGAAAAGCTCGAGGGGCTGGCGGCCGAGGGGTTTGGGCCCGACCAGTCAATTGCCCTGCTGCATATCGATCTGGATCGCTTCAAGCAGATCAACGATACGCTGGGGCACGCGGCTGGCGACGCCATGCTGGTGCACGCCAGTGCGGTGCTGCGGGCCAAGTGCCGGGACGGCGATTTCGTCGCCCGCATTGGTGGCGACGAATTCGTGGTGCTGACCACTGCCAATGACAGCCAGGCCGAACTGGCGGCGCTGGCCGACGCCATTGTGCGGCAGATGCGGCAGCCGGTGACCTATGAAGGCCATGAATGCCGGTTCGGCGTCAGCATCGGCATTGCCAGCGCCTGTGGCAGGGCGCTTGATGGCAGGCAATTGCTGATCAATGCCGATATTGCGCTGTATCGCGCCAAGGGGCGCGGCCGCAATTGCCATGAGTTCTTCTCGACCGCCTTGCAGGCGGAGGTGATCAATACCAACCGTGTGGCCGACGAAATTCTGAGCGGGCTGGAACGCGATGAATTCATTGCCTATTACCAGCCGCAATTTGATGCGCGCACACTCGACGTTGTCGGCGTTGAAGCTCTGGCCCGCTGGCGCCACCCTGATGGACGCATCATGACGCCTGACAGCTTCTTGCCAGTGGCCGAAGAGCTCAACGTCATGGCGACGATCGACCGGCTGATGCTGGAGCAATCGCTCGCCGCCCTGGATCGCTGGGAGGCCATGGGCCTGATCGTGCCGCGTGCCTCGGTCAATGTCTCGCTGCGCCGCCTGCATGACGAAGAGCTCATCACCAGCCTGCGCCAGCTCGACATCAGGCCCGGTCGCATCTCGTTTGAACTGGTGGAGTCGGTCTATCTGGACGATAATGATGACATCGTCAGCTGGAATATCGACCAGATCAAGGAGCTGGGCATCGATGTCGAGATCGATGATTTCGGCACGGGCTATGCCTCGATCGTCTCGCTGCAGAAACTGCGCCCGACCCGGCTCAAGATTGACCGCCAACTGGTCATGCCGATCCTCAAGGACATGCCCCAGCGCCAATTGCTGACCTCGATCATCGATATCGGCAAATCCATGGGCATCGAGGTGGTTGCTGAGGGTGTCGAGACCATGGAGCATGCCGCCATTTTGCGGGATCTGGGCTGCGATATCCTGCAGGGCTATGCGTTCGCCAAACCCCTCTGTGCGCCCGATCTGGAGCGTTTTCTTGCCGAGCAACCCTGGCGCCTGGCCAGTTAGGCGCCCTTTTCAAAGCGGCGCGCATAGTCCATTGATCGCCCCTGATGACGTTGTGGGGGAGTCAAAATGGCAGACGAACAGGGACGGTTTGCAGTCGGGGTAATCGGCGCCGGGATGGGGGCCAAGCCACATGCGCTGGCGCTGCAGTCGCTGGCCGATACCATCAATGTGCTGGGCGTCTATCGCCGTAACCGGGCCGAGCTCGACGCCTTCTGCAGCACCTATGGCTTTGCCGCTGCGCCGAGCTATCAGGCGCTGCTGGCCGATCCGCGCCTTGACGCGATACTGGTGCTGACGCCGCCCAATGCGCGCGAAGAGATTGTCGCTGCCGCAGCCAGGGCGGGCAAGCATGTGCTGCTCGAAAAGCCGGTGGAGCGCACTGTCGAGGCGGCCGAGCGGATCGTGGCGATCTGCGACAACGCCCATGTGAAGCTGGGCGTCATCTTCCAGCACCGCTTCCGCCTTGCTTCAAAATTTCTCGCCGAGGCCATTGCCGGGCAACGCTACGGCCGGCTCGAGACGGTGCATCTGGTGGTGCCATGGTGGCGTCCGCAGCAGGGCTATTATGACCAGCCCGGTCGCGGCACGATTGCCCAGGATGGTGGAGGCGTGCTGATCACCCAGGCCATCCACTCGCTTGATCTGATGCTGAGCCTGTGCGGCCCGGTCAGCGCAGTCACGGCGATGGCCGCAACAACACGGCTGCACCAGATGGAGACCGAGGATTTCGTGGCCGCCGGTCTTGAATTTGCCAATGGTGCGGTGGGCGCGCTGATGGCGACCACTGCCAATTTCCCGGGCGGGCCCGAAAGCCTGACGCTGAACTTTGCCGAGGCAGCGGCTACACTCACCGCTGGCAATCTGACGATCCACACGCGCAGTGGCGACATCATCAGTGAAGGGGAGACCAGCGAGGGGGGCGGTGGCGCCGATCCGATGGCCTTCCCCTTTGACTGGCATGCAGACCAGATTGCCGACTTCGTCGACGCGGTGCGCGATGACCGGGCACCGCTGTCGAACGGTCACACGGCGCTGCTGGTACACCGATTGATCGACGCCCTGATGCGGTCATCACGCGAGGGTCGACGGTTGCCTGTCTAGGCCAGTTCAACTTTCAGGTGGGCGCTCCTGGGACGGCACGGTCGGGGTCGTGCCGCCCCGCGCCGGCCAGCGCTCGCCCACGGTATCGGCCACAAACGCGCCCCGCTGGCCAATGGGCATGGCGGCGCCGGTGGTCGAATCCCTGGCAGTCTGGTGTTCAATCTCGGAATTGAGTGAGCCACCCAGGATGACGATGGTGATCGACAGCCACATCCAGGTCAGCATGCCCACCACGGCACTCAGTGAACCATAGGTGGCGCTGTAATGGGAGATATTGGCCGCATACCAGGAAAACAGCGCGGACGTTGACAGAATAGCCAGGGCCGCAAACAGACTGCCGGGGGTAATCCAGCGCCAGCGCGCCTCCTGTCGGCTCGGCCCCCAGCGATATAGCGCCGATATGGCGAGCAGCAGAAACACCAGCAGCACGGCATAGGCGCCCAGCTGAACCAGCCATTCCGAGCGCGACAGCCACAGCAGGCTGAGCAGCACGGGCAGCACCAGGACGACGCTGAGCATAATGATGGTGAGCACCAGGCCACCCAGAATGAAGATCAGGGCCAGCACATTGATGGCGAGCAGATTGCGCTTCTCCTGTTCGCCATAGACCACGTTCATGGCTTCAAACAGCGCCTTGATGCTGGCGCCGGCGCTCCACAGTGCAATGCCCAGAGACAGCAGCAGCGTGATACCCAGGGAAC
The DNA here is from genome assembly GCF_030689745.1 of Devosia sp. Lineage (GTDB taxonomy): Bacteria > Pseudomonadota > Alphaproteobacteria > Rhizobiales > Devosiaceae > Devosia > Devosia alba. Next base: position 9,718 of record NZ_JAUYGL010000234.1, read on the forward strand.
GATCGTCCTGGCTGGTCAGCCGCACCAATTGCTCCCGGATGATGTCGAGCCCCCCGTCAGGGACGATGCCGGCAAGCAGGTTGAGTTGCTTGACCACGCTGGTGGCATCGTTGAGCAGGCCATAGGCCATCACGAACAGGCTCAATGACGGCACCAGTGCGAGCAGCAGGAAATAGGTTACACCCGCCGCCGTCAGCGGCACCCGGTTGTCATTGAACCCCACGACCAGACGATAGGCGATATCTTTCCAGCCGCGCCAGGGAATGGCGCCAGGCCTGGTGGCCTGGCGTCCCCGGTGGTGTTGCCGGGCGCGCTGGTGCTGGCTGTGCTCGATCATGGCAGCGTAACGCATGAAACCGGCTGGTGGCTCCATGGCAATACGATGAAAGGATCAGGCGGGCAGGGCAGCCTTGGCGGCGAGGCGACGCCGAATGCTTGCCACATCGGCTTTGGGCGTCGCGGCAAACAGGGTCTGGGTGTAGGCGTGCTGGGGATTGTCGAACACGGCCTGGCGGCTGCCATGCTCCACCACATCGCCGAAATACATCACCATCACCTCGTCGGCGATATAACGCACCACGCTCAGATCATGGCTGATGAAGACATAGGTCAGGCCGAACTCGTCCTGCAGATCCTTGAGCAGGTTGAGGATCTGCGCCTGCACCGACAGGTCGAGGGCCGAAACCGGCTCATCGAGTACCAGAAAACTCGGATTGAGCATCAGCGCGCGGGCGATGGCGATACGCTGGCGCTGGCCGCCGGAAAACATGTGCGGATAGCGGTTGAAATGCTCGGGCGCCAGACCGACCTTGAGCAGCATCGCCATGGCCTTCTGCCGCCGCTCGTCATTGCCCATATCGGTATTGAGCAGCAATGGCTCGGCCAGCACGTCGCCAATCTTCTGGCGCGGATTGAGCGAGCCATAGGGGTTCTGAAATACGATCTGCACCTTCTGGCGCATCGCCTTGGTGACGCCATGGGTCTTGTCGACGATCTCGCCGTCGATCAGGATATCACCCGCAGTCTGCTGGTCGATCAGGGTGATCATGCGCGCCAGGGTGGATTTGCCGCAACCGCTTTCGCCGACCACGGCCAGCGTCTTGCCCTTGGTCAGTGTGAAATTCACACTCTTGACGGCGTGAACCACCTTGGCCGGCCTGAACAGGCCGCCGCCGGTGACATAGTCGCGCGTCAGATTGCGGACTTCGAGAACGGGAGGAATAGCCGCGTTGCTCATGGCGTGCTCCCCAGTTCATCGGCAAAATCGTAATCGGCCACTGTGGGCAGGCGGTCGCCTACGGCGTTCTCGGGCAGAGCCGACAGCAGGGCGCGGGTGTAGCGGGATTTGGGCTGTTCAAACAGCGTCAGCACATCGGCCTCTTCCATCTTGTGGCCCTTGTACTGCACGATGACGCGGTCGGCGGTCTCGGCGACGACGCCCATGTCATGGGTAATCATGATCAGGCCCATGCCGGTATCGACCTGCAACTGCACCAGCAGGTCCAGAATCTGGCGCTGGATGGTGACGTCAAGCGCGGTGGTCGGCTCGTCGGCAATCAGCAGTTTGGGATTGCAGGCAATGGCCATGGCGATCATCACACGCTGGCACTGGCCACCACTCATCTGGTGCGGGAAGGCGCCGATGCGTTCGGCCCCGTCACGGATGCCGACCATCAGCAACAGTTCGATCGCGCGATCGCGGGCGGCACGACCCGTCAGCCCCATGTGGCGGCTCAGCACTTCCTCGATCTGGAAGCCGACGGTGAAGCAGGGATTGAGGCTCGCCACCGGCTCCTGGAAAATCATGGCGATATCCTTGCCGATGATCTTGCGTTTGTCGGCCGGGTCCATATTGAGCAGATCGATGCCTTCAAATTCCATCTTGTCGGCGGTCACGGTAGCGGTGGGGGGCAGCAGCCCCATCACCGCCAGCATGGCCACGGACTTGCCCGAGCCGGACTCCCCGACAATGGCCAGCACTTCGCGGCCATCGACCGACACATCAATGCCGTCAACGGCCTTGAACAGGCCGATGGAGGTATCGAACGATACCGACAGATTCTTGATTTCGAGCAGGGGCATGGTCAGCTCCTCTTGAGCTTGGGATCGAGCGCGTCGCGCAATCCGTCGCCAACAAGATTGATGGCCAGCACTGTGACAAGGATCGCCAGGCCCGGGAAAGTCACCACCCACCAGGCACGCAGAATGAACTGGCGCGCTTCGGCGAGCATGGTGCCCCATTCGGGGGTTGGCGGCTGAGCGCCCAGGCCCAGAAAGCCCAGCGCCGCAGCATCGAGAATGGCACTGGAAAAGCTCAGCGTCGCCTGCACGATCAAGGGCGCCAGGCAATTGGGCAGAATGGTCTTGAACATCAGCCGCAAATGGCTGGCACCGGCAACGCGGGCCGAGGTTACATAGTCCTTGCCGATCTCTCCCAGCACGGCCGAGCGGGTCAGGCGCACAAAGTGGGGCTGCAGCACCAGGGAGATGGCTATCATCATGTTGAGCAGGCCGGGGCCTAGGATGGCCACCAGAACCAGCGCCAGCAGCAGCGAGGGAAAGGCCAGGATCAGGTCCATCAGCCGCATGAGCACCGTATCAACCCAGCCGCCGGCATAACCGGCAATCAGCCCGACAATGATGCCGACGGTCAGCGAGATGGTCACCACGACGGCGCCGATCAGCAGCGAATACTGCGAACCGTGAATCAGCCGCGACAGTATATCGCGACCCACCGCATCGGTGCCGAGCAGGAATTCGGGCCGCCCGCCTGGCAGCCAGGATGGCGGTGACAACAGGGCGTCACGATACTGCTGGATCGGCGAATGCGGCGCGAGCCACTGCGCGAAAATGGCCGTCAGCACCAGCAGGATGAAGACGACGAGGCCGATGACAGCCCCGCGATTGACGGAGAAGTAATACCAGAACTCGCGCAATTGGATCAGCTTGCTGATCTTGGGTGCGGCGTTCGGATCGGCGACGATAACGGGAGTGGACATGTCGCCTCCTAAGTGTGCCGGATACGCGGATTGATGAGCCCGTAGAGCACATCGACGATGAGATTGACCGCCATGACAATCAGGGCAATCAGCAGCAGGCCCGCCTGCACCACCGGATAATCGCGGCGGGAAATCGCATCAATCATCCACTTGCCGATCCCGGGCCAGGAAAAGATGGTTTCCGTGAGGATGGCGCCCGCCATCATCACCCCGACCTGCAGACCGATGGTGGTGACCACCGGGATCAGCGCGTTGCGCAGGGCGTGCACGCCGATGACCTGATGGGGAGCCAGCCCCTTGGCGCGCGCGGTGCGCACATAGTCGTCACCCAGCACTTCGAGCATGGCCGAGCGGGTCTGCCGGGCGATGACCGCGAGCGGGATGGTGCCCAGTGTTACTGTTGGCAGGATGAGGTGGCGCATCGCCGAAACGAAGGCGCCGTCCTGCCCTGAAAGCAGGGCATCGATGGTCATGAAACCCGTCGTTGCCGGGAAATAGTACAGCATGTCAATGCGGCCGGACACCGGAGTCCAGCCCAGCATGCCTGAAAAGAAGATGATCAGCAGCAGGCCCAGCCAGAAGATGGGCATGGAATAGCCGACCAGGGCGGTGCCCATCAGCGTCTGGTCATACCAGGAACCGCGCTTGACAGCGGCGATGACGCCAGCCGGAATGCCGAGCAGGATGGCAAAGCTGATTGCGAAGAATGACAGCTCCAGCGTCGCCGGAAAAAGCGTCAGGAAGTCCCGGATCACCGGACGTTTGGTGGAAACCGAGGTGCCGAAATCACCCTGGAATATCCCCGACAAATAGCTCCAATACTGCTCCCAGATCGGCCGGTTATAGCCGAACTGCTCGAGCAACATCTGGTAACGTTCGGGGGATACGCCGCGTTCACCGGCGATGAGCAGCACCGGATCACCCGGCAGCACGCGAACGAAGGCAAAGGCAAGAATGGTTATGCCGATGAAGGTCGGCACAATCAGGAACAGGCGATTCAGAAGGAATCGGATCATTGATGCTATCCGTTAGCAGAGGACGGCGCCGCAGCGCCGCCCCCTTATCGTGAAAGGACCGATTATTCGGCGAGATCGACGCCGTCAAAGGCGTGCGTGCCCTTGGGGTCCATGACGTAGCCGGTAACCTTGGTGCTCATTGGCATGAAGACGACCGAGTGCGCAATGGTCAGCCATGGCGCTTCGCGCTTGAACACAACCTGGGCTTCTTCATAGAGAGCGGTACGCTCGGCCTTGTCAGAAGTAATCTTGGCCTTCTGGATCAGAGCGTCGAACTCTTCATTGCACCACTGGGCGCGGTTCGCCGAACCAACGGCATCGCAACCAAGCAGAACGGCGAGGAAGTTGTCCGGATCACCATTGTCACCGGTCCAGCCGAGCAGCACGGCACCATCACGGTCGGGCAGCGACGACTGGGAGAGGTACTCACCCCATTCCATCGAGACGACCTCGGCAGTAACGCCGATCGCCGCGTAGTCAGCCTGGATCAACTCGGCCATACGGCGAGCATCCGGGTTGTATGGACGCGACACGGGCATGGCCCAGACCTTCATCGAGAGGTTCTCGACGCCGGCTTCGGCCAGCATGGCCTTGGCGGCTTCCGGGTTGTACTCGTCGTCGACGATCGAGGTGTTGTACGACCAGATGGTCGGCGGGATCGGGTTGATGGCGGCGGTCGCGTTGCCTTCAAACACGGCATCGACGATGGCCTGCTTGTCGACAGCCATGTTGAGCGCCTTGCGGACGTTCACATTGTCGAACGGTGCCATGGTGGTGTTGTAAGCGAGGTAGCCCACATTGAGGCCCTCCTGCTCCATCAATTGCAGGCTGGAGTCGGCACGGATGGAGTCGAGATCAGCCGGGTTTGGGTACGGCATCACATGGCATTCGCCGGCCTGCAGCTTCTGCATGCGGACGGCCGGATCAGTGGTGATGGCGAAAACCAGGTCGTCGAGCGGCTGTACGCCACCCCAGTAGTCATCGAAGGACGAGTAGCGGATCGCAGCGTCCTGCTGGTAGTTGACGAACTCGAACGGGCCAGTGCCGATCGGGGCCTGGTTCAGCAGATCCATGGTGCCGGCAGCTTCGAGCTGGGCAGCATATTCGGCCGACATGATCGACGCGAAGTCCATCGCCATGTTGGCGATAAAGGGCGCTTCGGGACGGGTCAGGGTGAACTTGACGGTATAGTCGTCAACCTTCTCGATGCTGGAGAGCAGTTCGCCCATCGACATCGAGTTGAAATATTCCCAGGAAATGCCTGCTGTGTAGGCATTCCACGGGTGATCGGACTTCCACTGGCGCTCGAAGCTGAACAGCACGTCGTCAGCGTTGAAGTCGCGGGTCGGGGTGAAGGTGTCGCTGCTGTGAAATTTCACGCCCTGACGCAGGTGGAAAGTATATTCCAGGCCGTCTTCGGACACGTCATAGCTCTCGGCCAGGCCCGGCTCGGTGTCGGAGGAACCCTTGGTGAACTGCACCAGGCGGTTGTAGATCGGGCGGCTCGAGGCGTCGAATGTGGTACCGGCCGTGTAGGGTGCCGGATCGAAACCCTCCGGCGAACCTTCCGAGCAATAGACCAGAGTTTTGGCTTGGGCCGCGCCGGCAGCGAGTGCCAGAACGGCCGTCGCGGCGAGCAGCGTTTTCATCAATTTCATGATTGTTGTCTCCCGAAAAGTTTTGTGCACCCGGCTTGCCAACCAGGGCTTGAGGTCAGCAAAGCCTAGAATCCGGGGGAGTGCAATGGGGGAGTTTGACCAATTGGTCAATCTGATGACGGAGCGAAGACGAATCCACAGGATTGGACGGTTATTTATAGAACCGTTCGGCACGTCACCCACCGTGCTTGACCCGGCGACAGCGCTGGTGGTCCATACAGAGATGACCCAAACCATTGCAACCGTGACGCTCGTCGTTGCCGAATATGATGCAGCGATCAATTTTTATCGCGACCAACTCGGCTTTGCCCTGCTTGCCGATATTGAAATGGGTGGCGGCAAACGCTGGGTGGTGGTTGGGCCCAAGAACGGCGGCGGCGCCAGATTGCTGCTGGCCCGGGCCGATAGCACCCGACAGCACGACGCCGTCGGCAATCAGACCGGTGGCCGCGTCATGGGATTTCTGGAGACCGATGACTTTGCCGGCGACCATGCAGGCATGCTGGCACGCGGGGTGAAATTTCTCGAAGCACCACGGCACGAGGCCTATGGTTGGGTCGCGGTGTTTGAGGACCTCTATGGTAATAAATGGGACCTCATCGAGCCGAAGGGCTGATATTTGACCTGACCCTGTTGGCCAGCGGACGAACGAAACTCGACCCCCGACGTTGAGACTGAGAACAGAAAAAGGAGTCGCCTCATGGATCGCCGCCCCCTTGGACGCAGTGAACTCGTTATCGAACCCCTGGTACTGGGGGGTAATGTTTTTGGCTGGACGGTGGACGAGGCGCAGGGTTTCAAGATCCTGGATGCCTATGTCGAAGCCGGGTTTACCGCCATTGACACGGCCGAAGGCTATCCCAACTGGGTACCAGGCAATCCACCCGGCATGAGCGAGACCATTGTCGGCAAGTGGATGCGGGCCCGCGGCAATCGCGAAGCGGTGCATATTTTTACCAAGGTCAATTCAGCCAACAAGCCCGGCGGGCTGAGTGCCAAGGCCATCCATGATAGTGTGGAAGCATCGCTGACGCGGCTGCAGACCGACTATATCGATCTGTATTTCAGCCATTGGCCCGATCCCCAAACCAGCCATGAGGAAACCCTGTCGGCCTATGCTCCCCTGGTGAGCTCGGGCCGGGTCCGGGTGATCGGCGCCTCGAACTACACCAGCGACATGGTGCGGGCCGCGCACGAGACCGCGGTGATCAAATCCCTGCCGCGCTACGAAGTGCTGCAGCCGCTATACAATCTGTATGACCGGGAAGCGTTCGAGGCGTTGCGCGATGTGGTGCTGGAGGAAGATCTGGGGACCATTGTCTATTACAGTCTCGCTGCAGGTTTCCTGACCGGAAAATATCGCAGCAAGGCCGATTTCACCAAGTCGCAGCGCGGCGGCGGCATGGAAAAATACCTCGATGGCAAGGGCGAGGCGATCCTGGCTGCACTTGACCGCGTGGCAGCAGCCAATGACGCGACACCCGCTGAAGTGTCACTGGCCTGGTTGGTAGCGCAAAAGGGCGTCACCGCCCCCATCGCCTCTGCGACCTCGGTTGAACAGGTACAGAGCCTGGCCAAGGGCGTCCGGCTCAAGCTCAGCGACGCCGACCTGCAGGCCTTGACGGATGCCGGGCACTAAAAACGGCCCCACCGGCCCTCCCCGTGCGGGAGGGTCTCGACTTCAGCCTACCATTGGAAATCGGGGCCGTTGACGCGCGCGCCGATCAGAAACACGTCTGACATCAGGCGGAATGGCGTGGTGTCGACATCGCTTTCATGGCGGTCCAGCAGATCGGCAAAGTGATCGTACATAGCAGCGTATTCGCCATCGCCATGCTGCAGCACCACTGCATCATTGATCTTGAGCGTGCGCCCGCCCCCCTCAAGCTTGACCACGTCACCCGTGCCGGTTTCGAAGCGAATGGTCCAGATCTCGCCGCTTTCCTCGAGCCAGTTGAACCCCGCTGACAGCTTTGGCTTATGAGCCTGAGCGGACTTGAAGGTGATGGCCACATCTATGGGTGTCTGCCGGTTGGCGGGGAAAGTCAGCGTGCTGGCTTCCACAAACACCGGATAGGGCATCACCTTGGTGAAGATCGAAAAGGCGTTGATGCCGGGATCGCAGACGCCGAACCCGCCGGGCTCCCAGACCCAGTCCTGGCCGGGGTGCCATTTGCGCACGCTTTCGCGCCAGTCGATCCGCGCCGCGGTGACGCCCTGCTCGGCCAGCAATGCCTTGGCCCGATCAACCGCGGCATTATACTGGCTGTGCCATGTCTGATACAGCACGCGATCGAGCCGCCTGGCATGGGCGATCAGATCATCGAGTTCAGCAATGGTGGTGGTGGGCGGCTTTTCCATCATCACGTCCTTGCCCGCGTCGAGCGCCTCGCGAACATATTGATGGCGAATGCCGGGCGGGGTGCAGATCGAGACCACAGTGATTTCGGGCATCGCCGCGTAGAGTTCGGCCGGAGTCTTGAAAACCGGCAGGCCCTTATGGGCGAGGCCCCGGGTCGACACCGTCGCGGCCAGCTCGAAATCCGCGGAACCATCGATGACGGGCAGGTGCTGATCCTGCGCGATCTTGCCCACCCCGATAACGGCGATCTTGCGTTTGGCCATGGTCTGGCTCCTCCCGAAAAGTCGCGGCTATAGAACAGAGCCACCCCCGCTCTGCCAAGGGGATTTGTATGATTATTTTGGTGGTTGCCAGAGCTCGATGGGATTGCCCTCGGGGTCATGGATGCGGGCAAATCGTCCGGTTTCGGCTGTATCCCATTCTGCGGGCCGGGTTTCGCTGGTGATCCCGGCCTCCAGCAAGCTCTGGAGCAGCGAATCGAGATCGTCGACGCGCAGATTGATCATCCACTGCCGCTCAGCCGGGAAATAATCGCTGTCGGCCTTGAAGGGCGCAAAGACCGTGGGGCCGGCCTCCTGGGTCCAAAAGCTCGGCAAGCCCAGATGCTCCTCGTACCATTTTGCCAGCGCCTCGGTGTCCCGGGCCCGGAAAAACACGCCGCCTATGCCTGTTGCTCTGCCCATCCCGACCTCCTGTTCTCCTGGAAGTCTAGAGTGGCACCGGCGGGCTGGCTAGCGGATCAGGATGGCCCGGAAGTCGTTGACATTGGTGCCGGTTGGCCCGGTGACCAGCAGGTCGCCAATCGCCTTGAAGGCCGAATAGGCATCATTATTGGCCAGCGCCGCCAGGGGATCAATGCCGGCATGGCGCAAACGCGTGGCCGTGCTGCCATCGACAAGTGCACCGGCATTGTCTTCCGAGCCATCAATCCCGTCGGTATCGGCGGCCAGTGCGGTGATATTGTCGGCCCCATCAATGGCAATGGCCAGCGCGAGCAGGAATTCACCATTGCGGCCGCCGCGCCCGTTGCCGCGCAGCGTCACCGTGGTCTCGCCCCCCGAGAGCAGCACGACGGGCTTGGCAAAGGGCCGGTTGCGGCTGGCGATTTCCTTGGCAAGGGCGGCGTGCACCTGGGCAACGTCGCGCGCCTCGCCCTCAATGGAATCGGAGAGAATGGCCGCTTCTACCCCCTGCTCTCGCGCCAGATCAGCAGCCGCCTCCAGCGATAGCGCGGCCGAGGCAATGGTGCGTACAGTGTTGTGGGCCAATGCGGGGTGGCTGGCCAAGGGGGCCAGATTATCCTCTCTGGCCAGTGCATCTGCGGCGCGCGACGGCAGCGCGATGCGATAGAGCGAGACATATTTGCGCGCCAGCGCGCGCGTGCCGGTCAGCGGGATGGTCGGCCCCGACGCCACCAAAGCCGGATCATCTCCTGGCACATCAGAGACCACCAGGGTGGCGACGCGCGCTGGCGCACAGCGGACCGCCAGACGGCCGCCCTTGATGGCCGAAAACTGATTGCGCACCAGGTTCATGACCGAAATGGGCGCGCCCGATGCCAGCAGGGACCGGTTGATGGCCTGTTCGTCATCCAGCGTCAGGCCAGGCCCCGGGGCCGGCAGCAATGAGGACCCTCCCCCCGAAATCAATGCCACGACCAGATCATCGGGCCCCAGGCCGGAGACCGTTTCCATGATGCGCCGGGCAGCGAGAAATCCGGCCTCATCGGGCACGGGGTGGGCGGCCTCGACGATTTCGACATGTTCGCAGGCCTCTGCATAGCCGTAGCGCGTCACCACCAATCCACTGAGCGGGCCATCCCAGGCCTGTTCGAAGGCACGGGCCATCTGAGCCGAAGCCTTGCCGGCACCGATGACCACGGTTCGTCCCTTGGGACGGTCGGGCAGGTTCTGGGCAACAGCCAGGGCCGGCTGCGCCTGGGCAACGGCAGTTCGGAACATCTGCTCAAGCAGGGTGGTTCGCATGGTTTCTCTCGGCTTGCGATTCGCGACGGGCGCGGGTAGCCAGCTATAAGAGCATGGCCAGTGTCAAATGCCCGACACATACTATGGCTAGCGACCGGTCAAGGAGTTCCGATGCCAGAACGATTCGCCATATACTATGCCCCATCCGCCACCAGCCATTTATGGGAGCGGGCGGCAGCATGGCTTGGCCGCGATTCCAGCGACGGCAAATTGCTCAACGGCCCCCTTGCCGGCATTGATCGGGATCGACTGCTGAACCTGACCCAATCGGCCAACCGCTATGGCTTTCACGCCACCCTGAAGGCGCCGATGGCATTGGTCGATGGCGCCGGTGAAGCCGATTTGCGTGCGGCAATCACGGCCTTTGCCAGCGAGCATGCACCGCTTGATCTGGGTAAGCCGCGACTGGCGTCACTGGACGGTTTTCTGGCGCTGCTGGTCGATGACAATGAAGCGCTGCAGGATTTCGCAGCGCATGTGGTGGAGCGGTTCGACATCTTCCGCGCGCCCATGACCGCCAAGGACCGGGCTGCGCGCGCGGGCCGCCACTTGAGCGCGCGCCAGACTGAACTGCTCGATGCCTATGGCTATCCCTATGTGTTCGACGAGTTTCGTTTCCACATGACACTGACTGACCGCCTGGCTGACGCCGATCGGGTCGAAATCATGCGGGCGGCCAAGACCTGGTTCAATCCGGTGCTGGAGGAGCCGCTGCTGCTGGACCGGCTGGCACTCTACCACGAGCCCGATGCCGGCAAGCCGTTTGTCCGTCTGGCCGACTTCAAGCTGGGTCACAGCGCATGAGGGGGGGCGCGTTTCGCAATGGCCGAATCGTGCTGGCTGACAGCTTGGTCGAGGGCAGTCTGAGCTATGCCGACGGCGTCATAGCGGCCGTGTCGGAGGGCGCCGCCACAACCGGGGTGGATCTGGAGGGTGATTATCTGATCGCCGGGCTGATCGAACTGCATACCGATCATCTGGAGAATCACTACCGCCCCCGCCCCGGCGTATTCTGGGACCCGCTGGCATCACTGCACGCCCATGATGTGCAGATTGCCGGCTCGGGCATCACCACGGTATTTGATGCCGTCCGGATCGGCTCGGATAGCGACGTACCGAACATGGCGCCGCATATCGAGGCCCTGACCGGCGCCATTGCCAGTGGCCGACGGGATGGCTGGCTGCGGGCCGAGCATTTTGTGCATTTGCGGTGCGAACTGCCCAGTCACGATGTGCTGGAGCATTTCGAGGCCTATGCGGCCCATCCGGAAACCAGGCTCGCCTCGATGATGGACCACACGCCGGGTCAGCGCCAATTCCAGTCGCTGGATGCCTATAGACAATTCTACCAGATCGGTCGGACCGAGGAAGAACTTGAGCGCTATATCGAGGCGCGGCTGGCCGATCACGCCCGCTATTCGGCGGCTCATCGCAGCCATATCGTCCGGCGCGCGCAAGAACTGGGTCTGGCACTGGCCAGCCATGACGATGCGACGCTGGCCCATGTCGAACAGGGTGTTGAGGACGGCGTGGCGATCGCCGAATTCCCCACCACGCTGGAGGCCGCGGCAGCGGCCCATGATGGCGGCCAGGCCATCTTGATGGGGGCGCCAAACGTGGTGCGTGGCAGATCCCATTCTGGCAATGTCTCGGCAACCGATCTGGTGCGGGCAGGCCTGTTGGATATTCTGAGTTCAGATTATGTGCCCTTTGCCATGCTGCAGGCGGCCTTCATGTTGCCGCAGCGGGTGGAGGGCATGGCACTGCCACAGGCCCTGGCCATGGTCACCGTCAATCCGGCTAAAGCCGCAGGCCTGGCCGACCGGGGCGAGATTGCCATCGGCAAGCGTGCCGATCTGGTGCGGGTGCGGGTGATCGGCGGCTTGCCAGTGGTGCGGGGCGTTTGGCGACAAGGCGTAAGGGTAAGCTAGGTCATGGCGCGGCGACCACTCGGTTCGCTTGTTCTGGTCGTCGGCCCCTCCGGGGTCGGCAAGGACACGCTGATCAAGGGCGCCCGACACGCTCTGGCCAGTGACCAGCGCTTCGTCTTTGTGCGGCGCGTGGTGCGCATGCCGGCAGGCATCGAGTTCGAAGAACATGACGCCATCGAGCCCGGCGCGTTTGAAAGTGCCGAGGCCGTCGGCCGATTTTGCCTGTGCTGGGACGCCCATGACCGGCGCTACGGGCTGCCGATCAGTGTGGACACCGATCTGGCGCTGGGCAAGGTCGTGGTTGCCAATGTCGCGCGCCATGTGGTGGCCCAGGCGCGCACCAGATATCCCGCCTGTTCGGTTGTGCTGATCACGGCCGAGATTTCACGGCGTACCGAGCGGCTGATCCAGCGCGGTCGCGAAAATGGCGATCAAATCACGGCGCGCCTGGCCCGCGAAAGCCCCGCCGTGCCCAGTGGCATCAACCCCATCATCATCGACAATTCGGGAGGGGTGGCGATAGGTGTCACCGCCTTTGTGATGGCGCTGCGCACCATCGCTGCACAGGATTAACACCGCGGTGAACCAATTGGGCTGTCCCGCGTTGTTGTGAGTTGAACAAGCGTCAGGAGTTTTCTATGAGCCGCAATGGACTATATGCCGTGATCGCAATCTTGCTCATCGCGGTGGTCGGCTTTGCCATTTACAGCTATCAGCAGCAGCAAGCCCAGCCAGGCATTGAGGTGCGGGTAGATGAGCAGGGGATTTCCATCGATGGCAATGGATGATGGCCCGCGCCGGAGCGCCATAGCGACGGCCATTGAGGCCGAATTGAACCGGCAGGCCCACACGGATACTGCACGGATTGATGTCGACGCCCTGGCGGGTGCGGTCGATGAGGCACTTGATCCACCCCCGCCGGCGGCAGAGGGCAAGCGCCCCGACGAGCTCAACGCCACCAATGATGATTGAAATCCCGCCGCTACCATTCGGGTCTGCGACGCCGCTCCATTAGCAGAGCGCCGCAGATCGCGATTCGCACATAGCTGATCAGGCGGCGTCGGCGCCGTTCTTGCGCACAGCCTGGGAAACGGCGAAATGCGCCTTTTCGACCGTGTCGAATTGTTGCCCATCAATGGCAAAGGCCGGCAGCTTGACCGCGAGAAACCGATAGCCATCGGCATGCGGAACGACCACTCCAAGTGGCTCACCGCCGACTTCAATAACCACCGGCTTGTGGGCCTTGGCCTTATCTAAATTGCTTTCCTGCATGATCAAATCTCTGCTTGCGCGTCGGTGCAACGTGGCGGGATGGGCATGCTCTGCACCATCCGACCGGCGACACTGAGGGTTTATCAGACTTGTGAGTCGAACGAGTGACGGATCACATTCGTTTCGAGTGACAGCGTCCCAGCCAGCGTTTTACGCTTTGCAGTTTGGTGCGTACGAGAGCCGAACCGGCATGGATGGTGAAGGTAGTTGATGGTGTCATCTTCATTCCTTTCCTGCGGGTTGGCGACAGCACAACATCGGCGATTACCGATGCAACACGGAAAACATAGGCCCGTTTTCTTGGGAATACTAGCGCACCAAGCACCATTGAGCGCCTAAAATCAGGAAAATCCTGCTCGACTTTCGTCGCAGAACGATAATTGGACACAATTGATCCGGTTTTGCCAAACTTCGGTCACAGCCTGTTGCCTTGCGCAAGTGCTTGTAATCAAGCGGACAATCTGGTGTTGTCACACCCTGATTGCGTCCTGCCTGCATGGTTGGGACCGAGGGGTATCAAAAGTGTCCGAAGACGACCTGCCCGCGGGAGCGGGCAAGCGCGGTGTCAAGCCGTCCGGCAAGCCAACGCTGAAGACCATCGCGCAAATGACCGGGTTCGCGGTCACCACAATCTCGCGCGCCCTCAACAATGCGCCGGAACTGTCACAGGATACGCGCGACCGCGTGCAGAAAGTGGCGGCCGAGGTGGGATATTTGCCCGACCGCGCCGCGCTGCGCCTGAAAACCGGACGCACCAATGTCATTGCTCTGGTGCTGGAGCCCGACGAGCAGATCTATGGCTTTGGCAGTTCGATAGTGGGCGGGCTCACCGAGGCCCTGCGCGGCACCGCCTATCACCTGGTCATTACCCCCTTGTTCCGCAATGTGGCGCCCATCGAGCCAATCAAGCACATTGTCCGCAACCGCATGGCCGATGGGGTGATCTTTTCCAAATCCGAAGCCTTCGATGAGCGGACGCGGTTTCTCATCGACAATGAGTTTCCCTTCGTCAGCCACGGTCGCAGCAAATGGCCCGACGCCCATCCCTGGGTCGATTTCAACAATGAGGCCTATGCCTATGGCGCCGTACAGCGCCTGATCGCCAAGGGGTGTCGCAAGGTTTCGATTGTGCTGCCGGACAGCGCGCTGACCTATACCGAGCATCTCAAAGCGGGGATGGCGCGGGCGGCACTCGATGGCGGAATCGACCATGAGTTCGCCGCTGACGTCAATCTGGGCAGCGCAGCAGATGCCATCCGCAGCTATGTTATCAAACGGTCCAGGCGGCCGGACGGGCCCGATGGCTGGGTGTGTGCCTCGGAAGTCTCGGCACTGGCCGTCATCAGTGGCATCACCGAGGCCGGGCTCAAGGTGGGCCGGGACGTGCATGTGGTGACCAAGCAGTCATCGCAATTGTTTGCCCAGTTCCAGCCCGGTGCCGAAACGGTATTCGAGGATTTTATCGGCGCCGGCCGCCTGCTGGGCTCATTGCTGTTGCGGCGCATTGGCGGCGCGACTGATGCGTTGCAGGCGCTGGTCGAGCCGGTGTTCGACTGGAAAGACTGAAGCCTAGCCTTCCAGTTCCTCGCGCAGCAGTTCAAGCTCCATCCAGCGCTCTTCTGCCTTGGCGCGCTTGGCCTCGGCAGCGATCAGATCCTGGGAATGGCGGGCAAAAGCATCGGGATCCCTGGTGTAGAGATCGGGCGCAACCAGCGCCGCATTGATCGCGGCAATACGGACCTCAAGCTCCTCGATCTGCTGGGGCAGTGTTTCGAGCGCGTGCTTTTCCTTGAACGACATTTTGCGCTTGGCCGCTGGCGCGGTCACGGCAATGGGCGCCATGGCGGTCTTGCCCGGGCGGTGCGGCTTGGCCGCGCTGCGCGCCTGAACGCCTTCGCCACGCTGGATCACCATGTCGGAATAGCCACCGGCATACTCGGTCCAATCACCATTGCCTTCGGCAATGATCACCGAGGTCGCGACACGGTCGAGAAAGTCGCGATCGTGGCTGACAACGATAACGGTACCGGCATATTCGGCGACCATTTCCTCAAGCAGATCGAGCGTTTCCAGGTCAAGATCGTTGGTCGGCTCATCAAGCACCAGGAAATTGGACGGCAGCGACAGCGCCCGGGCCAGCGCGACACGGGCGCGCTCGCCACCCGACAACTTGCCGATCGGCGTATTGGCCTGTTCGGGGTTGAACAGGAAGTCCTTCATATAGCCCACGACATGCTTGGGCTGACCATTGATCTGCAGCGTGTCGGAGCCTCCACCGGTCAGCGCGTCTCGCAGCCTGGTATCAGGGTCGAGCTTGGCACGGCCCTGATCGAGCATGGCCAGTTCGAGCGCCGAGCCCAGCTTGATGGTACCCGTATCGGGCTTGAGCATGCCGGTCAGCATCTTGATCAGTGTGGTCTTGCCAGCCCCATTGGGGCCGACAATGCCGATCCGGTCGCCGCGCAGCACGCGGGTGGAAAAATCGGCGACTATGGTGCGCTCACCATAGGTCTTGGAAATATTTTCCGCTTCGACAACCAGGGCGCCGGAGGTACGGCCTTCGGAAACCTGCATATTGACCGAGCCGGTGACCTTGCGCTGTTCACGCCGATCCTGGCGCAACCCCGCCAGACGCTCCATCCGGCCGACATTGCGCTTGCGGCGCGCGGTCACGCCATAGCGTACCCAGTGTTCTTCGCGCACAATCTGGCGGTCGAGCTTGTGCCGATCGCGCTCTTCTTCTTCGAGCACCTGATCCCGCCAGGCCTCAAAATGGCCAAAGCCCTTGTCCAGGCGCCGCGTGACGCCGCGATCAAGCCAGACGGTGGAGCGCGTCAGATCGCTGAGAAACCGCCGGTCATGGCTGATCAGCACCATGGCCGAGCGCATGGAATCGAGTTCGGACTGGAGCCATTCAATGACCGGCAGGTCGAGGTGGTTGGTCGGCTCGTCGAGCAGCAGGATGTCGGGCTTGGGTGCCAGCACACGCGCCAGAGCGGCGCGGCGCGCTTCACCACCCGACAGCGTCTTGGGATCCTCGGCGCCGGTCAGCCCGAGCGAGCTCAGCAGGTATTGCGCGCGATACTCGTCATCCCCTGGCCCCAGGCCGGCTTCGACATAGTCCAGCGTCGTGGCATAGGCGGACAGGTCGGGCTCCTGCGGCAGGTAGCGCAGGGTGGCGCCGGGCTCAACAAACCGCAGCCCGCTGTCGAAGGCGACCTCGCCCGAGGCGATCTTGAGGAGCGTTGACTTGCCCGAACCATTGCGGCCCACCAGCGCGATGCGCTGGCCGGGCGAGACAATAAGATCGGCCCCCTCAAGCAGCCTTGTGCCGCCGAAGGTGAGTTGAATATTCTGAAGCGAGAGAAGGGGTGCTGGAGCCATGGGGCGGATAGAGCATAGGCCGAGGATAAAGGGAAGGCTGACGGTGGCCGCGCTTGGGCCGCCAGCAAAATAGGCTGGTCAGGGTGTTGAGGACCCTGACCAGCCCGGGGAGACGGTAGCAGCAAGCCCCGTCATGGCAGCGCCGCTAGGATCGGCAGATCCTGCTGGATCAACCCATGCTGCGCGATGACCGGAGACAACCACATTATAACTTGACTGTCAAACTCATCTTATAGGCAAACGCATTAATGCGCCGTCTCGGTCACGAGATCGAGGGCCGTTAGCCCGAGGCGATCACGAATCGAGCGCTTCTTGCTGGCGAGATCGGCGATGGTGTAGCTTGCCAGAACTTCAAAGAAGGCACCCAGCGCTTCGCGCAAGGCCCCGTTAAGATCGCATTCGCCGATCAAAGGGCAATCGGCACCATCCTCAAAACACTCCGCCAGGGCGAAATTTTCTTCCGTCAGTCGGATGGTGTCCAGCAAGGTGATCTCATCGGCCGGCTTACCCAGCTTGATCCCGCCATTGCGGCCACGCACCGTGGCCAGAAGGCCATTTTCGACCAAGGGTTTGATCAGTTTGAACAAGAACAGTTCGGAAATATTGTAAGCACGCGCAATGTCGGCCACACGGCTCAGGCCGGGCTCATTGACGGCACAATAGACCAGGGCACGGATCGCGTAATTGGATTGGCGGGTCAGGCGCACGTTTGGACCTTTCTGGAGACACCTTGCGCGATTAATAGCGCAGTAGTCCTAGCTTCGAACTCGGACAGGCGTGATTGATGCCTGTGCCCAGCTTATAATCATTCTAAAATATGTCAACTTAACTTGATGGCGTCATTCATATTTGTGAACAGCGGCAAACTCTGGACAGCGCTTTAAATTCTTCTTATGAACTTAACCGTCGGAGGAACAGCCATTGTGACAGAAACAATAACCCGCGCGAGGCTTTCCGAGGCCGCGGCCCGGCGGACAGGATCGAGCAAAGCCGATGTTGCGGCGGTGGGCGAGGCGATGTTTGCCTTAATGCGGAAAGCCCTGATGGAGGGCGAAAACGTCAAGCTGACGGCGTTTGGTTCATTGCAGGTGCGCGAGCGCGCCGAACGGCTGGGGCGCAATCCCCGCACCGGGACGGCGCACCGCATTTCGCCCCGCCGCACGGTGATCTTCACCCCGAGCGCCCAGCTGCGCGCGGCGCTCGACAAGAAAATACCGTAAAGCCATCGCGGTCGCTGCCTTCTCGTCTCCCATTTGTGGCGCACCAACGCGTCCCTGATGGGTCGGACCATGCACGACACAGCGCATCATTTGCCCCTCAAACAGGCAGAGCAAGTCGCGCGGGCCGCCGCGTCGTGGTGACGATGAAGGTCACGATGAAGGTGGCGCTCATCAGCAGCACGATGGTCGGCGCCGGCGCCGAGTCGATGAAGAAGCTGAGATAGATGCCAGCCAGGGAACTCAATACCGAGATGGTAACCGCAATCAGCATCATCGGCGCGAACCGTTTGGAGATGAGAAAGGCGATGGCGCCGGGGGCGACCAGCAGGGCAATGACCAGCACAATACCGACGGCGGTCAGCGCCGCAACAATGGTCAGCGACAGCAACACCAATAGCCCATAATGCAGCACGCGTACCGGCAGGCCGATGGCGCCGGCCTGTTGCGGATCAAAGATGAACAGCAGCAAATCGCGCCATTTGGCCAGCACGATCAGGGTGACAACCAGGGCAATCATGCCGGTCTGGATCAGATCGCCCGTGCTGATGCCCAGAATGTCACCGAACAGGATGTGATCGAGATGCACATCGGTCTCGATCGAGGTGTAGAGCACAATGCCCAGACCAAACAGACCCGAAAACACCACACCCATGACGGTGTCTTCCTTGATGCGGCTGTTTTCCTTGAGGAAACCCACCGCCAGGGCACAGCCCATGCCGGCGGCAAAGGCGCCCACCCCCAGCGGCAGGCCGACAATATAGGCCAGTACCACGCCGGGCAGCACGGCATGGGAGATGGCATCGCCCATCAGCGACCAGCCTTTGAGCACGAGGAAACAGCTCAGCAGGGCGGTAGGCACCGCGACCATGACGGCGATCAGCATGGCGTTGGTCATGAAGGGAAACTGGAACGGCCAGAGCGCGTAGATCAGGAACTCGTTCATGGCGCGACCTCGCCGGCGATATTGGCGTCGCGGCGGCGCCGGGCAGCCAGCATGCCGTGTTTGGGGGCAAAGACGAAGGCAGTGAGGAAGACCGCCGTCTGCAGTACGACGATGACGCCGCCGGTCGCACCATCGAGAAAGAAGGAAATATAGGCGCCAAACAGCGCGGAGAGCGTGCCCACCGCGATGGCAATCAGGATCAGGCGCGGGAAGCGGTCGGTCAGCAGATAGGCGGTGGCGCCGGGCGTCACCACCATGGCGATGACGAGGAAGGCGCCGACGGTCTGCATGGCCGCGACGGTGCAGGCAGCCAGCAGGGTGAAGAACACCACCCGCAGCAGCGGCGGATTGAGCCCGATGGTGCGGGCATGGCTCTCGTCAAAGAAGGTGACCATCAGGTCTTTCCAGATGAAGAACATGACCACCAGAGTCACCACCGCGATGATCACCAATTGAATGGTGTCCTCGGGGGTAACAGCCAGGATATTGCCCATGACGATGGTCTGGATGTTCACCGAGGTGGGCGACAGCGAGATCATGAACAGACCCAGCCCGAAAAATGCGGTGAAGATCAACCCGATGACGGCATCTTCCTTGAGCTTGGTGCGCTGGGTGAGAAACAGCATGGCTGCCGCGGCAAGACCACCCGAGAAGAAGGCGCCGATGGAGAAGGGCAGGCCCAGCATATAGGCGCCGGCCACCCCTGGGACGATGGAATGGCTCAGTGCATCGCCGATCAGCGACCAGCCCTTGAGCATCAGATAGGCCGATAGGAAGGCGCAGACGCCGCCAACCAGCGCCGAAACCCACATGGCGTTGATCATGTAGTGGTAGTGGAACGGCAGTAGCAGCGTCTCAATCATTGCTGTCGACCGGGTCAGACTGGCGCGTGGTCATCTTGCCCTTTTCGCCATACATGACGAGCGGCCGCTCGTCGTCGGTGATGACGGTAAGGTGGCGCGGATCGTCGTCATCATGCAGGCCGGCGCCGGCCAGCACGAAGTGGCGCAGCGCGCCACCAAAGGTGACTTCAAGCCATTCGCGGGTGAAGATTTCACTGGTCGGGCCGAAGGCCAGCACAGTGCCTTTGACCAACACGGTGCGGTCGCAGAATTCAGGGACCGAGCCAAGATTGTGGGTGGAGACCAGCATCACCTTGCCCTCGTCGCGCAAGTCGCGCAGCAGAGCAACAATGGCATCCTCGGTCTGCACGTCAACGCCGGTGAACGGCTCGTCAAGCAGGATGACTTCGCTCTGCTGGGCCAGCGCCCGCGCGAGGAAGACGCGCTTCTTCTGGCCGCCGGACAGCTCACCGATCTGGCGATGGCGGAATTCGAGCAGGTTCACGCGCTGCAGCGCCTGGGTGACCATGGCGTGATCATCAGGTCTGGGCCGGCGCAGCATGCCCATATGGCCATAGCGGCCCATCATCACCACGTCTTCCACCAATACCGGGAAATTCCAGTCGACGTCTTCGGACTGTGGCACATAGGCGACGAGGTTTTGCTTGAGCGCCTGCCTGCCGGGCAGTCCCAGGATATCAACCGTACCGCCAGCCAGCGGCACAAAGCCCATAATAGCCTTGAACAGGGTGGACTTGCCCGAGCCGTTGACCCCCACCAGAGCGGTGATCGAGCCACGCGGAATGGTGAAGCTGGCCTGCCTGATGGCGGTGGTGCCATTGCGATAGGCGACCGTGATGTCACGGACAGCCAGACCGAGAGCAGTGGTAGCGCTCATGGTGTGAGGCCCTCGACAATGGTGCTGGTGGTGACCGAGAGCAGATCGAGATAGGTCGGCACCGGGCCGCCCGGTTCAGACAGCGAATCCACGTAAAGCACACCACCATAGGCAATGCCGGTTTCGCGGGCGACCTGCTGGGCCGGCTTGGGCGAGATCGTGGATTCCGAGAAGATTGCCGGCACAGCATTGGCCCGAACCTGATCGATCACGTGGCGCACCTGCTGCGGCGTGCCCTGCTGGTCGGCGTTGATCGGCCACAAATAGAGTTCCTTGAGCCCGAAATCGCGCGTCAGATAGGAGAAGGCACCCTCGGAGGTGGCGAGCCAGCGGCGTTGCTCGGGAATGGCGGCGATGGCGGCACGGATCGGGGCGACGGTGGCGGTGATCTCGGCGGCATAGGCCGCAGCATTGGCATTGTAGGTCTTCGCGTTGGCCGGGTCTGCGCTTACCAGCGCGGCCCGAATGTTCTCGACATAGATGAGTGCGTCGGTGGGCGACATCCATGCATGGGGGTTGGGCTTGCCAGCGTAGGGGCCATCGCCAATGCCCATGGGCTCAATGCCACTGGTGATGACGACCGAGGGCACATCGCCCAGATTGGCCAGGAACCGCTCGAACCACTGTTCGAGATTGAGCCCGTTCCACAGGACCAGGTCCGCATCCTGGGCGCCGATCAGATCGCCGGGGGTGGGCTGGTAGTTGTGGATCTCGGCGCCGGGCTTGGTGATCGAGACCACATCCGCCGCATCGCCGGCTACGTTCTGCGCCATATCGGCAATGATGGTGAAGCTGGTGATGACCTTGAGGCGTTTGGCGTCCCCATCCTGGGCCAAGGCAGGCAACG
Organism: Devosia sp.; assembly: GCF_030689745.1. Lineage (GTDB taxonomy): Bacteria > Pseudomonadota > Alphaproteobacteria > Rhizobiales > Devosiaceae > Devosia > Devosia alba. Next base: position 31,075 of record NZ_JAUYGL010000234.1, read on the forward strand.
CTGCCAGAATGACCGCGGGCAGCAACAAAATCGACAACAGAAGACGACGCATCAAACGCTCCGGGGTAATCCAGCTTTTGTGTGTAATGCAATTGCAACTCATTCGCAAGAAGCGTCTCGCGCTTTTGGGGGCGGACACCTTGTGTGTTCGGACACGCAAAGGATGCACTCAATCACCCAATGTCCGAGT